>NZ_JACART010000046.1:0-834 GCF_013386445.1 Pseudomonas sp. P7759
CAGCGTGATCAAGGTCGGCCCGCAGTTGCATGCGGATGTCGAGGGCCTGGCGCTCTACCAGAGCCATGAACGCGACTACCTGGTGGTCTCCAGCCAAGGCAATGACAGCTACCTAGTGCTGGATGCCGAGCCACCGTTCGCCACCCACGGCGCCTTCCGTGTCGGCCTGAATGCGGCAGCGGGGATTGATGGTGCTTCGGAAACCGATGGCCTGGAAGTCACCGCCATCAACCTCGGCGGACCCTGGAGCAAGGGCCTGCTGGTGGTGCAGGACGGCCGCAAGCGCATGCCCGAGCAGACCCAGAACTTCAAGTTCGTGCCTTGGGCTGAGGTGACCCGCGCACTTAAATTGCCGTAGGCGTCATCACCCGGTCATCACTTTTTAATCGAATAGGAGCTTAACCATGCACGCGACGATGGAACATATGACGATCTGGGGTTTGATCAGTGACGCCAGCCTGTTGGTCAAGGCGGTGATGGTGACGTTGCTGCTGGCCTCCTTGCTCAGCTGGTACCTGATCATCCAGCGCGCCAGTGTGTTGCGCCGCCTGGAGCGCCAGTTGAAGGGTTTTGTGCTGCGCTTTCGTAGCGCTGCGGACTTGCAGCCGCTGTACCGCGAAACCGTGCAGGCGGGCGAGGGCGGCATTGCGCCGATCTTTATCGCCGGGGTGCAGGAATACCAGCACCTGCAGGGCCACGATCCGGCCGTATTGGAAGGGGTCGAGCGCGCGTTGCAGGTGGCGATTACCGAGCAGGAAATCGAGCTGGAAAAGGGCCTGCAATTTCTGGCAACCGTGGGTTCGGTCAGCCCCTACATCGGCCTGTTCGGCACCG
>NZ_JACART010000046.1:844-3372 GCF_013386445.1 Pseudomonas sp. P7759
GTAATTGCCTACAACCGTTTCGCCGCACGTGGCCAGACTCTGCTGACCCGCTACTACGCCTTCGGCAACGAGCTGCAAGTGCGCCTGCACCGCACCTTGCGCGGTACGCCGATCAACCTGGCCGTGGCCGCCTGAGCAAGGAGCAAACCGATGTTGACCAGGCCGCAACGCAAGCACGGGCCCAAGGCCGAGATGAACGTGGTGCCTTACATCGACGTGATGCTGGTGCTGCTGGTGATCTTCATGGTCACCGCGCCGATGCTGACCCAAGGCGTAAAAATCGAGCTGCCCAAGGTCGCCGCCGAGGCCCTGGCTACCGACACCCGCCAACAAATCCTCACGCTGTCGGTAAAGGCCGACGGCGGCTACTTCTGGAACCTGGGCGGCGAACTCGACACCACCCACCAAACCGACAGCGCCGTGACCCTCGACGAAATGGGCGCCAAGGTCATGCAGGTGGTGGCGGCGCGCAGCGACACCCAGGTGTATATCCGCGCCGACGACAACGCGGGCTACGGCCGGGTCGTGGCGGCCATGGCGGTGTTGCAGAAGGGCGGTGTCAGCAATCTGGGGTTGGTGACCGAGGCCCCGCAATGACGGCGATGATCATGCACAGTTCGATGCTGGCGGTGGCACCTGGGGAGCCTTCCGGGTTCTGGAGAAACGGCGTGGCGGCCAGCCTCGCGGTGGCGCTGCATGTGGGCGTCCTGGCGGCGCTGATGCTGGGCGGGTCGACAGATAGACCGCCGGTGGAAACGCCGAGGGTGATGCATACCCAGTTGGTGATGATGCCGCCAGCGCCGACGCCAGCTCCCGTGCCTGAGCCTGTGGCCGTCGCAGCGCCTGCGCCGGAGCCTGTGGTGATTCCCGTGCCGGCGAAACCGGTGATCGATCCACAGATCCAGGCACAAAAACTGGAAAAAGCCGCCTTGGCGCGCAAGCGGGTCGAGGAAAAGCAGCTGGAACAGCAACAGGAGCGCCTGGCCACTGAACAGCGCAATCGCGAGCTGGAACAGCAGCGCCTGGCCCAGGAGCGCCTCGCTGCGGAACGCGCACGCCCTGCAGCACCGGCCGCCGCGCCGGCCTTCGACAGCCGCCAGTACCAACCCTTGAGCAAAGAGGCGCCGGACTATCCGGAGCGTGCCCTGGACAAAAACATCGAAGGCGATTGTTCGGTGGAGTACACCGTCAACACCCAAGGGCGTGTCGAAAATCCCAAGGTGCTGGACGGCTGCCATCCGCTGTTCATGCGGCCTTCACTGGCGGCGGCGAATACCTTTCGCTACCAGCCGAGGATCGTCGATGGAAAGCCCGTGCCGGTGCCGGCGGTACGCAATACCTTCCACTACCGCATCAAATGATTTCTCCCAGTCAACACAGGTCCCATGTGGGAGCGGGCTTNNCTCCCACATTTTGATTTGCGTTAGACGTAAGCTAAGTTATTCAGCGCTTGACCCGCCACGTAGCGCTCCAGGTTCGCCAAAAACGTATCCGCAATCTCATTCCGGCTATTTGTCGAAATCGCCGACGTATGCGGCGATAACCTCACCCTTGGATGGGTATACAGCGGATGCCCGTCCGGCAACGGCTCCGGCTCGGTCACATCCAGCGATGCCAGCCCTATCTGACCATTGTCCAGCGCTTCCAGCAGGGCCTCCTGATCCAGTAACCCACCGCGTGCGATATTGATCAGGTGCAACCCCGGCTTGGCGCTGCCCAGCACGTCACGGTTGATGAGCTGCCGCGTGGACTCGGTCAGCGGTGCCGCCACCACCAGGTGATCGGCGCGGGCGAACAGGTCGTGGATGTCCTGGGCGGCGTCGACGCCCGCACTGAACGGCGCCTGGCTTTGGCGCAGCGCTACGACCTTGATCCCCAGGGCCAGGGCTTTTTGCGCGAGGCGTTCGCCTATCGCACCAAACCCCAGGATGCCCAGGGTGGTGCCCTTCAGTGGACGCAACGCGGTGAAATTCCACTGCGAATCCTTTACCCAGATGTCCGGCAAATGCTTGGAGGCGGCAAAGATCGCGGCCAAGGCAAACTCGGCCAGGTTGTCAGCGGCACTGCCACGGGAGGTGGTCACCGGCGGGCCGTTGAACAGCCATTGCGGGTAGAAATCGATGCCCGACGACACCAGGTGCACCCATTGCGCGCCGTACGGCCAACCCGGTGGCGGGGTGTCCGGCGCGGTGTAGCCGCGCACATTGATCGGGCGCAGCAGCAGGATATTGGCCTGGGGCGGCAGGTCGCTCGGTACGCCAACGGGCACGCCGATTACCTGGGCCTCGGGATGGATCTTTGCCAGGCGCTCGCGAATCACTTCATTGAAATCTTCGTCCAGCTGGCTGGCGATAATCACCTGACTCATGTGCGTTCCTTCTGGCGTTGGGCGAAGACGGCTTTGCCGACGCCTTGCAATACGGCGTCGTTCTGCGGGGTATGCACGCGGCTGCACAGCACGTCGCGGTAATGCCGTTGCAACGGGCTATGGCGCGACAGGCCGGGGTTGCCCGAGGCTTCGATGGCCA
>NZ_JACART010000047.1:0-108267 GCF_013386445.1 Pseudomonas sp. P7759
GGCTGGTGGTGCAGCAGGTGGGTTCGATGTGGGATGTCGAAGGTGCGGTCGACAGCACCTGGGTGCCGTTTTTCCGCTACCCGAAGCTGATCCTCAGCCAACCTTTCCTGAGCGCCGACGATGCGGCGGCGTTTGCCCACGAGCAGATTGGCCACCAGCGTGATGCGCAGTATTGCGGGGTGATCCTGCAAACCGCCAGGCAACGTTTTGTCGCCACGCTGCCTTGGCTGTGTCCTTATGGGCAGCGGTTCAACCTGGGCGCGCTGTTTCCGACGGATCACGCGGGTAGCTTGATTGTGCCGCAGGGCTTCACGCTGCACGGGCAGTACGCGTCGTGCACAGCGCTCGCGCTGCTGGACCGCACGCGCATGGAGCGTTTCGGCTGGTCGCGCAACGAGGCTTATGTCGACTGGCAACTGTTTGGCGATGATGACCTGCGCTACCTCATCGGCAACCGGCACCAGGTCGCGGTGGCGTACTTGTCCAGCGCCGAAGACGCGCTGCTCGGGTACGACCTCAGTGGTTCCGCCGCTGAACTGGCGTTGTTCAAGCAACTTGAGCCGGACGCCAACGGCAGCGTAATGATACGGCGGCGCAGTGCTGGCGATGTCCGGCCCGAGAACAGCGTCAATCTACTAGCGGCCCTGGGTTTGCGCATTGTGCGAGGCAGCCGCCTGTGGGGCGCGCCGGGTGCGCTGGCCCTGCATTGGCAGGCGTTTGCGCTGCCGCGGGCGTACGAAGCGCCGCAGCAGGTGGCGTTCGGCGCGGTATTTTCCAGCCCCGAGGAGGCGATGGCCGATGCGCACGGCCGTGTGCCTCGTGGTCACGGCTCGACGCAAACCTGCTTCGCCTTTGTGCTCAAGCATGCGCAGAAGGCTGAATACGTGGTGTCCCAACGTGTGCCAAGTGACCGGGATATTCCGTTGTTCAGCCAGTCGAGCCTGTTCGCCACTGGGGATGACGGTGCTTATACATACCCCGAGGGCTTCGCGCTGCATGCGCTGTTTTATGCCCGGCAGTGGGCGCCCCAAGGGCTGTCGAACCCGCAGCAGTGGCTGGCGGCGCATTTCATTTCGTCCGCCGACCTGTACACCGCGTTCCTCGCCGCCAAACGTTGGCGCCCGGCGGGCAGCGAGACCAGCTTGCCGGTGTTCATCTCTACCCTGGATAACGCGTTGCTACGCTTTCAGGCGCCCGTGTCGACGACGCTGTTCGACCCACAAAAACACGCATCCGGCCAATTCGAGGACGTGCATACACGCTTGGCCAGCGGCTTGCTGACGGCTCAGGCCTTCGTCAAAGAGGTGGTGGTGCAGTGCAATATGAGCGTGGTGGTCGCCAATGAGTGCTGGGATGAGGCCGGCACGCTCACGGTAGATTGGCTGCCCTACGCCGACTTTAACCGCAGGGTGTTGAGCCCGGCGTTTTTCAGCCAGGCCGATGCGGTGCGGTATGCCCAGATGCGCTTGGGGCCTGGGCGGGAACGTGTCTTCGGCGGTTTGATCCTCAAGCGCCTGGACGGCTTGTTCGTGGCCTCTGAACCGATGCCGGTACCCACGGAAGACTTCGATCCCAAATGGATTCTGCCCGACGAGGACGTGCCGCTGGACCGCCTGGCGCCTGGCATGACCCTGGTCGCGCGCTATCGCTCGCGGGTGGATATGCTGCCGGCGTTTCTGTTGGATGAGGACGAACTGGCGGTCTATCGCGGCATGTTTTCTACCGCGGTATTGGCCAAGGCGTTCGCCTGCAATCATTTGTGGAACCATGAATACTTGCTTGGGCTCAACGGCTCATTGATCGGTTTCAACTGCGATTACCCCAACAGCGACCTATTGACGACCCAACAGAAAAGCCAGATGGCGTTGGATCGCCAGGCGTTGCAACAGGCCTTGGCCCCGGCCAGCGTCACCCCCCACGACCCACAGAGCAACCTGATCGAGCAGCAATTGCGCGAAGGTAGTAAAACGCCCACCGAGTTCGTCAATCAGGTACTCAAGACGGCCACGATGCAGGTGGTGCAAGGCAGTGAGTTATGGGGGCCAGTGCAGCAACTGCCGCGAGGCTGGCAACCGGCCCATGGTTTTGTCGCACCGCACAGAGGCAATTTCGCCACCACCGATCGTGCCCTCAGCCCGGTGTTCCGCCATATCGATGACGTAGGCCGTTACGTGCATGAGCTGGCGGGAGACCGTAGCGAACTGACCTTCGGCTTTATCATCAAGGCCGGTAACGGGCACTGGATGGCCAGCCTGCCGGTGTGGAGCGACGGTCAGCAGTTCCCCACCAGCCGAGTATGGCCACGCGGGCAATTGCCGCCGGGGTGCAGCCTGCAGGGGCTCTATGTGCACGCGCCGGCCCTGCAACCGCCTGAGCTGGGCGCTTCGCCGGTCTATGCGGCGTTCGTCAACCCAAGCCTGTTGCGCGGTGCGTTGAATGCCGTGCGCGAATACAAAGCCAACGGTGACACTTTCCTACCGATGTTCCTGTCGTGTGCTGACGGTGGGTTGCTCAAGTATCAGGCTGCGGTGCATGACAGTGACTGGGATTCGCACAACCGGTTGCAGGCCTATGTGAAAAAACTCAACGGTCCGTACAACCCCATCGAATACGTGCGCCAGGTTGCCCGCGCAGGCGTGCTCGAGGTGCTGGTCACCGGAGATATCTGGGCGAGCCAGGGGCCGGTCACGCAGCGCTGGAAAGACCGTGAGGCCATCGCCTACAAACCGGGTGCTCACGAGCGAGTCGCCCTGGGCCCGCTGTTTTCCCATGCCGACGACGCCGCGCGCTACCTTTGGCGGCGCCTGCGCCATGATGGAAAAAACGCCTGGCTGGGGGCAATTCTGGGCAATGGGACTGCCCCCTCCAGCACTTTTTTGGTCACCGATCCCGTGCTGGACAATGGGCCGATCGTGGAGGTGGGGTTACGTGCCGCCACACCGGCCTACCAGCGCTTGTTCGGCCATGTGATGAACCTGCGCGAGCCCAAGCCATCACCCAAATATCCGGCGGGCTATCACGTGATCGGCGTGCAGCAGATCTACAAGCTTGAACCTGAGCGCGAAGCCCTGAACGATCGGCATGAGCAGGCGCTGGCGATCAATTTTGTCGCGCAAAAGGAAATCAGGGCGTTTGTAGAAATGCTGCGTACCGATAACGTGGTGGGGGCCCGCTACTACGTCACTCCACGTAACGGCGCGTTGTTGGTGTACCTGCCCAGTTATCAGCAGAGTGAAAGCAAGCTGCTGCGTGAAGACTGGCCGTATCACCTCAGCGACAAGCCCAGCCAAGTCATCACGACCCTGGCCAGTTCCGGCAAGTTGTACGTCCTTGAACCGGACAGGTTCTGGCAGCCGCGCGGGCAAGTGTGGCCGCGGTTCTTGATGGCGCTGCGACGGCAGTAAGGCGCTTGCGCAGGATGTTATTTATGTAGCACCCCACTTGGCGACGACGCTTTCAAGATGAGGACATGTTCAGGCCTGCACTGTGATGTGCGGGCCTGATTTATCGAATCTTGATGATGAGGTGTATTCATGGAAGAACCCTACAAACGTGCAACACGTGATGCCCGGTATCAACCACGATCAAGTAAAGGATTACGTTATGCCGGCGCACACTGAAACTGTATCGGCGAACACCCTGAGTCCATCGTTCCCGATGGCGGACGATGCTGCTCGTTATGCCATGGCGCAATTGCCAACCCCCCTGGTGACGTCCATGGGCGGTTACATTCTCAGGGCTGCCGAAGGCGTCTTTTGTGCGACCCAACCCGTTGCAAGCACGTTGCAGAACTTGCTGTTTGCGGATGCCATCACCATGGAGTCCGCCCATGACCGCCAGTTGCCGAAGGGCTATCGCTACGTCGGATACTATTTTCACAACGTGGACCGTAGCGCTGAAATACAACGTTTGCGGCCCAGTTGGACGGCGCAGCACATTGCACTGATCCAGAGTGTTCCAAGTGCCATTGAGGTCGTGGCGTCCCATTCGCACGGCATGCTGTTTTTCACCGGCAGTCCAGAGGGTTCGCTGGTTAGATTCTTCTCTCAAATGTTCGCTGAGGCGGTCATGACAGCCCCACCGAAGGAGCAAGGACTGTCGCTGCCTGTTGGACGCACACCCGTGGAGGACTATGTCCGCGAGCTGATGGGATACGGTGACGTATCGGTAGTGGTGACCTCGGACGTCTGGGCGGGATGGCGGGGGGCGCTTACTGCGCAATGGCAAGCGTTTACGGCGAGCCCGCAGACGCTCGTGTACCAGCCGTATTTCAGCCAGGTTTACCCGACTGCCGAGGGGGCCATGGCGGCGACTCATCGCTTGATGTTGCGCAGGCCAAAGCTTCAGCAAATGGGGTTTTTACTCAAGAACCTGAGCTCGGGGTCCTTTACTGCGACTGAGCCGATAGAGGCTCGGCCGGCGGACTTTGACCCCCTGCGAATCTTGCTCACCGACACCGACGGTGGGTTCTACTTGCCGAACAATTTTTACTTCGAGGCGTTCTATGTGTTTGCCGGTGCTGTCTCTGTTCCGTCGACAGTACAATATCCAAGGCTCTATGCGCGGTTTGTTCAGCCCAAGACATTGGCCCATGCGCTCTACAGGAAGTACCTGGGCAAAATTGCCGTGAGTGCGCTGTACATCAGCCTCCTTGACGGCGCGCAATTGCGCTACACCTTTTCCGGATCAACGGCTGAAGCCAAGCTCTACAACGCGGACCAGGTGCCCGAACGCAGTGTTGATAACGGCCTGCAAGCCGAGTTGGACAGCGGGCGCCTGACGGGCGAGGCGTACGTACGGCGTGTGGCTGCTGCGGGCGATTTGAGCGTACTGAAGACCAGCGCGCTGTGGCGTACCACCGGCCAGATCAACGCGCATTGGCAGCGGCCCGCACAGCGTGCCTTTCCGGGTTTGAGCCCGGTGTTTGTGTTGGCAGACGATGCCGCGCGGCATGCCCATGGGCTGATCGGTAGCCGCAGGGAGCGTGAGTACATCGGCCTGATTCTCCAGAACGCACAGCAGCGCTTCATCGCAACGCTACCGCAAGCGAACCCCGCCAGCCGCTTCGACTTGAGCCGGGTTTTCGCCGTCGACAGTGCCGGTGTGCCTACCGAGTTGCCCGAGGGGTTGAGCCTGTATGGCCTATACAGTTCGCGCGCGCGCAGCGAGACGGTGGGGCGGACATGGGAAGGCGTCGAGGCGCAAGTTGCGGCGCAGATGTTCATGGATACCGATATCCATCGAATACTCGCACTGGGCACCGCCATTGCGATGGCCTATTTGTCCGGGTCGCCAGATAGCCTGCTGGCCTTCCAAGCGTTCACGGCGGGGCCTGGTACGTCGTTGTTCGAGCTGACTGCGCCGGGCAGTGGCGGCAGCCAGCTGCATCAGCAATTGCAGGCTCGGACCCAGGTCCCGAGTGGCGTCGTGCTGGAGCTCGGCCTGGCGGGTGAGCTGCGGGTCGTGGCGGGCAGCCCGTTGTGGGGGCCTCCTGGCAAGGTCGAAAGCGACTGGTCGCCCCCTCACGTGCTTGACCGTCGTGGGGTGCCCGCGCAACCCGAGCTGGGGCCGGTCTTTTCCAGCGCCCGCGAGGCCGTTGCCGAGGCCTGCGAGCGAGGGCGCCGGGCGTACGCAATCGACGCTTGCGGCCTGGGGTTTGTGCTCAAGCACAAGACCCGCGATGCATTCGTCGCCACGCAGACGGTGCCGGGCGAGGTGCTGGATCGCCTGTACCACGCCAGTGAATTCGGTGCGCCAGCGTTGATCGAGTCATTTGCGGTGCACTGCGTCTACTACCGGGCCAGCCGGTTGCCCAGAAGCCTGACCGGATATGCCGCCTGGGTCGCCCGGCACTTTATCGGTGCCAATGATTTTTATCACGCGCTGTTCGACCCGCAGGGCGTGCGTCGCTTGAACCCGTTGCAAGACCTGACGCTCTACCTGTCGCCGCTCGACGGGAGTTTGCTGGAGTACCGCACCGGCGATGAGCCCTCGTGGTTGTTTCAGGACGACAAGGGCGCAGTCGATCCGCGTGCGCTCCCGGCCAAGCTCGGGTTGACGCTGACCGAGCAGGCGTACGTGCGCCATGCGGCACGGGATGGGCAACTGACGGTATTGACGACCAGCGAGTGCTGGGACGAGCCGGGGCGAGTGGGCGCCGAGTGGGTCCCTTTTGCACAAATCAACCGACGTCAACTGGCCCCGGTGTTTCTGAGTGCCGATGATGCCGCGCGTTATGCACAGACGCGCATGGGTTACGCGCGTGATCAGGTTTACGGCGGGCTGATCCTGCGGCGCACCGACGGTTTGTTTACCGCCACGGAACCGGTCGCGGTGTACGTGGAGGATTTTGCGCCAGGGTGGATTCGCCTGGATTCATTGGTTGACCAGTCACAGTTCCTGGGCGGTAGTACCGCGGTAGCCCGCTATCACTCGCGGGTGCCAGGGCAACTGCCATTTGCACTGAGTGACAGTGAGCGGGAGTTGTACCAGAACATGTGGGCGACGGATTTCCTGGGCGCGATGCTCAACCTGTCCCCTCTCGACCCGCACACGTTTACTGGCCTGGAATACTTGATGTGTGCCAATGGCGCCTTGTTGAGTGTGGCGACCCAAGGCGGTGCGCTTGAGCACTCTCTCGCCGGGTTGTTGAGCGTGCGTGCCGGCGCCGAGCCGCTGGACAACGCGATCGAACGTTCCTTGCGCGACGGCACGCTGCAGCCCCGCGAATATATTGATCGGGTCGCCCGCGCGCTGGTGTTGCGCGTCGTCACGGGCAGCGGTTCGTGGGGCCGCGCGGGGCGTGTCGAAAGCTGGCTGACGAAGTGGCCCGGGGTGACAGTGGATGTTCCGTTCAGTCCGATTTTTGTGCAGATGGACGATGCGTTGCAGTGGGTCCGTGAGCAAAATGACATTCGTCAGGTATTGAGCTATGGCGTGGTACTCAAGGCCCGTCACGTTGAACAATACGTGGCCAGCCTGACAACGCTGGTGGACGGGGGACCGTTGAAATTGGATCGGTTGTTGTTCAATGGTGCGCCGCCAGAGGGCTTTGAGTTAAAGGGGTTGTACCTGTGCCCGCCGGAGCAGCCGGAAATTTTGCCCGATAGCGCGGTGTATCGAAATTTTGTGTCGCCCACCGACCTGGCGCGAACCTGGGGTATCAGGGGTTCGAAAAAGCAAGGGTATTTGCCGGTGTTCCTGGGGTGTGCCGACGGTGCGTGGTTGCAGCTGGAGCCCAGCAATGGCGTGCCCGTCGGGATGGATATGAACGCGGCGGCTACCGACCTGGCGCGCCTGAGCCGGAGCATGTTGTTGCCTCTGGCGTATGTACGTCAGGTGGCTGTGGGCGTGCCGCTGACGGTGCTGGTAACGAGTGCGATATGGAGCATTAAAGGCCGGGTGACTCGTGATTGGATGCCGCGTCGTGCTGCACCGGCAATAGATCCTGGACTGACATTCGGGCCGCTCTTTTCCCACCCGGATGACGCGGCCCGCGACGCTCGTCGCCGGCTTGGGGCCGGTACGTCGGGCGAGTTCATCGGGCTGGTGCTGGAGGACTCGGCGGGTACTGCGTTCCTGGCAGCCCAGCCGCAGATCGACCTGGGTATTGAGTCGTACGCTTCCCAGCGGCTGTTTTTGTACGAAAGCACCTTGCTGGCGCCATCCCCACCGGTACCGGCCTACCCCGCAGGCTTCAAGCTTTACGCGGCCCACTTGTTCTTCAAGGCCAGGGCTGCCGTCGAGGGTGACAGTGTCGAGGATCGGCGGGTGAGTGAGCATTTTGCGTCGCGACAAGCATTGGGTTTTTACCGCAACCTGTTACGGGTCGGTGAGGCCCGGGGTGGGTCTTGCTATCTATCGACACGCCAGGGCGCCTTGCTCAATTACCAGCCCGGCTGGACGGAGCGCGAAGAACAGCTGTTTGCCGACGGACTCCTCGACCCAACGCCGTACCCTCCCTCGCAGTGGCTTGCTCGTCTAGCCAGCGATGGCGTCTTGATGATACTGGAGCCTGACGACTACTGGCCGCGTCGGGGCGTGTTGAAAGTGGAATGGACAAAGCAAAACGGTGAAGAAGTGCCACGCCAGTCCATTCAACCCGGGCATCCCGCCAGGGACGAACTCTGACGACGCAGGCTATTTATCTACCGATCTGAAACCGCGCCCGGCCCCGACAATCAAGGGGCCGGGCGTTGTGCCTCGGCATTCTTTCAAGGAGTGGTCATGGCTATCAGATTGTCACGCGAAGAGCGGGCTGCCAGTTCGAACCGTGGGGCTGCAAAGTTGCCCACGCTGAGCCCGGCGTTTATCAAGGAGATTGATGCTGCCTACTGGGCGCATATGCACATCGGCGAACGCCGTGATGTGGAGTACGGCGGGGTGATTCTGCGCGATTCAGCCGGCCTGTATTTCGCAAGTTACCCGTTCCAGGGTGGGACCCTGCAGTTTGATCTGCGCGATATATTGGCGTTGGGAGACGATGGCCTCTTTCTACAGCCGTCGGGCTATACCTGTGTGGCCAGTTACCACTCCCATCCTGCTCAACATGCGCATATCAGCAGTCGAAACCCCAGTTTCGATGAGCGCATGACCAAGGCATTTCTTGGGTTTTTCTCCGGTACGGACTTTTACTCGGATGTGTATGAGCGCAATTTTTTTCCCTCTGCTTATTTGTCAGGGCCGGACGGTTCGCTGATTCGTCACACCCCCAGCGGTTCGCCGGCGGAATTCAGTTTTGCGTTGTGGGTGCAGGCCGGCAAGCCAGCCAACAATCCTGTCGGGGTTTATGGTCCTTTTGACGAGTTCATCAAGAAGGTTTCCAGCTTCGGTTCGCTGAGTTTTATCGTGTCCACCGAGTGGTGGGGCGGCTCTGTCGGGCAGGTACCCGCCGATTGGGTGGTGTTCGAACCCTTTACCTCCTCCGAGGTAACCGAGCAACCGTTGTGTTCAAGCGTCTTTGATCAGGCGAAGCTGGCGGTGATGACGGCGCTACCTTCGCCGGCGCCAGAGGCTCAGGTGGGTTATGTGCTCAAGCACCTCACCGAAGAACGCTACGTGGCCACCGTGGCAGCCCCCAGGCATGCGCCGTTGTTTGCGTTGGATGGCGTGTTTCCAAAAGGCCCTGACGGTACGCCGCAATTGCCTATCGACTATCGCCTGGAGGCCATTTACTTCAGCGACTGGTACGCCAAAGAGGAGGTGTCGGCCCGGGAAGACTGGCTCGCCAGCGTGTTTTTCTCCCCGGCACAGGTGGTCGCGGCGATTCAACAGGGGCAAAGCACTGAGGCGTTACACGCTCCCAGCCGTGGGTTGGACCTGTACATGCGAGCCTTGGACCACACCCTACTTCAACTCAAGGTGCCTTCGGCGGCGTTGTCCACCGAGCTGTTCAAGCGCGCGAGTGACGGTACGATCAATGACAACGGCGCCCAGGCGGCGCTGACCGCAGGCACCTTGAGCCCACGCAACTATGTGCGCAGGGTGATCGACGCCACGCCGCTGTGGGTGGTGCAGTCCGGAGGGCTGTGGCATGAAGTGGGCAGTGTGGACAATCGCTCGGCGTTGTTGAGCCCACTTTACTCGGCCACACTGAGTCACTCGTTTTTCTCCGCCCGTGATGCGGCGGTGTATGCCCATGAGCAAGTCGGTCAACAGCGCAGTTTTTACTATGGCGGGTATGTACTAAGGGACGCAGATGGTCGCTTTGTGATCACCCAACCGCTGGAAAGTGTCGTGCATCCTTTTGCGTCCACGCTGTTTTTTCCGGTGAACGAACCAGGCCCGCTGATTCCGCCAGAGCCTTATGAGCTGTATGCCCGTTACGGCTCCCACACAGCGCTGTCTATGGTCGACCCCGATTGGGTTAAACAGCGGGGCTGGTCACGGGACGAAGCCTTGATCAACTTGCAGGTGTTTTCCACCGAAGAGATGTACTCGATCATTCAGGATCGACGGGTGGTGTACTTGTCCGGGGCTGAGGACTGCCTGTTGGAGTACACGCCGAATCAGTCACCTGAAGAAGCGTTGCTGCTGGCCAATATCGCGCCTGGTGCCGGGGAGAACAGCCTGGGGCGGCGCCTCGATCGCGGTGAGATCCGGCCGGGCGATTGGGTACGGCGCCTGGCCGTGGCTGGGGAGTTCAAGATCGTTCAGGGCAATGCATTGTGGGGGCCACGTTCGGTGGTCTACAGCGATTGGTCGCCCAATTTTACCTATGCCCCCCGATCCGGTCCGCCTGATTACATAACCTATGGCGGTATCTTTACCAGCGCCGATGAGGCGGCTCGAGACGTGCAATCGCGAGTGCAGGGGCGTCGGTTGCCGGAAGAGGCGTGCTTTGCCTTTGTGCTCAAGCATGAAAGCCGGCCACAGTTCATCGCCACCGAAGTGGTTGGCGCGCGCACCGTAGAAGATCTGTTCAAACTGAACCGTCTGTTTCCCCGTGTACACCGGCGGGACCTCTACCGACTGCCCGAGGGGTTTAGGCTGCATTCCTTATTCCGCTCGCAGCAATGGTCGCCTCACTGGCTGTCGGGCGCCTCTGGCTGGTTAACACAGCATTTCGTCATGCCCGACGTATTGTTGGCGGCGCTCACTCGCGCCCTGGAGGATGAAAATGCACACATGGCGATTTACTTTTCCACGCTTGACGGCGCGCTGTTACGGTATAGACCCTCGCCTATAAACCTGGAAAAGGGTGGCGAGGCCGACCGGTTACTGGGGGAGGCAAGAACCCAACTGTCTTCTGGTGCGAAGACACCGCAGGCGTTTATTCAGGACTGGGCGGCCAGGGGCGACCTGCAAGTGGTGCGTGTCAGCCTTTACTGGGACAAGGTCGGGCTGGTCGGTACTGAGTGGAACGGCTATGAACACATTGCGCCGCGCCGTTTGACCCCGTGTTTCGCGTTTGCAGATGATGCCGTGCGCCACGCCCAGACATTGGTCGGTAATGGGCACAAACGCACGTATGGCGGGGTCGTCCTGCAGTTGGTCAATGGGCTGTTTGTAGCGACAGAGCCCCTGCTGATTCCTCCTCAGGGCGCGACACTGAGTTGGGTCTACCCCGATGCTACGATTGCTACCGGGCTTTACCCAGGCGGCAGTACCCTCGTTGCCAACTACCGGTCGTTGCCGGAGCGAGAGGTGCCCATACTGCTGTCGCCGACGCAAAAAGCCGTTTACCAAAGCATGATTCCCACTGAGGTACTGGCTCATCTACTGCGCCAGACCACTAAGATCAAACGTCAATACGTGTTCGGCCCCACCGGTTCGATACTCAGCTATCAATTGTCAGACACTATTGATGAGGCGCAGCTCAAAAAAAGCCTGAATCTCAATGGCCGCTACACCGGCGACTTCGTTGACAATTTCGCCGAACAGAAAATGCGTACCCAAGCCCTGCTGCCTCAGGACTTCGTCGAGAGTGTGGTCCGCGCCGGCGAGTTGCGCGTGGTGCAGGGCGATACCTTGTGGGGTAGCCCCAGGCTGTTAAGACCCAGGTTTTCACTGAATCAATATCAGGCCAAGCCATGGGAGGTTATCTCCACACCTGCCGATTCGCCATGCGGTCCGATATTTACACGCCCTCTGGATGCCGTCCGGCACGTCCAGCGCCATTGGCGACCACAGGCTCGTGTTGCTGTCGGCTATGTGCTTAAGGCATTCGGACGGGAGTATTACGTGGCCACCCAGCCCTTTCTCAGAGATAGCCATGAGAATTTAAGGGCGATCTTCCATGATGGAAAAGTACCTCAGGGTTATTCGATTATTGGCGTGTATTTGTGTGCGTCGACCGAAACGATCGCTACGGCTGACGATGCAATGGCCCAGCATTTTTTCGCACCAGCGAGGATCGCCCAAGCGCTGCTGTTCATGACCACGCCTCGCAACGGGAACACGTTGCCGTTGTACCTGCTGTGCGCTGACGGCGCGCTGCTTGGGTATACCGTGCCCAAGACGGCGTCCGTGTCGCAACGCCTGAGCAAGGTGAGTCAGGACGCCACGCAACTGCGAGATGGCACGCTGACGGTGCGTGACTATGTCGTCAAGTTGGCTGAGCTCGGTGAGTTGCAAGTCAGGCTCACCAGTGAAATATGGGGGCGCAAGGAGCGTGTCACTGCGCAGTGGCAGCCCAAGCGGGTGGCCCACACGTTTACCAGCGATCCCTATTTCCATTCGTTCTGCGGGCCACTGTTTTTCTTTGCCGACGACGCCGCGCGTTATGGCCAGCAGTTGATCGCACCGTTTCAGGCCAAGACGTATCTGGGGGCCCTGCTGGTGCCCCCGCGCCTATCGGGGTTTGTTGCGATTGACCCGGTGGAAGACCGGCCCGGGCTTGGCAACAGTTCGCTGGAGTGGTTCTTCTGGCCTGGGCATGCCGGGTTCGACGTACCGGCGGGTCACGACTTGCATGACTACAAAATTGCTGCGGTGCATGCGTTCTTCAAATCAATCCCGTACACCAGCAGTCTCAAACCACTGGACATCAGTCTGCTGCCCAATTTTGTCTCCAGTCAGGACCTGAACAGTTACCTGTCTGTGCACATCAGCAATCTTCCCGACGCCCAATGCATCTATCTCTCTTGCCGGGGGGGTGGCCTGCTCAAGTACGTACCCGCAGTGTCGAGCGCGGAGTCGACACTGCTTAGCGCTCGGCCTGCGCCTTCGCCCAGTGCATTGGTCAGTCATTTGTGCCGTTTGGGCAGCTTGTCGGTATTGATCACTGACACGTTCTGGAAAAGGCGAGGGGTGCTGGGGGTCGAATGGGCAACGGTCAGTGGGGAGGCCGGCGAGCCCTGGTATGGGCGTGCAAAAGACGAACTCTAATCTCAGCGCCTGCGCATCAATCCGATAAAAAACAACCCGCCAATCGCCGCTGTGGCCACGCCGATGGGCAGGTCTTCGGGGGCGATCAGCGTGCGCGCAGCCACATCGACCCAGACCAGAAACAGGCTGCCGAGGAGCGCGCACACCGGCAGTAACCGTCGATGCTCGGCGCCCACCAGGCGCCGGGCAATGTGCGGGATCATCAGGCCGACAAAACCGATGGAGCCACTGATGGAGACCAGCACGCCGGTCATCAGCGAGGCCACCAGAAATACCTTCAGCCGCACGTTGCGCGCATTCAGGCCCAGGGTCACGGCGGTCTGTTCGCCGGCCATCAGCGAGTTCAGCGGGCGGGCCATGCCCACCAGCACCAGCAGGCCCAACACGACCGCGGCGGCCGGAATCGCCAGCAGTTCCCAACGTGCCAGGCCCAGGCCGCCAAGCATCCAGAACATCACCGCCGAGGCTGCGCGATGATCGCCCATGAACAGCAACAGGTTGGCCGCCGCCATCATCACAAATGACACCGCCACCCCGCACAACAACAGGCGATCGCTTTCCAGCCGCCCATTGCGGCTGGCCACCGCCAGCACCACCAGCATGCTCGCCAATGCCCCGATGAACGCGGCGATAGGCAAGGTCAGCAGGCCGATGACTTCTCCCACATGCAGCACCACGATCACCGCGCCCAAGGTGGCGCCGGAAGTGACGCCCAACAGGTGCGGGTCGGCCAGCGGGTTGCGCGTGACGGCCTGCAACACCGCGCCAATCAATGCCAACCCAGCCCCCACCAACGCGCCCAGTAGCATGCGGGGCACGCGGATCAACCAGACGATATGTTCCTGCCCGGCAGGCCAGTTCACCTCGCCGATGCCGAAGGCTTTGTACACCACGATCCGCCACACCACGTCCACCGGCACCCGCGCCGGGCCGAAGCCCAGCGAGATCACGCAAGAGACCAGCAGCACCGCAGCCAGGACGATGAGCAGCAAGGCGTAGCGGCTGCTGATCATTCGCCGTGGAACCCCTTGGCCAGTGTCTCGACGGCCAGCACGTTATCGATGCCCGGCGTGGCCTGCACGTAAGGGATCACGATAAACCGTTGGTTCTTGATCGCGTCCACCGCTTGCAGCGCCGGATTGTTCATCAGGAACGCCTGCTTCTGCTCGGCGGTGATCTCGCTGTAGTCAACGATCACGATCACCTGCGGGTTGCGCTCCACCACCGTTTCCCAGTTGACGCGGGTCCAGCTGGCGTCCACGTCATCCAGAATGTTGTGCCCACCGGCCGCGTCGATCAGCGCCTGGGGCATGCCGAGGCGGCCAGAGGTCATGGCGCGGTCTTCGCCGCTGTCGTAGAGGAACACGCGGGGTTTGTCGGCGGGCAGGTCTTTGCGCACCTCGTCTATCTGCGCCTGCATTTGCGCGATCAAGGTATTGGCGCGGTCCTGCACGTCGAAAATCTTGCCCAGGTTGCGCAGATCATTGTAGGTGTCTTCGAGGGTCGCGGCGGGGCGCTTCATCACGAAGGCACAGGATTCGGTCAGCTCATACACGTTGATGCCCAAGGGTTGCAGCGTGCTGGGCGTGAGGTCGCCGCCCACGCGCATGCCGTAATCCCAGCCGGCGAAGAAGAAATCCACATTGGCGTTGAGCAGGGTTTCCACCGACGGGTATTTACTCGCCAGCTCGGGTAGACCTTCGAGGATCTCGGCCATTTCCGGGGTGACTGACTTCCAGCCGGTCACGCCGCTGTAGCCGGCCATGCGCGGCTTGAGGCCCAGGGCGAGCATCATCTGGGTCATATTGATATCGTGGCTGATCGCGTGTTTTGGCGCTTCCTGGAAGGTCACGTCGCGGTTGCAGCTTTTGATGGTGACCGGGTAATGGGTCGCTTCGGCGAACGCGTGGGCAGAACCGAAGAGCAACGCGAAAGACAGCAGGGAGCGCAGGATCATGGTTGGGTTATCCAGGTGATTCGGGGGTAGCCGGACAAAGGGTGGGTGTCGATCAGTGCTTCGACGCCAAACACCTCGCGCAGCAACTCGGCGGTCAGCACTTCATGGGGCGTGCCGCTGGCGACGATGCGCCCGTGGTGGATCACGTACAGACGATCACAGAACGCGGCGGCCAGGTTCAGGTCGTGGATGCTCGCCAGGGTGCCGATGTTGAGGCGCTTGACCAGCCGCAGCAGCTCCAACTGATAGCGTGGGTCGAGGTGGTTGGTGGGCTCGTCGAGGATCAGCAGTTGCGGTTGCTGGGCCAGGGCGCGGGCCAGGATCACACGCTGTTTTTCGCCGCCGGAGAGGGTGGCGAAGGCGTGGTCTTCGAAGCCTTGCATGCCGACGGACGCCAACGCATTTTGCACCAGTTGCCGGTCATGCAAGGTATCTCCATCGAACACGCCCTTGTGCGGTGTGCGCCCCATGGCGACCACTTCATCGACCCGCAGCCCAAAGGCGTCGGGAAACTCCTGTAGCACCACCGCGATGCGCTGCGCACACCATTTTGAACTCTGCTTCCACAGGTTCTGATGGTCCAGCCGCACATCACCCTGTTCCGGTTTGCTGAACCGGTAGGCGCAGCGCAACAGGCTGGTCTTGCCGCTGCCATTGGGCCCGATCAGCCCGACGAACTCCCCCGCACCGACCTGCAGGCTCGCATCACGCAGCTGGAACCGGTGATGGCAGTGGCCGTGGTCCGACGGCGTCCAGGCCAGGTCGGTGAGGGTGAGTGAAGTCATCAGAAGCTGTAGTCCGCGGTCACGAAGAATGAGCGTGGCTCGCCGAGGATCCACTGTTGCCCGTCGTTGTACTGGCTGACGGCATAGGTGCGGTCGAACAGGTTATTCAGTTGCAGGCCCAGGGTGGTGTTGCGCATGGCCTTCCACGACACAGTGGCGTCGACCACGGTGTAGCTCGGCAGCTCGTTCTGGTTGGCCATGTCGGCATAACGCGCATCGACATAACGCACACCGGCACCGGCGCGGATGTCGTCGGTCACGGCTTTGCTCAGCCACAGGTTGGCGGTACGGCGTGGCACGTCCACCGGGCGGTTGCCGTCGCGCGAGACTTGCACGCCGTTGACGTCCTGGCTGAAGTCGTCGTACTGCGCATGCACGATGGCGGCGTTGGCTTGCAGGGCCCAGGCGTGGGGCAGTTGCAGGTCGAGGCTGGCTTCCAGGCCTCGGGAAGATTGCTGGCCGACTTGTTGCTGATGCTCCGGGTCACCCGGAATGTCGGTGAGCAGTTTCTTTTTGACGATGTGATAAGCCGCCAAGGTCCATTCGCCGCGCTGGTCCCAGAAGGCTTGCTTGATGCCGATCTCGGTCTGCTTGGCCGTGGATAGGTCAAATTGCTGCTGGCTCGGGCTCAGGGAGATCAGGCCGCCGACGCCGTCGGTGCTGGTGGCGTATTGGCCGTAGATCGAGGTATCGGGCGTGATCGCGTAGACCAGGCCGGCTTTCCAATTATTGCCGGTGAGGGTCTTGTCGGTCTGGCTGCCATCGCGCAGGCCCTCGCGTTCGACGTGGGCGTAGTCGCGGCGGATGCCGGTGATCAGCGACAGTTGGTCGGTGAGTTGCAGGCGGTTTTCGGCGAAGCCGGCGACGGTTTTGGTGGTGGTGGAGAACAGTGGCGCGAACGCGTTTCGGCTACTGAACGGCGCAGGTGCCGGGTGATTGATATCGATCGGCTGGCCGCTGGGCAGTACATCGTTGAACGGCGAGTTACTGGCCAGGCGGAAGCGAATCCGGTTGTACTCCACGCCGGTCACGGTCTGGCTGTCGAGGCCGAACAGCGTGTGCTTGAAGGTGAAAGTCTGGCGGTCGCCCACCTGCTCCTGATTGTGCTTGATACCAAAGTTGCCACTGCGTGTGAGCTGGCCGTTGGTGAAGTTGTAGTTCTCGGCGTTCTGCCAGCGGCGCTGGTTTTTCAGGTAGAACAGCTCGTTGGTGGCGCTGACACTGTCGTTGATCTGCCACTCGCTGGTCAGGCGTGTCCATTGGTCGTTGTAGTGCTGAGTGTCGTTGCTGACGTTGTAATTCTTGTCGCGCAGGCCCTTGTGCAATTGGCCGTTGATCAACGGCGTGCCGAAGTAGTTCTGCGGACGCTGGTCGCCGTAGTCGCTGGCCAGGGTGAAGCTCAGGTTATCCGCTGCCTGCCAGCGCAGGGCGCCGCTGACGAAGTCGCTGCTGGAGTCGCCACGGTCGATAAAGCCGTTGCTGCGCAGCCGATTGAGGTTCAGGCGATAGCTCAGGGTGTCGGTCAGCGAACCGCCGCTGTCCAGGGCTTGCTGCTGGCGATCATAAGAGCCGTAGCCCAGGCGGATATGGTTTTCGATCTCGCCTGCAAACGGCTTTTTCGGCACGGTGTTGATCACTGCACCGGTGGCGCCTTCGCCATACAGCACCGAGGCCGGGCCGCGTAAAACGTCCACCCGCTCTACCGACCAGGTGTCCACCGGGAAGGTCGAGGTGCCCATGCCCATGTACATGCGGTTGCCGTCGTACAGCTGCATCACCGAACCCTGGCCGGTAAAACCACGGGCCGACAACGAGGTGCCGCCATCGCCCGGCGTGCCGGTACGGCTGATGCCGGTGGCGCGGGAGATTGCGTCTTGCACACTGGCATCGCCGCGTTCGCGGATCTGCGCGCCGGTCTGGCTTTCGACGCTGCCAGGGGTTTGCAGCGACGTGAGGTTCAAGCGCGAGCCGGCGGTGGTCGGGGTCTTGAGGTCGACGCGTTCGTCATCCACAGCGGGCGCGGTGATGGGGCTGGCGGGCAGGGTCAGGGCTTGGGCGTTGTGATGCAGGGCGAGCAGGCACAGCCCGGACGCAAGGTACTTGTTCATCGGTCGATCAGTCTTCTTGGAGGGGTACTCGCCGCAGGGTGCGGCGAGCAACGATAACGCAGAAAGTGTTATAAGTTAACACTTATTCGCAGCGCGGCCAAAGTCCGCGCAAGGCTACAGAAAGGCTCTGTGCCGGGCATCTCGCCTGCTTCATGCAGAACCTGAGGCGGATTCACGTTGCGCAAAAAAACGTGAAAGCACCAGGCGGTCCAATGCCCACACCAGGATCAACGAGGCGCCCACCAGCGGAAAAATGATCGCCAGGGCGAGCATGATCACCATCGCGGTTTTCCACTTCGGCAGGTCATGACGCAGCGGTGGAACGCCCAGCCCGCCTTGAGGCCGCCGCTTCCACCAGATCACCACACCGCTGACCGCGCTGAGCAAAATCATCAGGCAAATCAGCAGCACGATCAGCTGATTGACCCAGCCGAACATCTTGCCTTCGTGCAGCATCACGCCGGTCTCGGTGGTCCGCGCGACCAGGTTGTAATGTTCCCAACGCACATCGGCCAGCACCTTGCCGGTGTATTGGTCCACGTGCAGGGTGGCGTCATTGCGTGGGTCGTTGGCGAACACCGCGACGGTGAATACACCTTCGGCGGTGGTGGGGAAGGTGATGCTGTAGCCGGGCTCGACGTGACGTGCATTGGCCAGGTCGACCACCTGCTGCAAGCGCAAGGTGGGCGCCGCCGGACCCGAGTGCATGGCGCCGTGGTTCATGTGTTCGGCGTGGTCGCCGGACATCGGCATCGGCGTGTTTTCCATGGCCCAGGGCACGGTCTGTTGGCTGGCCGTGTTGAGCACGCGCGCCTGCTGATCCGATTGCGGCACGTTGTTCCACATTGCCGCCGGAAAGGTGTTCCACAGGTCGGCGTATTGCTTGCCCCAGAAGCCGGTCCAGGTCATGCCGCTGAGCAGCATCACCAGCAACAAGGACGCGCCCCAGAAACCGGTGACTGCGTGCATATCGCGCCACAACACCCGGCCACGACTGTTGAAACGCGGCCACAGCACACCTGCCGAAGACTTGCCGCGCGGCCACCACAGGTACAGGCCCGACACCACCAGCATCACGCCCCAACCGGCGGCGAGTTCCACCAGGCGGTCGCCGACGGTGCCGATCATCAGCTCGCCGTGCAGGGCGCGGGCGATGGCTTGCAGGTTGTATTTCGAGTCCTGCTCGCCGAGGACCGTGCCGCGATAGGGATCGACGAACACGGTCACTTCGCGGCCTCCGTTGTGCATCACGAATTGTGCGCTGCTGGTACTGTCGGCAGGGGGCAGGTATTTGCTGATCGCAGCGTTGGGGAAGGCGGTTTTGGCGCGTTGCAGTTGCTCATCGGCGCTCAGGGCGTGCTCGGCGGTCTGGACCTTGAGCAGGTCGCCGTACATCAGCGGGTCGAGTTGGGGTTTGAACAGGTAGATGATGCCGGTCAGTGCCAGCAACACCATGAAAGGGGCGACGAAGAGGCCGGCGTAGAAGTGCCAGCGCCAGGCCAGGTTGTAGAAGGAAATCTTTTGAGTGTTCATCAGGGGCTCCGCAAGGCATTAATTTTTTATGTCCGTGATGCTTTTAGAAGTTCATATCGACTTTGGTCCAGAGCGTGCGCCCTGGCTCCTTGATGGCTTGCGGGTCACTGGCCGGGTAGCCGAACCCGGCGTTGCCGGCCAGGTTCAGGTGCTCGGCGTAGGCCTTGCCGAACAGATTGTCGACGCCAGTGCTGACCTTGAAGTGTTTGTTGATGCGATACGCCGCGTTCAGCGAGAACACACCAAAACCGCCGCTCTTGTCGAAGTCCTTGCCGACCACGTTGCCCTTGTTCTGGTCGATGCGGTTTTGTGCGGCGACCACACGCCACAGCGCGCCGGCGCTCCAGTCATCTTCGCTGTAGGTGAGGCCCAGGCGTGCATCCAGTGGCGGCATTTGTGGCAGCGCCTTGCCGTCGCTGCTGTTCTTGCCCCAGGCGTAAGCGAGGGTGGCGTCGGTTTTCCAGTGGCGCGTCAGTTTGTACGCCGCGCCCAATTCGCCGCCCATGATGCGCGCGTCGACGTTACGCGCCTGGGAGGTGGTGCCCATCATGCCGGGCCGGTAGTCGAACAGGATGAAGTCCTGCACCCGACCGATGTAACCCGAAGCCCAGGCTTCAAGGTCTTCAGCTTTGTATTGCGCGCCGAAATCGAGTTGGGTGGTCTTCTCTGGCTTCACGCCGTCGAAAGCATTCACTGAACCGCTCGCGCCGGTGTTGGGCGAAAACAGCTCCCAGTAATCGGGGAAACGTTCCGAGTGGCCCAGGCCTGCATAGAGGGTGGTGGGGCTGTCGGCCAGGTCGTGTTCATAGCGCACGAAGCCGGAAGGCAAGGTGTCGGCGCGAGTGTTGTCGGCGGTCGGGTTGGGCCGCGTCATCATGCCGGAGCCGGTGCTTTGCCGGAAGTCCTTGGCCGAGGCGCGGTCCAGGCGCGCACCGGTGATCAGCCGTTCGCGGTCGGCGGCGTACCAGGTGAGTTCGCCGAATACGCCGTAGTTATGGAAATTGGCATCCTTGACCCGTGGCAGGTCCTTGTAGGTGTCGACACCCATGCTGCTGCGCTGGCGATGTTCGTTGGTCTGCGCATCCAGGCCGCTGATCAGCTGCACATCGGCCCAGCGCCAGGTGGCCTTGATCCGCGCGCCGAGGGTGCGGCGATCGACGTTGGACGCCATAGGCCCGGCCATCATCCCGGTGCCCGAGGGCGTGCGCAGGCTGTAGTTGTCCATCACGTGGTCGGCGTAGTTGTAGTAGACCTGGGCTTCGACCTTGTCGAGGACGTCGCCAATGTTGGATTTTTCGAAACGCAGCCCCAGGCTTTCCCGCAGGAATTGCGAGCCATCCATGCCGCGTCCGGCGTAGCGTGCTTCGCCATCGCCACGGCCGGCGGTGAGTTCCAGCAGGGTGTCGGCGTCGGGGGTGAAACCGACGGCCACGTCGCCGTTCCACTTGTCGTAGCGCGAGGCGACGGTGTCGTTGTTGCCGTCCTTGTAGTCATCGGCATGGGCCTGGTTGCCGATCACCCGTACATAGCCCAGTGGCCCCCCGGCAGCGGCATCGATGACTTTGTCAAAGCGCCCGTTGGAACCGGCCAGCACGCTGGCGTTGAGTCGCGTGCCCAGCTCGCCGAATTGCTCCGGTTCACGCTCGAACAGCACGGTGCCCGCCGAGGCGCCAGGGCCCCAGAGTACGGTTTGCGGGCCTTTGATCACGGTGAGCTTGTCGTAGGTCTCTGGCGAAATGTACGAAGTGGGCGCATCCATGCGGCCGGGACAGGCACCGAGCATCATGCTGCCGTTGGTAAGGATGTTCAGGCGCGAGCCAAACATGCCACGCAGCACCGGGTCGCCATTGGTGCCGCCGTTACGCACCAGGGCGAAGCCGGGGATGGTCTTGAGGTAGTCGCCGCCATCGCTGGCGGGCACCGGCTGGCGCGGGTCTTTCGGGTTGGTGATCACAGTCAGCGGTGAGCTGGGGGCGATCGCCGTAATGACGGTGGGGCTCAATTCATTTTCGTCGGCGTGAGCCATCGGAGCCAGCAGTGCGCCGCACAGAACGGCGAACACGGGAGTACGTCCCAAACGGGTGTCAGCAGAAAACCTGGACATGACAAATTCCATCAATCAATCGTAAACAACACGGCCAGCAGCCTGCGGCTGTCTGTCTAAAGTCGGCCGGGGTGAAGTAACGCTGTGAAGTGCTTACGAAGCGATGGGCGGCGCGCGGCTGCGGGCGCCGGGGAAGATGCTCTGCCGGGCATGGCCCAGGCGCGTGGCGGGGGTGAGGGCGTTGGCGGGTGGCGGACTGCTCAGGGTGAAGGTTGAAACGCCGCCGGGCAGGGCGGGGCAGCTGTAGAGCAGGTCGCAATAGCCGCACTTGGACCAGAGGGCGTGGTGTTCGTTGGGGGCTTTTGGGTGATGGGAGTCGCCGTGGTCCATCGGCATGTCCATCGACATACCGGCGTGATGATCCATCGGCATCGCTTGGGAAATCAGCGGACCGATAAAGATCATCAGCATGGCGAACAGGCTGATCCAACCGCCGCGCCTTACGCGGGCGTGCGGGGAGAGCCTGGCGCGAGGGGCGCCCATCGAATGTCAGCCTATTGCGGGTGCTTGTGCGCGTGGCCGGCCATCGGCGGTACTTTCTGCACCGACACGTCCACCTCGATCTTGCCGGCTTTTTCGAAGGTCAGGGTCAGCGGGAATTGCTTGCCGTCGGCCAACAGGCTGCGGTCTTTGAGGCCCAACAGCATCACGTGGTACGCCATGGGCGCGAAGGTCAGGTCACCCTTGGCCGGCACGGCAACGCTGGGCACTTGTTGCATCTTCATCAGGTCGCCCTGCATGACGTGTTCGTGCAGCTCGGCCTTGTCCGCCACTGGCGTTTCGACGCTGAGCAGGCGGTCCGGGGATTCGCCGGTGTTATGAATCACAAAATACGCGGCGACGGTGGGCGCATTCGGCGGCAACTCCTGGGACCAGGGTTCGCTGACCACCAGGTCGCCGGCCTTGTAGTCCTCGGCATTGGCAGCACTGAACACCGGCAGCAGCAACGCAGCCAGAAGCAGGGAAGATTTGAGCATGGCAGTTCTCCAGAACGGTTCTAAACGCAGTTCACTTGCGAAGAAAATCAGACCGTTGGAGAGGCGCGGGGGTTGAGGCTTGGCCATTGCTGGCGCGGGGTCGGGCTTTGCAGCCGGGGCGGCGGCAAGCTCTGTGAAGTGTTGAATTGCGTGAGGTACAACTGCGGCACATGCCCCGGCAACGCCACCAACGGCGCCGAGCCCGAGCAACACCAGCAATGTTGCATGGTGGAGTGATCGTCCTGCTGCGGCGCCGGGATTTCCAGCTGGCCCAGGGCGATGGTCTTGAGCGTCGCACCATTGGACGAGCAGAAACTGCCCCACAACAATTGCTGCACCGGGTCCTGGGATTGCTGCATCGCACTGGCCAGCGGCATGGCAAAGGCGTTGAACAGCACTGCAAGGCAGGCGATCCAGGCGATTGCAAAGCGTTGACGGGCCATGGCGGACAATCCGTAGGGTTAAACGATCAGGCGGGTATTTAGCCTGATCGTGGGGGATAAGTAAAAAGGGCTGGTGTGGTTTGGTGTCGCAGTGCTATCAGATCGCTGTGGCGTGAAGCTTCAGGCCCAACGCTTTCATGACTTTCATGATAGTCGTGAATTCGGGATTGCCAGTGGCGGAGAGGGCTTTGTATAGGCTTTCGCGGCCGAGACCGGCGTCGCGGGCGATTTGGGTCATGCCTTGGGCGCGGGCGATATCGTTGAGAGCGGTGCGAATCAAAAGACCATCGCCTGCATCGTCTTCAAAGCAGGTCTCCAGGTAGGCGGCCATTTCCAAAGGGGTTTTCAAATATTTTGCCGCGTCGAAGCGAGTATAGGATTCGCTCATGAGTCATTCCTCATTGCCAAGGTTTAATGCAATTAGCTTTGCACGCTTGATGTCCCGGCTTTGTGTTGATTTGTCACCACCGACTAGCAGCAGATAAACCGCCTTGTTTCGACGAGTGAAGTAAACGCGATACCCAGGACCGTAGTGGATTCGCATCTCGGACACCCCATCACCTACAGGCTCACAGTCACCGAAGTTTCCGGCTTCTGCCATTCGTATTCTCTTCACAATACGCACTTTTGCGAATGGATCCCGAACGGCCTCCAGCCATTGGACAAACTCAATGGTTTCATTGAAATCAATCATCTCGGATCGTATTCCTTGGGATACATCATGGCAAGTGCGACGCACTGTGAAAACAGTGCATCTCCATCGCGGATGCTGGTGCGAATTCGCGAGGAAGAGAGGTTAGGGCGGGGGCTTTTGGCTGAGCCAGCCAGCTGGTTCGGAAGTGTTTGTAGGCGGATTCGGCTTTTATGAGAAGGCCAAATGGTTGGTCATTTTTCGGGTTATTTGAAACGAGAGGAATTGCTCGGCGTTGCGCAATTGATTGAGCTGGCGCAATTGCTCGCGAAGGCGGAGTGTCATCCAATAGATTTGGTGACTGACACACAGCCTTCGCGAGCAAGCCCGCTCCCACAGGGATTTGTGGTGGTTAGAGAGTGTTGATTGCCTGTAGTAGAGAAGGCATGGTGGTAAATTCTCGATCTACCTGAGCCAGAACGGGCCGCTTCAACACCAACACCGGCACCCCAAGCTCCCTTGCCACCTCCAGCTTCGGCTCCGTTGCCGTGCTACCGCTGTTCTTGCTGATCAGCACATCAATCCCACGCAGCTCGAACAACGCCCGCTCATCCTCGATCAAAAACGGCCCGCGCGCGCCGATCACTTCGCAGCGTTCATTGCCCGGATAAACATCCAGTGCACGCAGCGTCCAGAACTGCTCCGGCGGGATCTCATCAAGGTGTTGCAACGGCTCGCGCCCCAGCGTGAACAGCGGACGCTTGAAGGGTTTGAGCGCTTCAATCAACGCGGCCCAATCACTGACCTCGCGCCAATCATCTCCCGCCTGCGGCTGCCACGCCGGGCGGCGCAAGGCCCAACATGGCACGCCGCTCAACTGCGCGGCCTCGGCAGCATTGCGGCTGATCTGCGCTGCATACGGATGGGTCGCGTCGAGAATCAGGCTAATCCCTTCATCCCGAACAAACTGCGCCAAGCCCTCAGCGCCACCATAACCACCGACCCGCACTTGGCAGGTCAGGTCGGTGGGCACGCGGCCAACGCCAGCGAGGCTGTAGATATGTTCCGGGCCCAATGTGCGAGCGATAGCCAGCGCCTCAGTCACGCCGCCCAGCAGAAGGATGCGCTTCATAGTAGCTTGACCACTTCCAGCAAGGTGATCGGCAACGCCTGGCGCCACGTGTCAAATTCCCCCAGCGGCTGCGCCTGGGCCACGTGGATACGCGTCAGTTCGCCGCCATGCCGGGCGCGCCACTCCATCAAGGTCATTTCACTTTGCAGGGTCACGGCGTTGGCGACCAAGCGCCCGCCCGGCCGCAGGTGTTGCCAGCAGGTGTCGAGTACGCCGTCGCGGGTGACGCCGCCGCCGATGAAGATGGCGTCCGGGGCTTCCAGTCCGTTCAACGCCTCGGGCGCCTTGCCGCGAACCAATTGCAGCCCGGGCACGCCAAGGGCGTCGCGATTGTGTTCGATCAGGCCTTGGCGACCTTCATCCGTTTCAATCGCCAGGGCGCGGCAGCTCGGGTGAGTACGCATCCATTCGATCCCGATGGAGCCGCTGCCCGCGCCCACGTCCCACAGCAGTTCGCCGGGCATCGGCGCGAGGCGGGCCAGGGTCATGGCGCGTACATCGCGTTTGGTCAGTTGGCCGTCGTGTTTGAAGGCTGAATCCGGCAGGCCCGCCAGGCGCGACAGACGGGGTGTTTCGCCGGAGGCTACGCAATCAATGGCAACCAGATTCAAATCGGCGACTGACGCGTGTTGCCAATCCGTAGCCAGACCGTCGATGCGCCGCTCATGCGCGCCGCCCAAATGTTCAAACACGCTCAAGCGGCTCGGCCCAAACCCGCACGAAGCCAACAAAGCGGCAATCAACGCCGGACTGCGCCCGTCATTACTCAACACCAACATCCGCACGCCACTGGCCAGATGCGCATTCAGCGCCGACAGCGGCCGGGCGACCACGGATAAGGTCACCACGTCCTGCAACGGCCAGCCCAAGCGCGCCGCTGCCAACGACACCGACGAAGGCGCCGGCAAAATCAGCAACTCTTCAGCCGCCACCTGTCGCGCCAGGCTCGCGCCTACGCCATAGAACATCGGGTCCCCACTGGCCAACACACAGACCGGCTCGCCACGCCGAGCCAGCACCGGCTCCAGGGAAAACGGGCTCGGCCACAACGCCCGCTCGCCGCGAATACACACCGGCAACAGGTCCAACTGGCGCTGAGCACCTATAATCCGCGTGGCGCGCAACAGGGCATGCCGGGCATTCCTGCCCAGCCCCTTGAAGCCGTCTTCACCGATGCCTACAACCGTCAGCCAGGGCGACATAAAGATTCCTTGAACGACATCCGACGGGCAGGCTTTTCATGCCGCCGGACAAAGCAGGCATAATACCGCGCCTTTACCCATCAACCGGTAGCCCCGTGAACCCAACGCCCGCTGTGAATACCTTGCGCCCCTCGGCTTGTCCGGGGTTGCTGCGTATTGTCCAGGCGCTGGACGGCGGCATCTGCCGGATCAAATTGGCCGGTGGTTCGATCACTGCCGCCCAAGCCCACGCGGTGGCGGATGCCGCCCAGGCCTATGCGGGCGGGGTGATCGAGGCGACCAACCGCGCCAATCTGCAGATTCGTGGGATTGGCACTGAAGAAAGCGCGCTGATTGCGATGCTGTTGGCGGCCGACCTCGGCCCCAATAACGCGGCTGGCGACGACGTGCGCAACCTGATGCTCAGTCCGAGCGCCGGGATCGATCCGCAGATGCTCTTCGATACGCGCCCGCTGGCCGAACAGATCCTGAATACCCTGCAGAGCCACCCGCGTTTCCATGAGCTGTCGGCCAAGTTCGCCGTGCAACTGGATGGCGGTGAGGCGTTGGCGATGCTCGAACATCACCATGACCTGTGGCTGTCGGCGTTCGTGCGGGAGGGCGAGACGCTTCTGGCCTTTGGCCTGGCGGGTTGTCCGGGGCTGGATGCGCCGCTGGCCGCCGTGCCATTGGACCAGGGCCATGCACTGGTGGTGGCCGTGCTGGAAGCATTTCTGGACATCGCCACGCCGGAACAGACGCGTATGCGGCATCTGTCTGTGGATAACTTATTGAGTCGTCTAACACTGCCGCTGCTGCCCTCCGATGGCTTCAACCGCCCGCCCAGTGGCGCTTTGCAGCACCTCGGCACTTATCCACAGCATCAAAATAACAAGCTCTACATCGCCGCCATCGCCCCCTTGGGTCGCCTGGATGCGACGATGCTCAAGGGCGCTGCGCACCTGGCCAGCGAATACGGCGACGGCACGCTGCGTTTCACCCCCTGGCAGGGCGTGCTGCTGCCCAACGTCGAAAAACCGCACGCTGTGACCGAACACCTGGCGCAGCTTGGCTTTCTGTGTTCAATCGACCAGCCCCTGGCGCGCATGATCGCCTGCACCGGCTCCAGCGGTTGCGGCAAGGCCCTGGCCGACACCAAGGCCGACGCGGTGCAACTCGCTGCCTTGAGCACTGACCACAACGTGCACCTGTCCGGCTGCCCGCGTTCCTGTGCCGCTGCGCACGTTGCGCCGGTGACCTTGTTGGCCGTGAGCCCCGGCCACTACGACCTCTATTTTCGCGAGGCAGCCCAGCCCGGTTTCGGCCGGCTGCACGCACGCAACCTTTCTATTGAAGCGACGGGCGCCCTGCTGCGCGCCCGCCCACGGAGCAACACCGATGATTGATTACATCCGCGACGGTCAGGAGATCTATCGCAACTCCTTCGCCATTATTCGCGCGGAAGCCAAGTTGGACCGCATCCCGGCCGATCTGGAAAAACTCGCGGTGCGGGTGATTCACGCCTGCGGCATGGTCGACGCCATCGACGGCCTTCAGTTCTCCGAAGGGGCGGGCAAGGCCGGGCGCGATGCGCTGGCTGCGGGCGCGCCGATCCTGTGCGATGCGCGGATGGTCTCCGAAGGCGTGACCCGCGCACGCCTGCCGGCCAATAATCCGGTGATCTGCACCCTGCGTGATGACAGCGTGCCGGAGCTGGCGCGGGAGTTGGGCAACACCCGTTCCGCTGCCGCACTGGAGCTGTGGCGCCCGCACCTGGAAGGCAGCGTGGTGGTGATCGGCAATGCACCGACCGCGTTGTTCTACCTGCTGGAAATGCTCGATGCGGGCGCGCCGAAACCGGCGTTGATCCTCGGCTTCCCGGTGGGTTTTGTCGGCGCCGCCGAGTCCAAGGCGATGCTGGCCGCCGACAGCCGTGGCGTGCCGTTCGTGATCATGCAGGGCCGCCTGGGCGGTAGCGCCATGGCGGCCGCTGCGGTGAATGCCCTGGCCACGGAGGTCGAATAATGCAGACACGTGGACGTTTGATCGGCCTGGGCGTGGGCCCCGGTGACCCGGAACTGATCACCCTCAAGGCCCTGCGCCTGCTGCGCGAATCGCCGGTGGTGGCGTACTTCGTGGCCAAGGGCAAGAAGGGCAACGCCTTTGGCATTATCGAAGACCACCTGGTGCCGCAACAGACGCTGATGCCGTTGGTGTACCCGGTGACCACCGAAGTGTTGCCGGCGCCGATGTCCTACGAGCAGGTGATCAGCGATTTCTACGACGCCGCAAGCGTTGACGTCGCCGCACACCTGGACGCCGGCCGTGACGTGGCGGTGATCTGCGAAGGTGACCCGTTCTTCTACGGTTCCTACATGTACCTGCACGACCGCCTCTCCGAGCGCTATGAAGCGCAGGTGATTCCAGGTGTTTGCTCGATGCTCGGCGGTGCCTCGGTGCTGGGCGCGCCGTTGGTGTATCGCAACCAGAGCCTTTCGGTGCTTTCGGGCGTGTTGCCCCATGACGACCTCAAGCGCCGCCTGGCGGATGCCGATGCGGCCGTGATCATGAAGCTGGGTCGCAACTTCCCGAAAGTGCGCCAGGTGCTGGAAGAGCTCGGCCTGGCCGGGCGTGCGCTGTATGTGGAGCGCGCCACCATGGCCAACCAGAAGATCGTGCCGCTGGAACAGGTCGACCCGTCGTCGTCCCCTTACTTCTCGCTGATCATCGTGCCCGGTGAACGGTGGCAAGGTTGATGAGCCCGGCGATTGTTATTTTGGGCCAGGGCAGCCTGGCCACAGCGCGCAAGATCCAGCAGGTCTACCCCGGCGCGTTGATCCACGGCCTGGCCGGACGGGTCGACGGTGCGGACCAGGCCTACAGTGAATTCGGCGCGACCCTGCGCCAGCTGTATCAGCAAGGTACGCCGCTGATTGCGTTGTGCGCGGCCGGTATCGTTATTCGTACCTTGGCGCCGCTGCTGCTGGAAAAAGGCGAAGAGCCCGCCGTGCTGGCCGTGGCCGAAGACGGCAGCGCGGTGGTGCCGTTGCTTGGCGGCCTCGGCGGTGTGAACGTGATGGCGCGCGAAATCGCCGCTGCGTTGAACGTGGCCGCTGCGATCACCACCAGTGGCGAGCTGCGTTTCGGCACCTGCCTGCTTAATCCGCCTGCAGGTTATGCACTGGCGGATCTGGAGCTGGGCAAACGTTTCGTCTCCGACCTGCTGGCCGGCGAAAGCGTACGCATCGAAGGCGCCGCGCCGTGGCTGGACCAGGCCAACCTGCCCCAGGACCAACAGGCACGCCTGGCGATTCACGTGGGCAGTAACGCGCGCATGCCTGCCGCCGATGAATTGCTGATCTATCCGAAGAACGTCAGCGTGACCTGCAAGCCCGGCGCGCAACTGGCTGAGCGTGTACGCACGGCGTTGCATGAGGCGGGCATCGCCGTGCAGTCCCTGGCGTGCCTGCTGGCCAGTGATACGCAGATGGCCGAAGCGTCGTTGCATGAGGCAGCGTTGGTGTTGGGAGTACCGCTGCGATTTGCCAGCGTGATCCAGGACGCCGATATCGTCATCAACGTTGCCGAGCAACCCCTGGACTTGTCGCAAGTCGGCCGCGTGCGTGGTCGCCTGGCCGTGATCGGCCTGGGCCCCGGCGCTGCCGAGTTGATGGTGCCAGCGGTCAAGGCTGAACTGGCACGCTGTACCGATGTGCTGGGTTACGAAACCTACGTGCGCATGGCTGGGCCCTTCCGTGACGATCAGGTGCAGCACTGCACCGACAACCGCGAAGAAATGCAGCGTGCCCGCCACGCCTTCGAACTCGCGGCCCAAGGTCGTTCGGTGGTGGTGGTGTCGTCTGGCGACCCCGGTGTGTTCGCCATGGCCGCTGCGGTGATCGAAGCCCTGCACGAATCCGGTGATCCGGCCTGGCATCAGGTCGACCTGGAAATCCTGCCGGGTGTTTCGGCCTCGCTCGCCACCGCCGCCCAGGCCGGTGCACCGTTGGGTCATGACTTCTGCGTGATGTCGCTGTCAGACAACCTCAAGCCCTGGTCGATCATCGAAAAGCGCCTGGACCTGGCCTCCCAGGCCGACCTGGCGCTGGCGTTCTACAACCCGATCTCGCGCTCGCGGCCGTGGCAACTGGGACGTGCGCTGGAAATCGTCGCACTTCATCGCACGCCTGAAACGCCGGTGGTGCTGGGCCGGGATATTGGCCGGCCAGGCCAGACCCTGCGCGTCACTACCCTGGGGCAACTGACGCCGGAGCAGGTGGACATGCGCACCATGGTGCTGATCGGTTCGTCCACCACCGTCACCTTCCCGCGAGCCGGTGGCGGTGAGTGGGTGTACACGCCGCGCTGGTACGGCGAGAAACCCGCCTCCTGAAAAGGGCCCCTCGGGGGCCTGAAAGCTCCGAATGACCCAGGGATTTTCCTGGCGTTGTCCGGGGCTTTTTCTTTTTTCTGCGACGAAATCCGGAAGCCTGTCAGGCATGCCGCGTGATTGCTGGGCGGCACGGTTTGACGGCGTGCGCCAAGGGATGTTTGTCGTCTGGAAAACGCTCCAGCCAGTGGACTAGGGTGGACATAAGCCCCGAGTTGGGGTGCTTGTGGAGAACCAAAATGGAGCGACATCACAGAAGGATCAACAATAAAAAAAGGCGCAAGCTGATTGCCGCCTACAAGTTGCCGGGAGCGTCTGGAGCGCTTAAGGCTTTGCCGTTGGACATCGAGGACGACTTCAACGCCGCCGTGGTCAACAACGGCGTCATCTCGTTTGCCGAAGGCTTGTCCGGCTTGAATCGGGAATACGTGCGCAAGAGCTATTTGCTGGCCAGCAGCTATGTCAGCGATGTGTTGAAAGTACAGCGCGGTACTGAGGGTTGGTACGACGAGTTCATCAAGGTGATGGTCAGCCTGGGGTGGCTGCCGGTGCGCAGCCGCTTCGAACGGGTTTCACGTTCCGGCAAGGGCCTGACCGTGCAATGGGCGGCGCTGAATATCATCACCACCCTGCTGGCGTCGACCTCATTGTCCGGGCACTTGCTGAGCACTTTGCCGAAACTGGCGGCCGATGCTTTGGACGCATTGAAGCAGGCGCCGGGGACGTTCGAACTGTTCAAACGCAACAGCGCGGTACACCAAGGCGGCGACTTCGGCCTGGCGTCCTGTGCCGAAACGGACGGTGAACTGATGATGGTGCTGGTGACCTACAGCAGCCATGGCGTGAGCAAGCAGGTAGGGCTGCCCTTCCTGGAGTGGGACAGCTCCTCGTTCGAGGCCTTCAGCGGGCAGACGTGCCTGGTGCTGAATACCTCGGTGGTCAACGAAAAGACGATCCAACTGATGCGCGAGAGTGCGGGTGACAAGGTGCAGTTGGCAATCGCCAAGTACCGGATCTAAGGCACCAGGTAACCGCGCACACCGGTGAAGATGATTTGCGCGGCCAGGGCGCACACAAACAACCCCATCAACCGACTGACAATCTGCAAACCCTGGTCACCGAGGATGCGTTCGATACGGTTGGACAGGTACAGCACCACGCCCACCGTGAGGCTGGCCAGGGCGATGCTGAGGATGGCGGTGAGCTTGTCATCCCAGTGCGGCTGGCTCACCCCCATGACCAGCAGCGCACCGATGGTGCCGGGGCCGACGGTGAGGGGAATGGTCAGCGGCACGATGGTCACATCCTGCTGCACGTTGTCGGTCTGCACCGCCGACTTGCCCTGAGCCATGCCCAGGGCGGAGATAAACAGCACACTGCCGGCGCCGATGCGGAAGGCGTCGACGGTGATGCCGAACACGCTGAAAATCACGCGGCCGAACAAGTAGAGCAACACGCTCGATACCAAGGTCGCCAACGCCACTTTCCACGCCAGGCGCCGCCGTTCTTTGCTGGAGTAGCCACGGGTCAGGCTGATAAAGCAGGACAGCACGAAGAACGGGCTGTAGAGCACCAGCATTTTCAGGTAGACACTGAATAACACGTGGAGCATGTGAGTGGCTCGCGGCAGAGAAAGAGTCGGGGAAGTCTATCAGGCGACAGAGAACAAATGTGGGAGCGGGCTTGCTCGCGAATGCGGTGTGTCAGTCAATGCATCTTTAACTGATCCACCGCATTCGCGAGCAAGCCCGCTCCCACATGGGGACTGTATTTCAAGTCAAGAAGGTGCGTGTTCCGGGCGTTGCTGACGCTGCGCCACCCAGAACTCCACCAGCTCACGCAACTGCGACAACTCCACCGGCTTGGCCATATGCCCATCCATCCCGGCCTGGCGTGCGCGTTCTTTATGTTCCGACAGGATGTGCGCCGTCAGCGCCACCACCGGTGTGCGAATACGCTGGTGGCTGACTTCCCACGCGCGCAGCTGTTGGGTGGCCGAGAAACCATCGAGGATCGGCATTTCACAGTCCATCAACACCAGGTCATAGCGCTGGGCTTTCATCGCTTCCAGCGCTTCTTCGCCATTGCTGGCGGTGTCGGGGTTGAGGTTGAGCTTGCCGAGCATGCCGCGGATCACTTTGGTGGAGATGCTGTTGTCTTCGGCCACCAGGATGCGGAAATCCGTCGGCACGGTGATGGCCGCCGGCGTATTGAGGACCGGGCGAGGTGGAACGTTGCCCTTGCTGCGTTGGGTCAGTTCATCGGCCAGGGTGGTCTTGAGCGTGTAGCCGGCCACGGGTTTGGCGAGGATGCGCTTGATCCCGCAATTGCGCGCGATGATCTTGCTCGGCGCGTTGCTGATGCCGGTGAGCATGATCAGCAGGATGTCGTGGTTCAGACTCGGGTCTTCCTTGATCTTCGCCGCCAGTTGCATGCCGGTCATGCCGGGCATGTTCTGGTCCAGCAGCACCACGTCGAAGTAATCGCGCAGGTGCGCCTTGGTGCGCAACAGCGCCAGGGCTTCCTTGCCCGATGGCACGGCGCTGACGTTGAGGCCCCAGGCCGAGCATTGCTGCACCAATACTTTACGGCAGGTGTCGTTGTCGTCCACCACCAGCACCCGTGCGCCCTTGAGTGGGCCGTCGAGGTCGGAGGTCGGGTGTTCCAGGCGTTCCGGGTCCAGCGGCAGGGTCAGCCACAAGGTGCTGCCCTGGTGGCTGCCGCTCTTGATGCCGAACTCGCCGTTCATCAGCAGGATCAGTTGGCGAGCGATGACCAGGCCCAGGTGACCGTTCAGGCGGGTGGCGGAGAAGAAGTTCTTGCTGTGCAGTTCGCTGTGCAGCAGGGCGTCACGCTCGGCGGCTTCCATCGGCAAGCCGCTGTCTTGCACGGCAATGCGCAGGCGGGGCTTGGTGCTGCGATCATCCAGCGCGACGACGATCAGCACTTCGCCTTCGTCGGTCTTCTGCAGGGCGTTTTCCAGCAGGCTCAACATGGCCTGGCGCAGGCGCGTCGGGTCGCCGCTGATCACGCGGGGCACCTGGGGTTGGATAAAGCTGATCAGCTCGACGTTCTGTTGTTCAGCCTTGGCGCGGAAGATACTCAGGCAATCTTCGATCAGCGCATTGAGGTCGAACTGCACGTCATCCAATTCGATCTGGCCGGATTCCAGCTTGGAGATGTCGAGGATTTCGTTGATCAGCGTGAGCAGTTCATTGCCGGCGCTGTGGATGGTCTGCACGTAGTCGCGCTGTTTTACCGACAGCGGCGTGCCCAGCAACAGTTCGGTCATGCCCAGCACGCCGTTCATGGGCGTGCGGATTTCGTGGCTGATCTTGGCCAGGAACTCGGCCTTGGCGGCGATCTCGGCATTGCTTGCCGCCAGGTCACGGCTGAGGCTGAAGCGCGCTTCGACAATCGCCCGCTGGCGTTCGCCCAGCGCCAGGCTCATCAACAGACCGCTAAGGCAGATAAACGCCAGCAGTGTGACGATCAGGCCCTGGGGCGTGACCATCGTCAGGCCCAACAGCGCCGGCAAAATGATCAGCGTGCCGATGTTGAACACCACCATCGCCGCCACGAACAGGCGGGCCGGACGGTAGCCTTTCTGCCAGTGGTAGGCCGAGACGAACAGCATGCTCAAGCCGGCCAGGGCCACCAGGGCATAGGTGATGATGTTCAGCGGCAGGGTGTTGACGAACAACAGCAGCAGGCCGCACAGCACGATAAACAGGATGTCGGCCATCAACAGCTTGTTCAGCGGGTGTGGGCCCAAAGGCATGAAGAACCGGTAGGCAAACATCAGCCCGCACGGCGCGGTCAGCAGCAGGGCCAGGTAGGCGCCTGGGGTCTGGATAGCGTGCCAGTTCGGCAGCCAAGGGCCGATCAGGTTCAGCAGCAGCGCGAGGCTGAGCATCAGCAGGATCTCGCAGGCCGCCAGCCACAGGCTGCTGCGCGAGCGGTGGTAGGCGAAGCGTGTGAGGTTGTGCAGGATCAGCATCAATAGGCAGCCGAACAGCAGGCCGTAGATCAGCGTCTGGGTCTGGTCGGCGGCGGCGAGCACGGCCGGTTCCAGGGTGATATACGGGCGCAGCTCATGTTCCGAGACCAGGCGCAGGTAAACTTCCAGGGGCTTCTGGCTCTGGGGCATCGGCAGCATGAAGTCGCTGCTCGGCAATGGGCGCTCCGCCTGGGGCTGGCGTGTGCCGGTGCTCTGCTGCTCCACCAGGGTGTCGCCGTCCAGTACATAGAGGCTCAGGTGGGACAAATCCGGAGCAAAGACCCGCAGCACTTGTTCGTGTCTGCCGGGTTGCAGCTTGAAACGCACCCACAACGCACCGTCCGGTTCCGCGGCGGTAATGCGGTCCAGTTCGATGGGGCTGAATTGATTGGTGTAGCGCGAGGAACGGATGTCGCTCAGTTGCAGGTCGGCCTGTTCATCAAGCAATACTGCCCAGCCACTGCCTTGCGCGGCGGCCTGGGCCGGGAACAAGCAGAGCAGTGTCAGCAGACTGACAGTGAAACCTATGGCGATCCTGAGCCAGCGCACGGCGAAATCCCTTCGTAGGTTGATGCACGGTTAACTATGCGCGGGTAGGCCTGCATACGGCAAGGGCCAGAGGCCCTTGCCTAGCCGAACGGATAGCGACTTACTGGCTTTCGCCACGCTCCCGCGCAATGGCGCGATAGCCGATGTCCTTGCGATAGAAGCAGCCTTTCCAGTCGATTTTTGCAGCCAGCTTATAAGCCTGTTGCTGCGCGGCGTCGACGCTGGCGCCCATGGCGGTGGCGCACAACACACGGCCACCGGCGGTCACGACCTGGCCATCCTTGAGCGCAGTGCCCGCATGGAACACTTTACCTTCCAGCGTAGCCGCCGCGTCGAGACCTTCAATCACGTCGCCCTTGGCGTAATCGGCAGGGTAGCCACCGGCCGCCAGCACAATGCCGACGCTCGGACGTGGATCCCACTGGGCTTCTACCTTGTCCAGGGCCTGGGCCAGGGCAGCTTCCACCAGCAATACCAGGCTCGATTGCAGACGCAGCATCACCGGTTGGGTTTCCGGGTCGCCGAAGCGGCAGTTGAACTCAATGACTTTCGGGTTACCGGCTTTGTCGATCATCAGGCCGGCATACAGGAAACCGGTGTACACATTGCCTTCGTCGGCCATGCCACGCACGGTCGGCCAGATCACCAGGTCCATGACGCGCTGGTGCACGTCGGCGGTGACCACCGGGGCAGGGGAGTAGGCACCCATGCCGCCGGTGTTCGGGCCGGTGTCGCCGTCGCCGACGCGTTTGTGGTCCTGGCTGGTGGCCATCGGCAGAACGTTCTTGCCGTCGACCATCACGATAAAGCTGGCTTCTTCACCGTCGAGGAACTCCTCGATCACCACACGGGAACCGGCGTCACCGAATGAGTTGCCGGCGAGCATGTCGCGCACGGCGTCTTCGGCTTCCTGCAGGGTCATGGCGACGATCACGCCTTTGCCGGCGGCCAGGCCATCGGCCTTGATCACGATCGGCGCACCTTTTTCACGCAGGTAAGCCAGGGCCGGCTCGATCTCGGTGAAGTTCTGGTAGTCGGCAGTCGGGATCTTGTGGCGCGCCAGGAAGTCCTTGGTGAATGCCTTGGAGCCTTCCAGTTGGGCGGCACCCGCGGTTGGGCCGAAGCAATCCAGGCCACGGCTGCGGAACAGGTCCACCACGCCGGCAACCAATGGCACTTCCGGACCGACGATGGTCAGGGATACATTTTTTTCCGCGAAATCTGCCAGCTGCTCAAGGGCCAGTACGTCGATAGCGACGTTCTCGCACTTGGCTTCAATGGCGGTACCGGCGTTGCCGGGTGCTACGAATACTTTCTGGACGCGCGGGTCCTGGGCAACTTTCCAGGCCAGGGCGTGTTCACGGCCACCGCTGCCAATGATCAAAACATTCATGTCAAAAACCTCAAATTCTGTCAGTGGCGGAAGTGGCGCATGCCGGTGAAGACCATGGCGATGCCGGCTTCATCAGCGGCGGCGATGACTTCTGCATCACGCATCGAGCCACCCGGTTGGATCACGGCGGTAACACCCGCTTTAGCGGCGTTGTCCAGGCCGTCACGGAACGGGAAAAATGCGTCGGAAGCCATCACCGAACCCACCACTTGCAAACCAGCATGTTCAGCCTTGATCGCGGCGATACGCGCCGAGTTCACGCGGCTCATCTGGCCGGCGCCGACACCGATAGTCTGGCGGTTCTTGGCGTAGACGATGGCGTTGGATTTAACGTATTTAGCCACTTTCCAGGCGAAGATCAGGTCGTTGATCTCTTGCTCGGTCGGCGCGCGCTGGGTCACCACTTTCAGGTCTTCGCTGCCGATCATGCCGATGTCGCGGCTCTGTACCAGCAAGCCGCCGTTGACGCGCTTGTAGTCCCAGGCAGCGGCACGTTCAGCCGACCATTCGCCGCAGGCCAGCAGGCGCACGTTGGCTTTGGCCGCCACGATGGCGCGGGCTTCCTCGCTGACGCTTGGGGCGATGATCACTTCAACGAACTGACGCTCAACGATCGCCTTGGCGGTCTCGGCATCCAGCTCACGGTTGAAGGCGATGATGCCGCCGAACGCCGACTCGGTGTCGGTGGCGTAGGCCAGTTCGTACGCTTGGCGGATACCGCCTTCAGCGTCCGGGCTCACCGCCACGCCGCACGGGTTGGCGTGCTTGACGATCACACAGGCTGGCTTGACGAAGCTCTTCACACACTCCAGCGCGGCGTCGGTGTCGGCCACGTTGTTGTAGGACAGCTCCTTGCCTTGCAGCTGGGTCGCGGTGGCGATGCCCACTTCGGCCGGCTTGGCTTCCACGTAGAACGCCGCGCTCTGGTGCGGGTTCTCGCCGTAGCGCATTTCCTGGGCCTTGATGAACTGGCTGTTGAAGGTGCGCGGGAATTGGCTGCGGCCTTCGGTCGACAGGGTTTCAGCCGCCTGGTTAACAGTGCCCATGTAGTTGGCGATCATGCCGTCGTAGGCGGCGGTGTGTTCGAAGGCCTTGAGCATCAGGTCGAAGCGCTGGGCGTAGGTCAGGCCACCGGCTTTAAGGCTTTCCAGCACGTTGGCGTAATCGCTGGCGTTGACCACGATGGCCACGTCTTTGTGGTTCTTGGCCGCCGAGCGCACCATGGTCGGGCCGCCGATATCGATGTTTTCGATGGCGGTCGGCAGGTCGCAGCCTGGCTTGTTGATGGTGGCTTCGAACGGGTAGAGGTTAACGGCCACCAGGTCGATCGGCTTGATGCCGTGCTCGGCCATGATCGCGTCGTCGGTGCCGCGACGGCCGAGGATGCCGCCGTGGATTTTCGGGTGCAGGGTTTTGACCCGACCGTCCATCATTTCTGCGAAACCGGTGTAGTCCGCCACTTCCACTGCGGCCACGCCGTTGTCCTGCAGCAGTTTGAAGGTCCCGCCCGTGGAGAGGATTTCCACGCCCAGGGCTTCCAGCTCCCGGGCAAATTCGAGGATGCCGGTCTTGTCGGAAACGCTGATCAAGGCGCGGCGGATCGGCAGGCGGGTAGTCTGGTCGGTCATTTCAATTTCCATCAAAAGCAAAGGAGTCAGCAAAAAAGGCGACCGTTTTTACGCGGGCGCCTTTCTGGTTTGATTGAATGCTTACAGCAAATCGTATTGCTTGAGCTTTTTGCGCAAGGTGCCACGGTTGAGGCCCAGCAGCTCACTGGCTTTGGTCTGGTTGCCCTTGACGTAGTTCATCACGCTTTCGAGCAAGGGCGCCTCGACTTCGGAGAGCACCAGGTTGTACACGTCCGTGACGGAAGCGCCCTCAAGGTGGGCGAAATAATTGTGCAGCGCCTTCTCGACACTCCCGCGAAGGGTCTGGCCTTCTTCGCTCGGCGTGTTGAGGTGCTGTTTCAAATTGACGTTGTCGCTCACGGGTGTTGTTCCACTCACTAAAGTCTCGGTCATCATCGTCATGCGGCCACCCCCTCTCCGTCCCCTGTCCCCAGGCTCTTGTAACGCTCGCTGAAAAACTCACGAACGTTGGCGCACTGTGCTTCCGTATCATCCAAACGATTGAAGTGGGCGCGAAACTCCCTGGCGCCCGGCAGGGTTGCGAGATACCAGCCGACATGCTTGCGAGCAATGCGTACTCCCATCACGTCTCCATAGAAGGCGTGCAGGGCGGCCAGATGCTCTAGCAGAATACGTTCCACCTCGATCAGCTCCGGTGCCGGCAACACTTCACCGGTACGCAGAAAATGCTCGATCTCACGAAAAATCCACGGCCGCCCCTGGGCAGCCCGGCCAATCAACAAGCCATCGGCGCCGGTCGCGTGCAGCACGCGCCGGGCTTTCTCGGCGGAGTCGATGTCGCCATTGGCAAACACCGGCATCGACACCGCCTGCTTGATCGCGGCGATGGTGTCGTACTCGGCTTCACCTGTGTAAAGGTCGGCGCGGGTGCGGCCATGCACCGCCAGCGCTGAAATGCCTGCCTGTTCGGCGATCTTCGCCACCGTCAGGCCGTTCTTGTTGTTCCGGTCCCAGCCGGTACGGATCTTCAGGGTGACCGGCACATCCACTGCGGCGACAACGGCCTGCAGGATCTCGGCAACCAATTGCTCATCTTTCAACAGGGCGGAACCGGCGGCCTTGTTGCAGACCTTCTTGGCCGGGCAGCCCATGTTGATGTCGATGATCTGCGCCCCCAACTCCACATTGGCCCGGGCCGCATCCGCCAGCATCTGTGCATCGCCACCGGCGATCTGTACCGAGCGCGGCTCGGGATCACCTTCGTGGATCATGCGCATCCGCGATTTGCGGGTGTTCCACAAGCTCATGTCGCTGGTGACCATTTCCGAGACTACAAGACCTGCGCCCAAACGCTTGCACAGCTGACGAAAGGGCTGGTCGGTAACCCCCGCCATCGGGGCGAGGATCAAGCCGTTCTGCAATGTATATGGGCCGATGCGTACCGCCGACATAGGACTTCCCTGTTGTGGGGCCGGATCATTAGAGTTCGAAAAAGGGTTGGCATGATACCCGCTCTCGATGACTGGATAAAGGCTGAATTGGATAAAATCTGAACAGTTATTTCTTTATCGCCACCGGTTTGGTTGCGCAGGGCAAAGTCAATAACCTGCCGTCAAATCTCAACCCATGCACCGATTCACTCGGGCGAGTGAAAGCTCAGGCTGTAATTCACGGCTTTGTTGCCGGGATCGAGGATGTCCAGGGAGATATGGATCGGGGTTTGCGATGGCATTTCGCTAACACCGGCCAACTCACCGCTGAGGTATTCGGCGGGCTTGAAGCGACGACTGGCAATCAGGCTGCCATTCAAATCGGCAAACCGCAGCTCCAGCAGCGGAAAGGGCTGGGAGAAGGTCGCGCGGTTATAGATGATCGCGTCCACCACCAGTGCCCCGGCGAAATCCGGGTGGCTGCGCACCACCAGGTTGCTGCTCTTGATGTGGGCGATATCGACCCGTGATGGCACCGTGCAGCCCAGTGTGGGGCACAGTTGCTGGAACCACGGGCGATAGGCGTCCTGGCGGGCCAGGTCGTCGAATTGATAGGCAATGTACTGGCCTGCCAGACCGGCGGCGGCGATCAGGACCAGCAATAGCCAGATCAGCCGGCGGCCCCAGCCCGACGGGCGTTTTTGCGCGTAGAGGTGCAGCGGGTCGTCTTCGAGGTCCAGCAGTTGGTCGTCTTGCACGCTCGTTTGGGCGCGCGAGCGCTTGCGACGGGGTTTGGGGCGTTCTTCGGGTTCTACGTCATCGGCCGATTGGGTCAGCGGCGTAAACGGCGGGTCGATGTCGTCATCGTCGGGCGTTGAACGCAGTGGCGGCTCATCGTCGATATCGTCGGTGTGGAACGACATGGAGGGTTCGGTGCGCTGCTGAATCGCAGGTTCCGGTTCGTCCTCTGTGACGTGGAGGCGCTCTTCAGGCGGCTCGCTGAACAGGCTCGCTGCCCATTTTTCCTCTTCGGCCTTGACCGTGTCGCGGCTGGCGCTGAAGGATTCTTCCTTTTGGCGGCGGTCAGTGCCGGGCTGGCGACGATCTGCGCCCATCGGCAACGTGTGCTGAATCTCGCGGCGTTCCAGCTTGGCCAGTTCTTCGTCCAGGTCCAGGTTGTCCAGGTCCAGCTCTTCGGCAGTCCACTGCTTCTGGCTGATGGCTCGCGCTGGCTCAAGCGTCAGCTCTACCGGCACGTCTGGCACTTGCGGTTCAGGCGCGGACACCTGGTCGCGCTGCTCCAGCAACTGGCGAGCGGCATTGAACACTTGCAGGCACGAGCCGCAGCGCACCACGCCACGGGCCACGCTCAATTGAGCGTGGTTGACGCGAAAGCGGGCTTGGCAGTGCGGGCACTGGGTGACGAAACTGTCGGTCATGCGGCTATCCGATTCAGGCAAGCGCTCATTCTAGCGCCGACGACCGCTGATGCGTACCCAGCCATCGCGGTTGGCGATCGGGTCCAGCTCGAAATCCTTGGCGTAGGCGGCAGCGACGTCTTCGCCTTGCTCGGCCAGGATGCCCGACAGCGCCAGGCGTCCGCCCGGCTTGACCAGGCTCGACAGCTGCGGCGCCAGGGACACCAAGGGGCCTGCGAGGATGTTGGCCACCAGCACGTCGGCCTGCACCTGGGGCAGGTCTTCAGGCAAATACAGTGGGAATTTGCCTTCAGGGACATTGTTGCGCCCGGCGTTATCGCGGGAGGCTTCCAGGGCCTGCACGTCGATGTCGGTGCCCACAGCTTCCTTGGCACCCAGCAACAGCGCAGCGATCGCCAGGATCCCCGAGCCGCAGCCGAAGTCCAGCACGTGGCTGTCGGTCAGGTCCTGGCCGTCCAGCCATTCCAGGCACAGCGCGGTAGTGGGGTGAGTGCCGGTGCCGAACGCCAGGCCTGGGTCGAGCAGCAGGTTGACGGCATTCGGCTCAGGCGCGGCGTGCCAGCTCGGCACGATCCACAGGCGCTGGCCGAAGCGCATCGGCTGGAAGTTGTCCATCCAGCTGCGTTCCCAGTCCTGGTCTTCGATGACTTCGCTGTGATGCTCCGGCAGCGGGCCGCCGGTGAGCAACTCCATATGGGCCCGCACGGCGGCGGCATCGGTGCCGTCTTCGAACAGGGCCAGCAAATGGGTGTGGGACCACAGCGGAGTGGTGTTGAGTTCAGGCTCGAAGATCGGCTGGTCTTCGGCGTCCATGAAGGTCACCGAAACAGCGCCTACCTCGAGGAAAGCGTCTTCATAGGTTTCGGCTTGTTCTGGGCTGATGGCGAGACGGACTTGCAGCCAAGGCATGGCGGGCACCTTTGAAAAAATGAATGTGCGACTACATCTGTCGCGAAAGCGCGGGAGTTTACGCGAGAGCGGAGTGTGTGGCGAGGGAGCTTGCTCCCGCTGGGGCGCGAAGCGGCCCCGCTCTGTTTAAAAGAATGGGACTGCTGCGCAGTCCAGCGGGAGCAAGCTCCCTCGCCACAGTGGCCTTTGAGTTATCGGCGGCCAAAAACAACAAAACCGCCCGAAGGCGGCTTTGTTGGGTGGAGCACTTACTGGTTAGCCAGCTTGTGTTCCAGGTAGTGAATGTTCACACCACCTTCGCAGAAGCCTTCATCGCGGACCAGGTCCCGGTGCAGCGGGATGTTGGTCTTGATGCCGTCGACCACGATTTCGTCCAGGGCGTTGCGCATACGGGCCATGGCCTCGTCGCGGGTGGCGCCCCAGGTGATCAGCTTGCCGATCAGCGAGTCGTAGTTGGACGGAACCTTGTAGCCGCTGTACAGGTGCGAATCCACACGTACGCCGTTGCCGCCGGGCGCGTGGAAATGCTTGACCAGGCCAGGGCTTGGGATAAAGGTTTTCGGGTCTTCGGCGTTGATGCGGCACTCCAGGGAGTGGCCGTGCATCTTCACGTCGTCCTGGGTGAAGGACAGCGGGTTGCCGGCGGCGATGCTGAGCATCTCCTTGACGATGTCGATACCGGTGACCATCTCCGACACCGGATGCTCTACCTGCACACGAGTGTTCATCTCGATGAAGTAGAAACGACCGTTCTCGTACAGGAACTCGAAAGTGCCCGCGCCACGGTAGTTGATGTCGATGCACGCCTTGACGCAACGAGCCAGTACTTCCTGGCGCGCTTTTTCATCCAGGCCCGGTGCTGGTGCTTCTTCCAGAACCTTCTGGTGACGACGTTGCAGCGAGCAATCGCGGTCGCCCAAGTGGATGGCGTGGCCTTGACCGTCGGACAGCACCTGCACTTCCACGTGACGTGGGTTGGTCAGGTACTTCTCCAGGTAGACCATCGGGTTGCCGAACCAGGCGCCCGCCTCGGAGCGAGTTTGCTTGGCCGCTTCGATCAGGTCTTCTTCCTTGTGCACCACGCGCATGCCGCGACCACCACCGCCACCGGCGGCCTTGATGATCACCGGGTAGCCGACTTCGCGACCAATGCGCAGGGCGGTTTCCTCGTCTTCCGGCAGCGGGCCGTCGGAACCTGGAACGGTTGGCACGCCGGCCGCGATCATGGCGTCCTTGGCCGAAACCTTGTCACCCATCAGGCGAATGGTTTCGGCTTTCGGGCCGATGAAGGCAAACCCGGATTTTTCCACCTGTTCGGCGAAGTCGGCGTTTTCCGCGAGGAAGCCGTAGCCAGGGTGGATGCCATCAGCGCCGGTCACTTCCGCGGCCGCGATGATGTTCGAGACTTTCAGGTACGAGTTCGTGGCCAGTGGCGGGCCGATGCAGATGCTTTCGTCCGCCAGTTTCACGTGCATCAATTCGGTATCGGCCGTCGAGTAAACAGCGACGGTCTTGATGCCCTCTTCCTTACAGGCGCGCAGGATACGCAGCGCGATCTCGCCGCGGTTGGCGATCAGGACTTTTTGCAGTTTCTTCGCAGGTTTCAACATCGAAGGCGCTCCGCGGTTCAAACGATGGTGAACAGCGGCTGGTCGTACTCAACCGGCTGACCGTTTTCTACCAGGATGGATTCGATGACGCCGGCTTTTTCCGCAGTGATGTGGTTCATCATCTTCATCGCTTCAACGATGCAGATGGTGTCGCCCACTTTCACGGTTGCGCCGACTTCAACGAAGGCAGGCGAGGTCGGTGCCGGGGTGCGGTAGAAGGTACCGACCATTGGCGACTTGACCACGAAACCGTTCAGCGCAGGAGCAGCTGGAGCGGCAGGTGCAGCGGCAGCAGCAGGTGCGGCGGCTGGAGCAGCAGCCGGCGCCGGTGCTTGCATCTGTGGCGCGTAGAACTGCTGGGCCGGGGTCTTGCTGTGGCGGCTGATCCGTACGGACTCTTCGCCTTCCTTGATTTCCAGCTCGTCGATACCGGATTCTTCCAGCAGTTCGATCAGTTTCTTAACTTTACGGATATCCATGAATCATCAACTCCCAAGGGTCGGTCAGGGGCGCTTGGCCGGTTGTTCAAGTTGTTCCAGGGCGGCCTCCAGGGCCAGTCGGTAACCGCTGGCGCCAAGGCCGCAGATCACACCTACCGCTACGTCGGAGAAGTAGGAGTGATGGCGGAAAGCTTCGCGTTTGTGCACGTTCGACAAATGCACTTCGATGAATGGGATGCTCACCGCCAGCAATGCGTCACGTAATGCAACGCTTGTGTGTGTAAAAGCGGCGGGATTGATCAGGATAAAGTCCACGCCTTCGCCACGCGCGGCATGGATGCGATCAATCAATTCGTACTCGGCATTGCTTTGCAGGTAGAGCAGATGGTGGCCGGCTTCACGCGCCCTGCGTTCCAGGTCGAGGTTGATCTGGTCCAGGGTGACTGCCCCGTAGACGCCCGGTTCACGGGTGCCGAGCAGGTTCAGGTTGGGTCCGTGAAGAACCAGTAAGGTCGCCATCGGCTGTTCCTTGTTATTGATGTGGGTACGGCAGAACCCGGCGACTATGCCGCAAAGCCTTTGTGACTGTCCAGTTCTATGCAGTAGGCAGCACGATTAGCGAGGATAGCGCGAAATTTGTGACTGTGAGGCCGGATTCGGTCAGTTACACACGAAACGCCTGCACGGCGGTGTTGAGCTGCCCACCCAGCACCAGCAAGTGCTCACCTTGGCTGCGGCCTTGGCCGATTCGCAGCAAGTTATCCTCACCCAATTGGTGAATCCGCTCGCTGTTGTCGCGAATCTCACTGACGGCGCCACTCTGCTGTGCCGTCACATCGGCGATGCGCACGGCGGTGTCGGAAATGGTCTGGATAGCCCCGACGATTTCATCCAGCGCGCCGTCCGCTGCCTGGGCTTGCTGGGCGGTGGCCTCGGCGTGCTCGACCTGAGCACGCATGCCTTGCACCGATTGATGGGCGGCGCTTTGCAGGCCGGCGATCAGGGTCTGGATCTCTGCGGTGGCGCCGGCGGTGCGTTGGGCCAGGGAGCGGACTTCGTCGGCGACCACGGCGAAACCACGTCCGGCTTCACCGGCGCGAGCGGCCTCGATGGCGGCGTTGAGGGCGAGCAGGTTGGTCTGGTCGGCAATCGAGCGGATCACCGTCAGCACGCCGCCGATGGTGGCGGATTCTTCGGCGAGTTTTTCGATCATCTGTGCGTTTTGCTGCACTTCACCCACCAGGGCATGCAGCCCGGTCAGGCTCAGGCCGATCACGCGTTGGCCTTGCTCCACTGCCTGGCCAGCACTGCGACTGGCACCCGCCGCCTGGCTGGCATCGCCCGCCACTTGCTGGATGGTCGCTTCCAGCTCACCCAGCGAATCACGGATCTGCGCGGTATCCCCGGCCTGGCGTTCGGCGCCATCGTGCAGGCCGCTGCTCAGTTCGGCCAGCGCACGGCTGCTGCCGGCGACTTCCTCGGCATTGCCGCGAATAGTGCCGACCAAATCCACCAGATAAGCCCGCAGGCGGTTCAGGGAGGCTTCGATGTCGTGCAGCTCGCGGTTGGTCTTGCCCAAGGCAATCGGCTGGCTGAAATCGCCCTCGGCCCAGGTCGACAGGGCCGGTGCCAGGTTGGTCAGCACCCGCGCCAGGCGGCGTTGCAGGGTGTCGATCAGCAGCGCGATCAGCAGGATCAGGCCGATCATCACGCCTTGCATCAGACGCACTTCGCTCTGGATCTTGCCGTGCTGCGCGCGCACCACGGGTTCCAGACCGGCGATGGCTTGCTGCACGGTGTCGATTTTCTGGTGGGTCTTGGCGGCCAGGTCGGTGCGTTGCTGGATCTGTTCGCGGGTGCGCTTGAGTTCGGCGGGGTAGCGGGTGAGCAGGCTGTTGAGTTCGCGCTTGAGGTCGACGCCTGTGTCCAGGGCTTCGGTTTTCTCGGTGTTCTCCAGGCCCATCAGTGCGGAAAAGTCGTCGGCGCTGGATTCGGCGCTGGCTTTCACACCCAGCAACGGCAGCTGTTCCAGCGCATCGGCTTGACTGCGAATGTTGCCGACTTCGCGCTCCACGTCATCGGCCAGCTCTGCGCGCCCACTGCTTACCAATTTGTCGCGGGCCAGGGACAGTTTGCCCAGGTGTTGTGACGCGGCCAGCAAGGGCGGTAGATAACGGGCGGCCTCCGGGGTATTCACGCCAATGGCGTACTGGCTCAACTGCTCCAGGTTCGCGCCCAATTCGCGCTCGGCCTGCAGCAACAGGGCTTGCGGGTCGCCCGCCAGTTTGCCGGCCGCCAGCAAGTCGGTCTTGCTGAACGCATCCAGGTCCACCAGGCTCGGGCGCAGGTTTTGCGCGAGGTCCGCCGGCAACTCATCCAAATGCTGCAACAGGCTTTCCAGGCTCTGGCTGGCACTGCTCAAGCGCAGGGCGTCGCCGCTGGCCAAGTAGTCGTCGATATTGCGCGCGGCCTGGTTCTGGAAAGCCTGGGACAAACCCAGGTAGCGTTCCATCAGCAAATACGGCCGTTCCAGCGCGCGTTGCGACCACCACAGGGTCGCGCCCAGCGCCAGGCATACGGCCACCAGTAGGAGGGTGTTGAGATTGGTCAGCAGCTTCAGGCGCATGCGGGGTTTCAACCGACGGCAAAAGATAAGTGCCTGAAGTTATTGCGTTTTCGTTACAGGGTTATGACCGAATCAGTGAATTCCGGTGAAAAGATGGCACTTTGCTTTGACGTGCGCGCGGCTTGCACGCGGTTGCGTCCCGCGTCCTTGGCGCGGTACAGCGCCTCGTCTGCCTGGGCCGCCATCATCAGGCTGTCGCAGCCATCATGCAGCTCCACCAGGCCAGCGCTGAAGGTGCACCACAGATCCTGGGGCTGGGCGGGGTAGTGGATTTCGGCGAAGCGGCAACGGATCTCGTCGAGCACCTTGCACGCGGCTTCCAGGTCGGTATCGGGCATCACAATGGCGAACTCTTCGCCGCCGTAGCGCCCTATATAGTCAGTCTTGCGCAGGCGCTGCTTGAGAAACAGCGCCAAGCTCTTGATCACGCGGTCGCCCATGGGATGGCCGTGGCTGTCGTTGACCCGCTTGAAGTGGTCGATATCGAGCATGGCAAAGCTCAGCGGCTTGTTCTCGCGGCGCGCGCGGAAGCTGCAGTCTTCGAGCAATTGCAGGATATGGGTGTGGTTGTACAGGCCAGTCAGGCTGTCGCGCACCATCCGCGCCTTGAGGTTGCGTGCGCGGGCCGCGCGGTTGCGCACGGTGGTGATCAGGTGGCGTGGCTTGATCGGCTTGGTGAGGAAGTCGTCACCGCCTTCGCTCATGGCGTCCAACTGTTTGTCCAGGTCGTCTTCGGCCGACAGGTAAATGATCGGCACGCTCACATAACGATCGTTATGACGGATGACCTTGGCCAGTTCCGTGCCGGTACAGGCAGGCATGTACATGTCGAGGATGATCAGGTCGGGCTGGAAATCCGCCAGCTCGGCCATGGCCTGGATCGGTTCGATCAGCGTGCGGGTGACGATGCCGGCACTGTTGAGCAGGCGCTCGGTGTGCAGCGCCTGGGCCCGGGAGTCGTCGATGATCAGTACTTTGTACGGTTCGTACTGGGCGACGCAGGTCAGCACTTCGATCTTTTCCAGCAGGCTGGAGGCTTCCAGCGTGCCGGTGAGGAATTCCTGGCCACCAGCGCGTACGGCGGCGAGGCGGGTCGGGGTATCGGTTTCGTGCAGGCTGAAAAACAGCAGCGGCAGCTTTTGCTCCAGGCCTTCCTGGGCTTCGGCGGCGAGCTTGAGGCCCAGACCGGCGCCGCAGAAGTCTACGTCCATCACAATCGCCGAAGGCAGGCGCTCGGCCATCGACGCGCGAAATGCCGCCACGCTGTCGAGGGACTGAGCGCTCATGCCAAAGAATTCCAGCTGCTTGGCCAGGCGCTCGGCGCGGTCGTGATCGGCCAGCATCACGTAGATCGGCTTGCGCATCGGCGGCAGGAAGGTTTGTTCGAGCTGGTCGCCCTGGCGCAGGCCGGTGCGGGACAGGCGTTGCATCAAGCGGTTGAGTTCGGTGATCAGGTGGCTGCTCAGGCGGCCACGGTTCTCGTCCACCGCCCGGAGGGAGTCGCCGATATGTCGCGCCAACTGGCTGTGTTCCGGCTGTTCGAAGCGCTCGGCAAAACGCAGCAGGCGCAAATTGGCTTCGCTGAGTTCCGAGAGGTCGGCGCCGGACCATTCGCTGCGTTGCAGGCGCTGCCAGATCTCAAGAATTTGACGTGCCTGATGAATTACCCGCTGGGCAAAATGCTGCTTGAGACGCTCACGGCTGGGGTCTTCTGGCTCGGTCATATCCTGACTACTAGTTAGGGTGCATGCTGAGGTCGACTGATGGCTCTATGCTAGCACCTCTTTTCCATAGGATGAGTGTCATACGTCAATAAACTGCGTCTGGGTAGTATTCAGTTGCTGACTGGGTGGTCGCGCACGGTAAAAAGCCCCGCACGGGTGGGCACGATGCGGTAGGGTTATGGTCGGAGTGTTTGAACGTACGCCCTGAACTCAAGTGATTGAAAGGATATCGCCATGCTGGACTGGAAAAACCGTGCAGGCAGCGCCAAAGGCCCCGCGCCTGAGCCCAAGTCGGCCAACCGCGGCTATTTTCGTACCGTGCTGATGAGCCGCGCCGTGCTCAGCGTACTCGGCCTGTACCTGTTGGTCACCGGCGCCCTGGGCTGGTACTGGAGCGAAGAGCCGGCGCTGTTTCCGGTGCAGCAAAATGCGCAGCTGGCCGCCGAGAAGGAAGGCAAGCAGATGGTGGTGGGCTACACCACGGTCGAAACCCTCAAGACCGTGGTCGGTACTTTGCTGAACAAGCCCGGTGGCTACATCTCCAACGACCGCTTCCCGCCGGGCCTGTGGATGGACAACATGCCGAGCTGGGAATACGGCGTGCTGGTGCAGGTGCGCGACCTGACCCGCGCCCTGCGTAAAGACTTCGCCCGCTCACAGTCGCAGTCAGCCGAAGACGCGGACTTGGCCAAGGCCGAGCCACGCTTCAACTTCGACAACAAGAGCTGGGTGCTGCCATCCAGTGAGTCGGAATACCAGGAAGGCATCAATTCCCTGAGCCGCTACGAAGCACGCCTGTCCGACCCGAACCAGCGCGGCGCGCTGTTCTATGCGCGTGCCGACAACCTGAACAACTGGCTGGGCGACGTCGCTACGCGCTTGGGTTCGTTGTCGCAACGCCTGTCGGCCAGCGTCGGCCGGGTGAAACTGAACACCGCACTGAAAACCGAAGCCCTGGCGCCGGGTGAAGTGCCGCAGGTCGATGAAGAAGTGGTGGAAACCCCATGGATGCAGATCGACAACGTGTTCTACGAAGCCCGTGGCCAGGCTTGGGCGTTGTCGCACTTGCTGCGTGCCATTGAAGTCGATTTTGCCGATGTACTGGCCAAGAAGAACGCCACGGTCAGCGTGCGCCAGATCATTCGTGAGCTGGAAGCCTCGCAAGAACCGGTTTGGAGTCCTATGATTCTTAACGGCAGTGGCTTCGGGGTACTGGCGAACCATTCGCTGGTGATGGCCAACTACATTTCCCGGGCAAACGCTGCAGTGATCGACTTGCGTCAGCTACTCAACCAGGGTTGATGATGGACGCTACTCAAAAGGAGGCCGCACACCGCGCGGCTTCCGATGCTGAACTGATCTGCTGGGTCGACGAGCGGGACACCCTGCTCGGCACCCTCGTCAGGTCCGACCTGCGTCAGCGCGGCCTGATTGGCCGTTGCACTTTTATCTTCCTGTTCAACTCCCGTGGCGAGCTGTGTGTGCATCGGCGCACGCTGAGCAAAGCCATGTATCCAGGGTTCTGGGACACGGCGGCGGGTGGAATGGTAGCGGCGGGTGAATCCTATTCAATATCGGCCGCCCGCGAGCTGGAGGAAGAACTGGGCGTCAGCGGAGTGGAGTTGGTCGAGCACGACCATTTCTATTTCGAGGATGGCGACAGCCGGCTCTGGTGTAAATCCTACTCTGCCGTCTGGGATGGGCCGCTGCGCCTACAGCCGGAAGAGGTCATGGAAGCGCGCTTTTTACCCCTTGAAACAGTCCTGCAAGAAGCTGGGCAAAAGCCTTACTGCCCGGATGCCCAGGAAGGGTTGCGGCGTTATCTGGCCTCGCGTCGCTAAAGTTGCATAAATTGGCGCCATTTGACTCTTAGCAAGTCGGCTTTTTGTGGTTACACTGCGCGACTTTTCACCCGAACCGCCTTGGCGGTCCGGTAGCGCTGCCCCTGCCTGAGTGGGGCTTCGCGGTCGGTTCACCGCTTTGCGGGTGCCGATCAGTCTTCATCCTCCCAAGAGGATTGCCGGTGGCCAAAAAAGCCGCATCCTTCGCCGCCCTTGGTGGCCTGGTATTTTCCACCGACGCAGGTCGACACTGCCCGGACTGTCGTCAGCCCGTGGATTCGTGTACCTGCAAACAGACCCTGATCCCTGAAGGCGATGGTATTGCCCGCGTACGCCGCGAGAGCAAAGGCCGTGGCGGCAAGACGGTGACCACCATCACCGGCGTGCCGTTGGCCGAAGAAGCCCTGAAGGAACTGGCCACGACGCTGAAAAAACGCTGTGGCACCGGTGGCGCGTTGAAAGACGGCGTCATCGAGATCCAGGGCGATCACGTCGAGTTGCTGTTGGCCGAGCTGATCAAGCTCGGGTACAAGGCCAAGAAGTCCGGCGGCTGAAAGCCTCTTCCCGACCTGTGTCTAAACTCTGTCCTGCGCGTGGGGTCCTACCTTGCACGCAGGCAAATCGTCATTTTCATTCTTTAGACTGCGCCAGCCTCAGATAGGGGCGGTGCCTTCGACTTCATTTATAGGGGACTTCGATGTCCGTACGACGCACACGCAAAGACGATGGCAGCCAATGGACAGTTGCGGACAGCCGCAGTGTTTACGGGATTCGCCATTGGGGGGCCGGGTATTTCGCGATCAATGATGCCGGTCGCGTTGAAGTCCGTCCGAACGGCCCGAACAGCACGCCGGTCGACCTGTACGAACAGGTCGATGAGCTGCGCAAGAGCGGCCTGTCGTTGCCGCTGCTGGTGCGCTTCCCCGACATCCTGCAAGACCGTGTACGCCAACTGACCGGCGCCTTCGATGCCAACATCGAGCGCCTGGAATACCAGAGCAAGTACACCGCGCTGTACCCGATCAAGGTCAACCAGCAAGAAGCGGTGATCGAGAACATCATCGCCACCCAGAACGTGTCGATTGGCCTGGAAGCCGGCTCCAAGCCTGAGCTGCTCGCCGTATTGGCGCTGGCGCCGAAGGGCGGCACCATCGTTTGCAACGGTTACAAAGACCGTGAGTTCATCCGCCTCGCGCTGATGGGCCAGAAGCTCGGCCACAACGTGTTCATCGTGATCGAGAAAGAATCCGAAGTTGAACTGGTGATCGAAGAAGCCGCCAGCCTCAAGGTCAAGCCACAGGTTGGCCTGCGCGTGCGTTTGTCGTCGCTGGCATCGAGTAAGTGGGCGGACACCGGCGGCGAGAAATCCAAGTTCGGCCTGTCGGCGGCGCAACTGTTGTCGGTGGTCGAGCGCTTCCGCGCGGCCGGCCTGGACCAGGGCATCCGCCTGCTGCACTTCCACATGGGCTCGCAGATCGCCAACCTGGCGGACTACCAGCACGGGTTCAAGGAAGCCATCCGTTACTACGGCGAGCTGCGCAACCTTGGCCTGCCGGTGGACCACATCGACGTCGGCGGTGGCCTGGGCGTGGACTACGACGGTACACACTCGCGTAACGCCAGCTCGATCAACTACGACATGGACGACTACGCCGGCGTGGTCGTGGGCATGCTCAAGGAATTCTGCGACGCGCAGAGCCTGCCGCACCCGAACATCTTCTCCGAAAGCGGCCGTTCCCTGACCGCCCACCACGCCATGCTGGTGGTGCAGGTCACCGACGTCGAGAAACACAACGACGAAATTCCGGTGATCGAGAATAAAGAAGCCCTGCCGGAAACCGTGCAGTGGCTGGTGGACCTGCTCGGCCCGACCGACATCGAGATGGTCACCGAAACCTACTGGCGTGCAACGCACTACATGAGCGACGTGGCCACCCAGTACGCCGACGGCAAACTGACCCTGGCCGAGAAAGCCCTCGCCGAACAGTGCTACTTCGCCGTGTGCCGCCGCCTGCACAACTCGCTCAAGGCCCGCCAGCGCTCGCACCGCCAGGTGCTGGACGAGCTCAACGACAAGCTGGCCGACAAGTACATCTGCAACTTCTCGGTGTTCCAGAGCCTGCCGGACACCTGGGCCATCGGCCAGGTCTTGCCGATCCTTCCGCTGCATCGCCTCGACGAAGAGCCGCTGCGCCGCGCCGTGCTGCAAGACCTGACCTGCGACTCCGACGGCAAGATCAAGCAGTACGTCGACGAGCAGTCCATCGAGACCAGCCTGCCGGTGCACGGTTTGAACGAAGGTGAGGACTACTTGCTGGGTATCTTCCTGGTCGGGGCTTACCAGGAAATCCTCGGCGACATGCACAACCTGTTCGGTGACACCGACTCGGTGAACATCTACCAGCGTGAAGACGGTTCGGTGTACAGCGCCGGTATCGAGACCCACGACACCATCGAAGACATGCTGCGCTATGTGCACTTGTCGCCGGAGGAGTTGATGACGCATTACCGTGACAAATGCGCGAGCGCGAAAATCAGTGCTTCGGAGCGTACCCAGTTCCTGGATGCTTTGCGTCTGGGCCTGACGCGTTCTTCGTACCTGTCCTCGTAACCGCGTAAAACTCGGTCTTTGTGGTGAGCGAGCTTGCCTCGCGCGGGGCAAGCCCGCTCACCACATTAGTCTGTCTTCACACGTATAAGGGGTTGGCGATGTCGAGAGTATTCTTGCAAGCGTTCACCCTGGTCGTCGCGGCATGCCTTGCGGCCTGCTCCCCGATCAAAGTGCTCAACGCACTCACCCCCTCCAACACCTTCACCAAAACTTCAGCCATCGCCTATGGCGATGATCCCCGGCAAAAACTCGATATCTACCGGCCTGTCCCTGTTATCTCCAATGCTCCAGTCGTGGTGTTTTTCTACGGCGGCAGCTGGAACAGCGGCTCCAGGAGCGACTACGGTTTCGTCGGCGAAGCCCTGGCCTCACGCGGCATCGTGGTGGTGATCGCCGATTACCGACTTTACCCGCAAGTGCGTTATCCCGCTTTCCTCCAAGACAACGCCCACGCCGTTGCCTGGACCTATCAACACGTCGCCCAATATGGTGGTGATCCCCAACAGCTCTATGTCATGGGGCATAGCTCCGGCGCCTATAACGCGTCGATGCTGGCGCTGGATGCGCGTTGGTTGAAAGAGGTTGGCCTGACGCCGTCAATCTTTAAAGGCTGGATCGGCCTGGCGGGGCCCTATGACTTTCTGCCGATTGAAAACCCTGACGTGAAACCGGTGTTTTTCTTCCCGGATTCACCGCCGGATTCCCAGCCGATCAACCACGTCAGCCGTGACGCACCGCCCAGCCTCTTGATCGCGTCGACGGATGACAAGCTCGTCAACCCCAAACGCAACACCGGCGGGCTGGCCCAGCAATTACGGGCGGCGGGTGTGCCGGTGGAGGAAGTCTATTTCGGCAAGACCAACCACCAGACGCTGGTGGGGGCGATCGCCAGACCTTTGCGTTGGTTGGCGCCGGTACTGGACCGCGTCACAGCCTTTATCCAAGCCACTGGTCCTGCCGGTTCAAGCGCCAGGCAATCGCCCACAAGGTAAGGCTGCGCAGGGCCATAAATAGAAGGAAGGTTATCCACAGCCCGTGGTTGCCCAAACCCTGCAACGCCCAGGCGAAGGGCAGTGTCAGCAAGACGGTCAGCAGCATGCCATTGCGCATCTCCCGCGCGCGGGTGGCGCCGATGAACAGGCCGTCGAGCAAGTAGCTCCACACCGCAATCAACGGCAGTATCGCCAGGTAAGGCAGGTAGAGGTCGGCGGTTTCGCGCACGCTGGGGATATCGGTCTGCATGGCGATAAACAGGTGGCCGGCCACGGTGAACAGCAGCGCAAAGCCGATGCTCGCGATCAACGACCAACCGCCGGCCACCACCAATGAACGACGCAGGGCCTGGCGGTCGTGGGCGCCGATGGCATGCCCGCACAGGGCTTCCACCGCGTGGGCCAATCCATCCAAGGCGTGGGCGGCCAGCAACAGGCCGTTGAGCAGCAGCGCATTGGCGGCCACGGTGGCATCGCCCAGTCGCGCGCCCTGCACCGTGATCATGAAAAACACCGATTGCAGCGCGAGGCTGCGGATGAAAATGTCTCGGTTGACCGCCAGTAGCGGGCGCCAGCTCTCCCACAGTTTGAGTGCGGCCCAGGCAATATGGCCGGGGTAGGCGCGCAGGGCTTTCTGCGTCATCGCCAGGCCGAGCAAAGCGCCGGTCCATTCCGCCACCACGGACGCACGCGCCGAACCGACCACGCCCCAATCCAGGCCGAGGACGAACCACAGGTTCAACGCGATGTTGACCAGGTTGGTGGTCAGCAGGATCGCCAACGGCGCCCGCGCATTTTGTGTACCGAGAAACCAGCCGACCAATGCGTAGCTGGCCAATGCGGCGGGCAGGCCGAACAGGCGGGTGTGGAAAAAATCCTGGGTCAGTTGATTGAGTTCGGGAGAGGGCTGCATCCACTCCAAGGCCAGATGGCTCAGCGGAATGCCCACCGTGCCCAAGAGCATCGCCAGTCCCAGTGCGAGCAGCAGGCCTTGCAGCAGGATCTGCCGCAGCGCCGCCCCGTCATTGCGCCCGGCAGCCTGGGCGGCGAAACCGGTGGAACCCATGCGCAGGAAACCCATGGCCCAGGCGAGGAAGGTGTACAGGCTGGCGCCGACGGCCACGGCGCCCAACTGGTGGGCGTGAGGCAGGTGGCCGATGACCATGCTGTCCACCAGCGCCACCAACGGCACCGAGATATTCGACAGGATCATCGGCGCGGCCAGGGCCCAGACGCGGCGGTGGGTGGGGCGGTGGCGCCAGTCGGTGAGTAAGGTGGGCATGCGGGCTCCTTGGGGGAGCGGCATTGTAACTGGCTGCCCTTGGCTGTGGGATTTGACTTGATCAAGGATGACCTCAGAACCAAACCACCCTCCGTCGGTCAATGTGACCAGCACCGCATCGGCCCCCTGCGGGCTGATATATAGTTCACCTCTCGGACCCCCTCACAAACGAGTGCCCCATGCTTAACAAAGGACTGTTCCTTGCTTGCGCGCTGGCCCTGCTGAGCGCCTGCGATTCCTCCGATAAACCGGCGGTACCGACCGCTCCCGCAGCAGCGACAGTGGCGCCCAAACCGGCGAAGGCCGCGGTGGATGTGGCGGCGCTGAAACAGCGTTATGCCGGGCGTGAGTTAAGTGTGGTGGACGTTTCCGAAGTGCAGCTCGACGGCGCCAGCACGCTCTCTGTGAGCTTTTCCATTCCGTTGGATCCCGATCAAAAATTCGCCGACAAACTTCACCTGGTGGACAGCAAGTCCGGCAAGGTCGATGGCGCCTGGGAAATCTCCGACAACCTGATGGAATTGCGCCTGCGCCATCTGGAGCCACAGCGCAAGCTGGTGCTGACAGTCGACGCCGGTGTGAAGGCGGTCAACGACAACACCCTCGCCGCCGAATACAGCGCGCGCCTGGAAACCCGCGACCTGCAAGCCACCGTCGGCTTTGCCAGCCGTGGCACCTTGCTGCCGACGCGCCTGGCCGAAGGCCTGCCGGTGATCGCGCTGAACGTCGACAAGATCGACGTCGAATTCTTCCGCATCAAGCCCGAATCCCTGCCCACCTTCCTCGCGCAATGGGGCCGCAACACCAGCCTGCAAAGCTATGAATCCCGCGAACTGCTGCCGTTGGCCGACTTGGTCTACGGTGGCCGTTTCGACCTGAACCCGGCGCGCAACACCCGCGAAACCCTGCTGCTGCCGATCGCCGGCCTCAAGCAACTGCAGCAGCCCGGCGTGTACCTGGCTGTCATGCGGGCTTCGGGCACGTACAACTATTCCCAACCGGCCACGCTGTTTACCCTGAGCGATATCGGCCTGTCGGTGCACCGCTACGCCAATCGCCTGGACGTGTTTACCCAGGCGCTGGAAGGCGGCAAGGCGCTGGATGGCGTCGACCTTGAAGTACTCGACGCCGAAGGCCGCGTGTTGGGCCAGGGCAAGACCGAGAAGGGCGGCCACGCCGAGTTGCCATTGCCGAAAAAGGCCCAGGTGTTGCTCGCCAAGCAAGGTGAACAGACCAGTATGTTGCGCCTCGACAGCGCGGCGCTGGACCTGGCCGAGTTCGACATTGGCGGCCAACCCTCCCACCCTTTGCAGTTCTTTGTATTCGGCCCGCGCGACCTGTATCGCCCTGGCGAAACCGTACTGCTCAATGCCCTGCTGCGGGACAAGGACGGCAATGCCGTCAAGCCGCAGCCGGTGAGCGTCGAAGTGCGTCGCCCGGATGAGCAGGTCAGCCGCAAATTTGTGTGGGACGCCGATGCCTCCGGCCTGTATCAATATCAACTGCAACTGGCTGGCGAAGCGCCGACCGGGCGCTGGCAGTTGGTATTCGACCTGGGTGATGGCAAGCCGCAGCTGTATGAATTCCTTGTCGAAGACTTCCTGCCCGAGCGCCTGGCGCTGGAACTCAAGGGCAGCGACACCCCGTTGAAGCCGGCGGACGACGCGGTGATCCAGGTCAACGGCCGTTACCTGTACGGCGCGCCTGCCTCGGGCAATCGCGTCAGCGGCCAAGTCTATGTACGACCGTTGCGCGAAGCGGTCAAGTCGCTGCCGGGCTATCAGTTCGGCTCCGTCACCGAAGAAGAACTGAGCCAGGATTTCGAACTGGACGAAAGCGTACTCGACGCCAAGGGCCAGGAATCGCTGACCTTGGAAAGCAAATGGGCCGAGGCCAAGTCGCCGCTGCAACTGATCGTGCAGGCCAGCCTGCAAGAGTCGGGCGGACGGCCGATCACCCGGCGTCTGGTGCAGCCGATCTGGCCCGCCGAGCAACTGCCTGGCCTGCGCGGACTGTTTGACGGCAAGGAAACCAATGGCGACGGCCCGGCGGAATTCGAAGTGCTGCTGGCCAACCAGGACGGGCAGAAGCTCGCCGCGCCTAACCTCAAGGTGCGCCTGGTGCGTGAGCGCCGCGACTACTACTGGAACTACTCCGAGAATGACGGCTGGAGCTATCACTTCAACGAGAAATTCCTCAACCTCGACGAGCAGACCCTGAACATCAAGGCGGGAGACACGGCCAAGGTCAGCTTCCAGGTGGAGTGGGGCCCTTACCGCGTCGAGGTTGAAGACCCGCAAACCGGCTTGGTTAGCAGCCTGCGTTTTTGGGCTGGTTATCAGGCCCAGGACAACACCGAAGGCGGCGCCGTGCGACCCGACCAGGTCAAGCTGGCGCTGGATAAACCGGCCTACGGCGATGGCGATACGGCCAATGTGACCGTCACGCCGCCGGCTGCGGGTAAGGGCTACCTGTTGGTGGAGTCCGCCGAAGGCCCGCTATGGTGGCAGGAAATCGAGGTGCCGGCTGAAGGCAAAAGCTTTGCCGTGAAGCTCGATCCGAAATGGTCGCGCCATGATTTGTATGTCAGCGCCTTGGTGATCCGCCCCGGCGAGCGCAAAGCCAACATCACGCCCAAACGGGCGGTGGGCCTGCTGCACCTGCCGCTGGATCGCACCCAGCGCAAACTCGGCGTGACCCTCAGCGCGCCGGAAAAAATGCGTCCCAAACAGCCGCTGACCGTGAAAATCGCCGCCAAGAATGCCGATGGCAGCGTGCCGAAACAGGTGCACGTGCTGGTGGCGGCGGTAGACGTGGGCATCCTGAATATCACCGAATACCCGACGCCGGATCCGTATTCCAGCCTGTTCGGTCGCAAGGCCTACGGCGTGGACCAGTTCGATATCTACGGCCAGTTGATTGAAGCCGGCCAGGGCAGGTTGGCCAGCCTGGCATTTGGCGGTGACGCGGCCTTGGCCAAGGGTGGCAAGCGTCCGGACACCAGCGTGACCATCGTCGCCCTGCAAAGCGCGCCTGTGACGTTGAACGAGCAAGGCGAGGGCGAAGTCAGCGTCAATATTCCCGACTTCAATGGCGAGCTGCGCCTGATGGCCCAGGCCTGGAGCGATGATCGCTACGGCATGGCCGAAGCCAAGACGGTAATTGCCGCGCCGCTGATTGCCGAACTGTCGGCGCCGCGCTTCATGGCGGGTGGTGACCAGACCACGTTGGCGCTGGACCTGTCCAACCTGTCGGGCAAAGCGCAGAAACTCGACGTGCAATTGAGCGCCGATGGGCAATTGGAACTGGTCAGCAACGGCGCGCAAAGCGTCGAACTCAAGCAAGGCCAGCGCACCACCCTGCGTATCCCGGTGAAAGCCTGGGGCGGGTTGGGGCAGGGCAAGGTCAAGGTGACGGTGAATGGCCTGGACCTGCCGGGTGAGAACCTGCCGCCGTTTACGCGCGAATGGACCCTGGGCGTGCGCCCGGCTTATCCGGCGCTGCTCAAGCACTATCGCGCGGTGCTGAAGGATCAACCGTGGAGCTTGCCGGCGGGGACGCTGGATCAGTTCGACGCCTCGGGGCGCCAGGCGCTGCTGAGCCTGTCGAGTCGGCCGCCGCTGAACCTCGGTGCGCAGATCAGTGCGCTCAAGGCCTATCCCTACGGTTGCCTGGAGCAGACCGCGAGCGGCCTGTACCCGTCGCTGTATGCCGACGATGCATTGCTCAAACGCCTGTCGATCAAAGGCGAGTCGGACAGCGAACGCAAACGCAAGATCGAGCTGGGCATCGAACGCCTGCTGGGCATGCAGCGCTACAACGGTAGCTTCGGGTTGTGGGGCGCGGATGGCGAAGAGGAATATTGGCTGACGGCTTACGTCACCGACTTCCTGCTGCGCGCTCGCGACCAGGGTTTCGCGGTGCCGCCTGAAGCCTTGAAAAAGGCGAGCGAGCGTCTGCTGCGCTACGTGCAGGAACGCAACCTGATCGACGTCGACTACAGCGACAACGCCGACCACACCCGCTTTGCCGTGCAGGCCTACGCGGGCATGGTGCTGGCGCGCAGTCAGCAGGCGCCGTTGGGCGCGTTGCGCAGCATCTTTGAGCGCCGCAGTGATGCGCGCTCCGGTCTGCCGCTGGTGCAGTTGGCTATCGCGTTGCAGAAGATGGGCGACCAGCCGCGTGCGGACCAAGCCTTGCTCGCTGGCTTGGCCGCGCAACGCAATGCCAATGAATGGCTGGCCGACTACGGCAGCCCGTTGCGCGACCAGGCGATGATCCTGGCCTTGCTGGAAGAGAACGACTTGGCCAAGGGCAAGCGTGAGGAGCGCTTGTTCACGCTGTCGGATCAACTCGCGGTCAGCCCGTATTTGTCGACCCAGGAGCGCAACTCGCTGTTCCTGGCCGGGCGCCTCGGGTTTGCCAAGCCTGATGCGAACTGGCAAGTGTCATTGACGGGCAGTGGCGGTGTGCAGGAACTGAACACTCAGCAGTCGACGCTGGAATTGGAGGGCAAGTGGTTGTCCAGTGATCTGACCTTGAGCAATCAGGGTGAGACGCCGGTGTACCAGCAACTGACGATTTCGGGTTATCCACAGGTGCCACCGGCACCGGGTGGCGACAACCTGAGCATCCGCCGCGAATACCTGGGCATGAACGGCCAGCCGTTGAACCTGCGCAGCCTCAACAGTGGCGATCTGGTGCTGGTGCATTTGGCGGTCAGCGCCAAGCAGCGGGTGCCGGATGCGTTGGTGGTGGACCTGTTGCCGGCGGGCCTGGAACTGGAGAACCAGAACCTGGCGCAAAGCGCCGCCAGCCTGGAAAACGCCAGCAGCCAAGTGAAGGAGTGGCGTGAGTCGATGCAGAACGCATCACTCAAGCACCAGGAGTTCCGTGATGACCGCTACGTGGCGGCGATCAACCTGGAAGGCTCCGGCTCCACGCACCTGCTGTACCTGGCGCGTGCCGTGACACCGGGTACTTACCGTGTGCCATCGCCGCAAGTGGAGTCGATGTACCGGCCGAACTGGCAGGCGGTAGGGGAGACGCCGGCGGATCTGGTGATCAAGGGGCGGTGAAGGTCTCAATTTGAAGTGGGGTTCAAATGTGGGAGCGGGCTTGCTCGCGAATGCGGAGTATCAGTCAGCGCATCTATGACTGACTCACCGCATTCGCGAGCAAGCCCGCTCCCACAAGGGATTTGTGGTGTTTTTGGGTTAGTGGACAACCCAGCTCAGTAGCCACAGGCCCAACAGTAACCAGATAATCCCCATGATGATCGACGCCCGCATGAAGGCGCGCACCGCCGAGTACAGCAGCATCAGGCCGATGATCAGGGTGATGATGCTGATGATCGAGGTGTCCATGCCCAAGGTGCGGGACAAGCCATCGATGAAGTTGCCGCCGGCATTGGTCAGTGCACCGAACAGGCCGCTGAGGCCGTCGACGATAAAACGGATGATGGAACCGAGCGCCTGGCCCAACCATTCGAAAAAGCTTTCTACCTGCATATGTGTGTCCTGATGAGAAGGTGGGCGTATCTGTGCCTTTGGTTGTTATTGCAACAGGCTAGTTCCCTACCAGCATAGAGGTTTGCCCGTTTGAGTTTGCGTTTAGTTGCCCGTTGGACACTGGCCGGCCTGTTGTTGGTGGTGGCCTTGCTGTGGCTGGCCGACCGCATCTGGCCGCTCCCCTTGCCCAAGGATGACCTGGCGCGGGTGGTACTGGCCGAGGATGGCACGCCGTTGTGGCGGTTTGCCGATGCCAATGGCGTGTGGCGCTACCCGGTGCAAACCAGCGAAGTATCGCCGTATTACCTGGACGCGCTGCTCACCTATGAGGACCGTTGGTTCTACCAGCATCCCGGCGTGAACCCGCTGGCGCTGGCGCGGGCGACCTGGCAGAACCTCACGGGCGCGCGGGTGGTGTCGGGCGGAAGCACCTTGTCGATGCAGGTGGCGCGCTTGCTCGATCCGCATTCACGCACCTTCCACGGCAAGTTGCGCCAGTTGTGGCGCACGGCGCAGTTGGAATGGCACCTGTCCAAGGCCGAAATCCTCAACCTCTACCTGAACCGCGCACCGTTTGGCGGCACGTTGCAGGGTGTGGCGGCGGCCAGTTGGGCGTACCTGGGCAAATCCCCTGGGCAACTGACCCACGCCGAAGCCGCCTTGCTCGCCGTGCTGCCCCAGGCGCCCAGCCGTCTGCGCCCGGATCGCCATCCCCAACGTGCCCAGCAAGCCCGCGACAAAGTGCTGCGCCGCCTCGCGGAGTTCCAGGTCTGGCCACAATCGGCCGTCGATGAAGCCCTGGAAGAACCGCTGCTGCTCGCCCCACGCCTGGAGCCGAGCCTGGCGCCCTTGCTAGCGCGCCGCCTGAACCGCCCCGACAGCCCGCCGCTGATTCGCACCACCCTGGATGCCACGTTGCAACGCCGTCTTGAAGACCTGCTGCTGGGTTGGCGCGCGCGGCTGCCGGAGCACACGTCCGCTGCGATCCTGGTGGTGGAGGAGGAAAGCATGGCCGTACGTGCTTACCTTGGCTCGGTGGATATCAACGATGCCAAGCGCTTCGGCCACGTGGACATGATCAGCGCCTTGCGTTCGCCGGGTTCCACCCTGAAACCATTCCTCTATGGCATGGCCCTGGATGATGGGCTGATCCACTCTGAATCCTTGTTGCAGGATGTGCCCCGGCGTTATGGCGATTATCGGCCGGGCAACTTCTCCATGGGGTTTACCGGTGCAGTGCCGGCGAGTACGGCACTGTCGAGTTCGCTCAACCTGCCGGCGGTGCAGTTGCTGGAGGCCTATGGGCCCAAGCGCTTTGCTGCGCAAATGCGCATCGGCGGCGTGCCCTTGGCGCTGCCGGCGTTGGCCGAACCGAACCTGGCGTTGATCCTGGGCGGCGCAGGCAGTCGCCTCGAAGACCTGGTGAGCGGCTACAGTGCCTTCGCCCGGGACGGCAGGAGCGCCACTATTCGATTGCAGCCGGACGATACGCTCAGGGAACGGCCGTTACTGTCGCCAGGGTCCGCCTGGATTGTGCGGCGCATCCTCAGCGGCCAGGCGCGGCCCGACCGCGACCCGCGTGCCGAACTGGTGCAACGCCCGGTGCTGGCCTGGAAAACCGGCACCAGCTACGGTTTTCGCGATGCCTGGGCCATCGGCGTGGGCCCGCGTTATTTGATCGGCGTGTGGATCGGCCGCCCGGACGGCACGCCGGTGCCGGGCCAGTTCGGCCTGGCCTCGGCCGCGCCGTTGATGTTGCAGGTGCATGATGTGCTGACCAACCGCGACAGCCAGCGTGGTATCAGCGCCCCCGTCAAACCGGTGCCGGCCAATGTCGGTGTGGCGGCGATCTGTTGGCCGCTGGGCCAGCCCATGAGCCGCAGTGACCCCAATTGCCGGCGCCAGCGTTTTGCCTGGACCCTGGATAACACTACGCCGCCCACCTTGCAGGCACTGGACCAGCCGTTGAGCGTGGGTTTGATGGAAAGCGTGTGGGTCAATGCCAAGGGCTTGCGGGTCGACGCCCATTGCCCCGGCGCCGAGCCGAAAAACATCGCCCTGTGGCCCGCGCCGCTGGAACCCTGGCTGCCACGGGTCGAGCGCCGTGAAGCGCGTATCCCGGCCGCCGATCCCGAGTGCCCGCCTCCGGCATTGGCGGCGTCGTCGCCGTTGTCGATTGTCGGCGTGCGCGAAGGCGACCAACTGCGCCTGCCCGCCGCCAGCCAACAGCCCCTGCGCCTGAAAATCTCCGCCTTGGGAGGCAGCGGGCGACGCTGGTGGTTCCTCAATGGCGCGCCGCTGGGGGATAGCGCCAACCAGGACTTTATCAACACCAGTTTCGAGCGCCTGGGCCGCTACCAGTTGAGTGTGTTGGACGAGGCGGGGCAGACGGCCAGGATCGAGTTCAGTGTGGTGGATTAACTTGCCTTCCGGCGCTTTCGGCCCGAAGCTATCCACCTTCAGGAGCCTGCCGCATGAACCTCGAACACCTCACCGAACGCCTGCACCGCATCCGCGATACCAACAATTGGAAACAATTCCACAGCCCAAAAAACCTGGCCATGGCCGCCAGCGTGGAAATGGCCGAGCTGGTGGAAATCTTCCAATGGCTGACCGAAGACCAGTCGCGCCAACTGCCGGCCGACACACTCGCCCATGCCGGGCAGGAAGTCGGCGATATCGTGCTGTATCTTCTGTTGTTGTGCAGCGAGTTGGGCTTGGACATGAACGAGGTGGTGCGCGCCAAGTTGGCCGACAGTGAACGGCGGTTTGCCCATGAGTGATCGTCATTTCGACCAGCTGGCCACGCGTTTCGCCGAGAAAATCTACGGCGGTGCCAAAGGCGCGATTCGCCTGGCGGTGCTCCAGGCCGACTTGACCGAAGCGCTGCCGAAACGCCCTTTGCGCGTGCTGGATATCGGCGCGGGCCTGGGCCATATGTCGCTGTGGTTGGCCGAACAAGGCCATGAGGTCACCCTGGCCGAGCCCGCCGAGCCGATGCTCGAAGGCGCCCGCCAACGCTTCGCCGATGCCGGGCAGACTGCCACCTTTATCCATGCGCCCTGGCAAGACCTGCTCGGCCAACTCACTGAGCCTTACGACCTGGTGCTGTGCCACGCCGTGCTGGAATGGCTGGCCGAGCCCCACGCGATCCTGCCGGTGCTGCACCAGCTCACGGTGCCCGGCGGCTGGCTGTCGCTGGCGTTCTACAACCGCGATGCGCTGATTTACCGCAACCTGCTCAAAGGCCACTTCCGCAAAATGCGCAAGAACGACATGGCCGGCGAAAAGCAGAGCCTGACGCCGCAACAACCCCTCGATCCCCGTGAGTTGGCGGCGCAACTCGATGGCCTTTGGCAGGTCGAAAGCCAAAGCGGCGTGCGGGTGTTCCACGACTATATGCCGGTGGAATTCCAGGCCCGCGCCAATTTGCAGGACCTTTTGGAGATGGAACTCGCTCACCGTCGTCACCCAAGCTTTGCCGGACTTGGGCGTTATTTGCACTGGATCTGCCGTCCGGTTTAAGCGGCCCAGTCTGCGGAGGTCGAAATGCGTCGTCTCTGTTTGATCCTGTTGTCCCTCGGTTTGGGCGCGTGTTCCAGCCCGAACCCCTATGTTGCCGCTTCGGCGCCGATTCCTCCGGCGCCGCCCCAGGCGGCCAATACCTTTGATGCCAGCGCCTACCCGGCGCCCGTGCGCGACTACGGCGCCTACCGCAATTGGGCCTGGCGCAACGGCCAGTTGCCGGCGGGCACGGCCTGGGCGGATTCGGCGCAGATTGCCGAAGCGGTCAGCGGTGCCCTTGACCAGCGCGGGCTGCGCCCCTTGCATGACAATCGCCCGGCAGACCTGTTTGTCAGCGCCGATGTGCGCCTGGAGAAGCGCCTCAAGCAGGTCCAGGACGACTACGGCTACGGTTACGGCGGCTACAACCGCTATGGCAATGGTTATGGCATGTACAACTCGGTGCCGATCGTGCGCACCTATGAAGTGCAGGTCGTGGTGGTTCGCGTCAACCTGTTCGATGCCCGCACCGGCCAGCCGGTGTGGAGTGCCAGTGCGGAAACCGGCAGCCAGGGAAGCCTCAGTGAGCGGGGAGATGCCTTGCGCCAGGCGGTGCAAAAGGCGATGACGGCGTATCCTCCCAGTTAACAGCTACTCTCATCTTTAGCGCGGTTCGCTCTTTGGAGAAAAACCATGTTTCGTCGTATCGCTATGCTTGCTTTTGCAGTGCTGCTGGGCGGTTGCCAGACCAGCCAGGTCAACCACGATTTTGACGCCAGCCGGGACTTCGGTGCCTACCGCAGTTGGGCCTGGAAAGACCCGGCGCTGCAATATCGTCCGGATGATCCGCGCATCAAGAGTGACCTCACCGAACAGCGCATCCGCCAGGCCGTGGGCGAACAACTCGACCAGCGCGGCCTGCGCCCAGCGGCGCCGGGCAGCAAGGCTGATCTGAATGTACAGGCCTACCTGATCGTCGAAGACCGCCAGCAACAAGTCACCACCAACTACGGCGGCGCCTGGGGCGGCCCATGGAACGGCTATTGGGGCGCGCCGATGTACAACGAAACGCGCAACATCACCTACAAAGTCGCCACCATCCAGATCGACCTGCTCGACGGCAAGGACGGCAAGCTGGTGTGGCGCGGTAGCGACGAACAGATGATGGCCACCTCGCCCAACCCCCAGGATCGTGATAAAGCCATCCGCACCACCGTCACCCGCGTCCTCGCCAGCTACCCTCCGCACTAGAAATACCTTCCGCCAGTCGCCAATGTGGCGACTGGCCAGCGCGCACCCGAAGCCTTGTCTACACTCCAACCCAACGACGGAGAGTAAGTGCTAAGGAGTGCCTGATGTCTCCCCGACTTGGTTCCCGGCAACGTGGTGCGATTGGCTTGATGGCGGCAGGCACCCTGGCGGTGGCCATGGTGTTTATGCTGCTGGCGGTGGACAGCGGTCGCCTCTACCTGGAAAAGCGCAGGTTGCAATTGATCGCCGACACCGCTGCGTTGGAAGCCGCCGGTCGGGGCGGCCTGTGTACGCCCACCGCCACGGCCAATGATTACGCCAAGGAAAACGCTGCGCGCAACGGCTTCACTGTGGTCGCTGGCGACAACAGTCGGGGTTTGGCTGTGACCTGCGGCACCTTGACCACCAATGCCAGCAATATCCGCGTGTTTGCCGTTGATGCGACCAAGAACGACGCCGTACGCGTCATTGCGACCCGCAGCGTCATGACGAGTCTCGCCAGCGGCCTCTGGAACCTGTTCAGTGGCGCGCCGATCGCCACCCGGACGAACTTGAGCGCCACCGCCGTGGCTGCGACTGGGCCACCGGTGGCACAACTGACGATTCGCAGCAGCCTGGCCTCTGTGAACTCGGCCAATTCCCCATTACTGAACATGGTCATCGGCAATCTGTTGGGCGGTAGCCTGTCGCTGACGGCAGCGGGCTGGAATGGCTTGCTGACGACCAACGTGAATCTGCTCAGTTATCTGGATCAATTGGCGATTGAATTGAAAGTCACGGCGGGTGACTACGACGCGCTTCTGAGCACCGCTGTCTCCGCCAGACGACTGCTCGATGCCGCCGTGACGGTCCTGCAAAAAAACGGCTCGGTCGCCACGGCGGTCATCAACGATTTGATTGCCGTGAAAGCCATTGCGCCAGATACCGAGCTTTTGAAGGTGGGAGACTTGCTGAAACTCGCCACCGGAACGCCCGCGGCCGCCTTGAATACCAGTGTTCAGTTATTTCAGTTGCTGGAAACCGTGGCGCAACTCTCCAGTAGCAAGAACGCAGTGAGCGCGGCAGCCAAGGTCAATATCCCGCTGGTCGGCACCGTTTCGATCCAGACCAAAGTCATCGAACCACCGCAGTTGTCGGCGATTGGCAATCCGGCCAAGGCCAAGGCGGGGCTTTTGAATAACCCGCCGACGGATCAGATCTTTGTGCGAACTGCCCAGGTACGTACCTTGGTCACGATTGATGCGCCGATCATCAAGGTGGTGTCGGGTGTCACGTCGATCCTTTCCGGGCTGGGTACGCCGGTGTCGAAGGTGGTCAGCGGTCTTTTGAACCTGAATATTCCAGCGGTGGTCGGCGGTGTCTTGTGCCTGGTGGCGTGCAATGTCACGGACGTCGACATCACTCAAACACTGTCCATTTATATCGAGGCGGGCAGTGCGCAAAGCTTTGTCACGGACTACAACTGCGCCACGCCTGCCACCAAGTCGTTGACGGTAAAGACCACCACCGCGCTGGCTACATTGGGCGTAGGTTATGTTGACCCGGTTGCCGCATTTTCCTCACTGGCACCGGTCACCGTGCAACCGGTCAGGCTGATCGACTTTGGCGAACGCTATTGCATTGTGCTGACGCTGATCTGCGGTCCGCGTACAGCGGGTGTAGGCGGGGGGTTGAATTTGAAGGCGCTGTCTACCGTGGCCGCGCAAACCAACCCGATGCTGTTTTTACCCGTGGCCGAAATGAACACGACGCCGACCTACAAAAAAGCACCCGGCACCGCCGATATCCTTTATAGCCTGGGAGATACATTGAAGGGGCTGCAGGTCACCTACGTACCGCCAGGCGGGAGCACACCCAACCCGGCGAACGGCACCGTTACCAATGCGCTGGCGACCATCATCAGTTCGGTGGTGGGCCTTGTGCAGAACGTGCTGTCGCCGATACTCGACCCCATCGTCAACACCTTGCTCTCGGCGTTGGGCATCAGCCTGGGCAATGCCGAAGTCGGCGCCAATCTCAGTTGCCACATGGGCCGCGCCTACCTGGTGATCTGACTCACCGGCAACTCCACACAAAACCTTGCGCCGTGCTCCCCATTGGCGACGCTCAGGCGTCCGCCCATGTTTTCCACAATGCCGTAGCTCACCGACAAGCCCAGCCCCGTGCCCACGCCAATCGGCTTGGTGGTGAAGAACGGCTCGAAGATCCGCTCCAGCAACCGAGGGTCAATACCGCCGCCATTGTCCTCCACCCAGATCCGAATATGCCCGCTGTCATGCTCGCAATGCACGGCGATCCACGGGCGGAACTCGGGAGCCTTTTCCCGTTTGCTCAACAGCGCATCACGGGCATTGACCATCAGGTTGATCAGCACTTGCTCAAGCTGGTCGATATGCCCTTTGACCTGCACCGTGAAGTCCGCAGGCGTGATGCGCAGATCCACGCCCTTGCCGCGCAGGCCTTCGCCGAGCAGTGACAGGGTGCCTTCCACTGCCTGTGAGGGGTCGAAGGGCTGTTGCTCGATTTCCGAGCGGCGCCCGAACACGCGCATGTGGTCCACCACCCGCGCTGCGCGCTGTACCTGGGTATCAATGCGCTGGAGCTTTTCGGTGAGGTAGTCAACTTGTGCATCGCCGTTGCTCAGGCGCTTGAGCACATTGACGATGGCCATGCGCATCACGTTCAGCGGCTGGTTGATCTCATGCGCCAGGCCCGTGGCCATTTCGCCGAGGGTGGCCATCTTGGCGCTTTGCGTCAGTTGCTGCTGGGAGCGGCGCACTTCGGTGTTGTCGCGACCCACTGCTTGCACCTCCACCAGCGTGCCCTGTTCGTCGAACACACCACGGTCCGACCACACCCACCAGGCATGTTCGCGGCCGGGCAATTGCAGGCTGATTTCGGCGGTGCTGACCGGGAATTCCGGGCTCAATCGGGCGATGCGTTGCACAAAGGCCTGGCGTTGTTCGTCGGACAGCCAGTGCCCCAGGTTCAGCCCCGGTAATTGCGCCGGCGGGCATTCCAGGTAGTTGGCCAGCGGTGTGTTGCCGAAGGTCAGGGTCAGGTCCGGGCGATAGCGGCAGATCATCGCCGGGGAGTCTTCGACCAGGATGCGGTAGCGCTCTTCGCTCTGTTTGATCTGTTCGGCGGCCAGGGTCGCCTCGGTGACATCCAGCCACAGACCGACGGCTTCCACCGGCAGGCCGAGGTCATCGCGCAACAGCTTGGCTTCGTCTAGCAGCCAGTGGTAATGGCCCTGTTTGTCACGCAGGCGGTAACGGCTGCGCACGCTGCCTTCGCGCAGCAACTGGCGGCTGCGCTCGAAGTACAGTTCGCGGTCTTCGGGGTGGATCAGTGAAGCCAGGCTGTCGGGGTTGCAGTCGGCCAGGGTCCAACCCAGCAGCGGCAGCAGGCTGTCGCTGAAGAAGGCCGGGAGCAGGGCGCCACTGACATAGCGCTGCACGTAGATCACCGCCGGTGAACTGGCGATCAGGTTGTCCAGGCGCGCATGGGCAGCGGCGGCTTGCAGTTGCTGGTTCTTGATGTCGCTGATGTCGAGCATGAAGCCGATCCAGCGCCGGTTATCGCCCACGCCCAGCACCTGGCCTTGAACGCGATACCACAGGGGGTTTTGTTCTGCGTCGGTGCGTTGCAGGCGTACGCTGGTCAGCAGAGGTTTGCCCAGGGCTTGCAGGTCGTTCAGGCGGCTGTTGAGCGCCTGGCGATCGGCGGGGTGGATCAGTTCAAGCCATTGGCTCTGCGGCTGGCGGGTTGGGCCGTCCTCCGGGCTGAGGCTGTGCAGCAATTGCGGGGCCAGCTGGATTTCCTGGGTGGCCGGCAGCAGTTCCCACCAGCCGGTACCGAGCAGGCCTTGCAAGGCTTCCATGCGGTCGAGCTGTTGGTGGTAGCGTTGCTCGCGCAAGCGACTCAGCAACGGGGCAGCGAGGGCTGCGGTGAGGTTCAGCCAGTCGCGATCGCTGGTGTGCTGCTGGCCGCTGTAAAAGCCGCAGAGCAACCAGGCGGCGACGCCTTGGCTGTCACGGTAAGGCACCAGGAATCCATCGGCATTGCCGAAAATGCCTTGCACGCGCGGGTTGTCGCCGCGCCCCTGGGCCAGGCTCAACGGCATGTTGCCATTGGCGCTGTCCAGGCTGGTGCCCAGTGACTGGCCGGTCTGCCATAAGGCGGGCGCATCGTGGGCGGCGTAGCTGTTGTAGATCCGCCAGCCCTGGTTTTCTTCATCGAGCAAAGCCATGGCCACGCAGGGGATCCGCCAGCGCTGGGCCAGGCTGCGCAGGTGTTCGTTGAACACCTCGGGCAGGCGGGCCAGGCTGCACGCCCGCAACTGTTCGCTCATCTGGCAGGCGAGCTGATGGTTCTGTTCGCGGTGCTGGGCCAGTTGCCGGCCGGCCAGCAAGTCGCTGACGTCTTGCAGGTGCAGGCTCCAGCCGTCGCCCTGGGGCTCGATCCAGCCACGGGTGTGCAGGATCTGGCCGGCGCTACCCTGGAAGTCCAGGTCCAGGCTCTGGCGTTGCCAGTCGGCGGGATGGCCTTCGATGCTCAACGCGCTGCTGGCGCACAACAAATCGCGCAGCAATGGGCGAGGGTCATGTTGGGCGAGCAGTGAGCGCAGGGTTCCACTGATGCCCAGCACATGGCCCTGAGCGTCCAGTTGCAGGTGCAGTCCCGGCATGGGCGTGCCAGGAGTATCGAGTGCGGGCGCGCTGCTGCGGCCGAGCAGGCGCCCGAAAAGCTTGTCCCCCGAGGTCAAAGTTGCAGACTCGAACTGACCAACAGGTTGGCCGGCAGATTCGGCACAGTGCCGATGCCCGGTAACACCAGCGCGGGGAACACTGAATAGAGCCGGTTGGTGGGGTATTTGATGGTGACGGTCAGTTTGTTGCTGTTGTAGGTGGCGGTGACAAGGTCTTCGGAAAACCGGAAGCTGGCCGGTATCCATTTCAACTGGTTTAACGCTGTGGTTTTGGCCCGTGCAGTCACCTGCGCGTTGTAGGCCGTGCCGGCGGCTACCGGGTCCACCGCCATGGCTTGGCGCACGCCCTCCGCTGCTGCTTGATTGAACGACTGCAACATCAGCAGCGGCAGGCTATAGCTGATCAACCCATAGAACACCGCAAAAAAGATCCCGAAGACCAGGGCGAACTCAATCGCTGCTGCACCTTTTTGCTTTCTAGGGAGGCCTGTTTTCATGACTGCGTCTACCCTGACGGCTACTACTTGATATCAGCATAGAATCATTCAGAGAAAAGGGATGTTTTTTACGTGATCCATAGCGTGGTGATACTGCTCTGGCTGGGGCTCTGTGCGTTGCAGGACATGCGTCAACGGCAAATCGCCAATAGCCTGACCCTGGGGACGGCGCTGTTGGCGTTGATCTACCTGGTGTGGACGGGCACGACCTGGTTGGGGGCGCCCGCCGGGGACGGCGGCTGGGCCTTTGCCGTGGCGCTGTTGCTGACCTTGCCGGGGTACGCGCTGGGCCGCTTTGGTGCGGGGGATGTAAAGCTGCTGGGCGCGCTGGCCCTGGCGAGCAATCTGGATGTTTTGTTGTGGTCGTTGATCGGTGCCGCCGTGTTCCAGGGCGCCTGGGTGCTTATCTGTCAAAGGCTTAGCGCGCGCCGGAAGGTACAGCCTGCGGGAGCGTCAACAAAGCAGCCTTTTGCTCCATTTGTATTGACAGGGTTTGCGCTGTACTGGCTTTGGATCCATTAGTCGCACAAGGCCTCTATTGCTATGTACATAGTCGGAAAGTAGGTCTACGTTTATTGGGTGGATGTGTAGGAATCTTCGTTAAAAGGGATAGGTCAATCTTTTGGCTGGCCAGGCATGGAGTAACGCGTGAACAAGCTTACCTCGGCGGTAAAAGTGCTCGTGGTCGACGATCAGCCATTGATCGTGGAAGAGCTCTGCGAATTTCTTGAAAGCAGGGGTTACCGTTGCGTCCCTTGTGAGTCCAGCCGACACGCCTTGCAGCGCTTCAGCGAAGACGCCGAGATCGGCCTGGTGCTGTGCGACCTGCACATGCCGGACATGGACGGCATCGAGCTGGTGCAGGCCATGCAAAAGGTGGCGGGCAAGCAACGGGCGTTCGAGGCCATCATGCTCACCGGGCGGGCCGACAAACAGGACGTGATCAAGGCCCTGCGCGCGGGGATCTCGGACTACTACCAGAAGCCGATCAATCTCGATGAGTTGCTCGAAGGCCTCCAGCGCCAGGAAGCGGCATTGGAGGAGCGGCAGAAAGAGCTGCAACTGGGGCACCTGAACCAGAAGTTGCAGTACCTTTCCGAATCGATCAATGACTTGTACCAGGACCTCGACAAAGTGCGCCGTAGCCCTGGCGCCGGCTTGGCGGACGATGCCGAACTGACCGCTGAAGAAACCGGGCCGCTGGAGATACCGACCATCTTCAATCAGCTGTCACCGCGCCAGCTGGACGTTGCGCGCTTGGTGGGCAAGGGCCAGACCAACTACCAGATCGCCTGCGAGTTGGGGATCACCGAGAATACCGTCAAGCTGTACGTGTCCCAGGTGCTGCGCCTGACGCATATGCATAACCGTACCCAACTGGCACTGGCGTTGTCGCCGAGCAACTCGGCGATGCGCCAGCGGGTGACCGCCCACTGAGCGTCATTGACTCTTGCCGCCTTTGGAACCCCCACCCGACTCCGATTCAAAAAACTCTGGAATCGGATGCTTGTGACTGTCCAACCAGCGCTGCAAGGACTGCTCCCGTTCTGCGGGGGTGGCCCTTTGTGGCGTCGGCGAAGCGGCCCGCCCGTTGATCTGCAAGGCCATCCAGTTCTCGGTTTCCGCCTGCTGCGGGGACGACGGGCCGGGTTCGATGGCCAGGGCGCCCAGCGGTAGCAGCGCGAGGCCGATCAGGTAATGTGCTTTCATCGATCACTCCTTACTTGAGGGTCACCGGCAGGGCATCACGGACCGTCGCGACTTTGCGCGCCGGCGTGCGGGCACCCTTGAGTTTTTCCGCGCGGGCCTGGGCATCGGTGACCTGCTCGCGGCTCAGGCCCAGCTGGCTGACGACCTTGGCCGCTTGCCCCCAATCGTCTTGGTAGATCAACAGCGTTACCAGGTTGACGGCGGCCAGCGGATCGCCTTGCTTGAGTTCGATGGCGGTCATGAATTCAAAGCGGGCCTCTTCCATGCGCAGTTGATTGAGGTACACCACGCCCAAGTCATTCCGGATCTTTTCATCAGTCGGCGCCAGCTGCGCCGCCCGTTGCAGGTGGGCCATGGCCAGGCCATTGTCGCCCTTGGCAGCCGCCAGTTGCCCCAGGCCGTGCTCGCCTTCGGCGGTCATGCACGTACCGAGCAGGCTGCGGTACAACGGTTCTGCCTCGCTACGTCCGAGCAGGCGGTAATTGCGTGCCTTACGCTGGCGCACTTGAGGCAAGCCGTCGGGCAGGCTTTCCAGGTTGGCCAGGCTGGCGTGCAGCTTGCCTTCATTGGCCAAGTCATCGGAGAGGTTGAGCGCCAACTCCTGCTCCGAACTCGGTTTGGCGCAACTGCCCGGTGAGGTCAACGCTGCCCAGGGTGATTGGCCATGGGTGGCGCAGCCGCCGAGTGTCAGCAGGGCCAGGCCTGCAATCAGAACTTTCATCAACACCTCCTCAAAAATGGGCCAATGCACGGGCGATGCCGATAAAGGCCGGACCGCCGAGCACGATCAGCAGAGCGGGGAACAGAAACACCATCATCACCACCGACATTTTTGCCGACATCTTTGAAATGTATTCCTGCAGGCGAGTCAGGCGCCGGTCGTCGAGCAATTGCTTGAGCGCTAGCAGGGACTTCATCGCGCCGCCGCCCTGCTGGATCAATTGTTGGAGGATGATGCTGGTGTCGGTGAATTCATCCACGTCCAGCAAGCGCGCGGTCTTGCCCAGTTCTTCGCCCAGCTCCAACCCGGAGTCGACCCGTGCCAGGATCAGGCGCAGCTCGTGCGTGAGTTGGGGCAGCAAGCGTTGGGCTTCGGTGCCCATGACGCGCAGCGACTGTTCAACCGCCATGCCCGACTCGAACAGGATGCGCAGCAGCGGAATGAACGTAGAAATTTCCTTGGCGATGGTCTGCTGACGATGCTTGGCGGCGGCGGCCAGCACGCGTTTAGGCAGGAGGTAGCCGATACCCAGGCCAAACACGGGCGCAATCCAGGCGGGGTGCATTTCGGGGAAAAAAATCTGTTGGCCGAGGAAGGCCAGGCTCAAGAGCACGATGGGCAAGCCGATCTGAAAGGCCGCAAACAACGAGCGTTGACTGGCCTTGCGCCAACCGATGCGGTTGAGCAGCACCTGGGTCTCGTTGTCCAGGCTGATCGAACGTTGGGCCAGCGTGCTCCCGCCGAGTTGGCGCATGAGGGTGCCGAGCTTGGCATCTGCGCCCATGCGCCCTTGCAGGCGTTCAGCCACCCGGCGATCACGCCGGCGATTTTCAAGCAACTGGCCGCCCACCAGCACCAAGGCGGCGAGCAACAACAAGGCGCACGCCAGCAGCACCATCTCAGACACTCCTCAGCATGCGCCACATGAGCAAGGTGCCGCAGATGTCCATGGCCAACGCGCTGAACAGCATGATGCGCCCCGTACTGTCGTTCCACATGGTCATCAGGTAGTCGGGATTAACCATGATGAAGTAGCCCACGATCAGGATCGGCAGCCCACCCAGCACATAGGCGGTCATGCGGGTTTCGCCGGTCATCGCCCTGAGCTGACGGGAGCCCTGTTCCCGTTCGCGGATCATTTTGATCAGGTTTTCCAGCAGCTCACTGGCATTGCCGCCGTAGCGGTGGTTGACCTTCAGGCCCAGGGCGAAGAGGCGGAATTCATCCTGTTCGTAGAACTCCGCGAAGTCGCTGACCGAGTCCGGCAGGCTGACGCCCATGCGCACATTGCGCTGCACCCGACCCATGGCATCCTTGAGCGGGTCTTCAACGCTCTCGACACCGCCCAGTACCGCGTCCGCCAGGGTCCTGCCGGATTTGAGGCTGCGCACGCTGTGGTCGAGCAACTGCGGCAGTTGCTCGACCATGCGTTGCACGCGGCGTTGATAGCGCCAGCTGATGTACACCCGCAGGAACAGGGGCGGCCCGATGATCATTGCAATCAGGCCAAACCCATCGGCAAGCAGCCAGCCCAGCAGTGCGCCGATTACCCAGGCGCTCAGCCACAGGCCGAGGCGGTCCGTGGGTTTGCCCAGCCCGGCACGCTGAAACATGCGCTCAAGGCCCGTCCAGCTGGTGTTGGCTTCCTGTACTTCGGGCTGACCGTCGCCCAGACGTTCCAGCACACGGTCCGTCTGGGCCTTGCGCAGGCCGTGCTGAAACTGCCAAAGCGACAGGATGATCAGCAACAGGCAGATAAGGAGCAGCACAGGTCCGGTCATCTGGTGCTCCCTAGGATTGCAAGGCCGATTCACGGCGCAGTTTGTCGCCGGCCGGGTTAATCGCTTCACGCAGGAAACCGAAGCCGGTGCGCCGGTCCAGGCGGAACAGGGTGTTGGTGACATACACGTCTTCGCGCACGCCGACCACTTCCACCACTTCGCTGACGCAACGGCGGCCATCGGGCATGCGTGTCAGTTGGATGATCACGTCCAGCGCGGCGCAGATCATTTGGCGCAGGGTTTTTTCCGCGACCACACGACCGGTCAACCCCACCAGGGTTTCCAGGCGCAGCAGGGCATCCTGGGCATTGTTGGCGTGCACGGTGCTCATGGAACCGTCGTGGCCGGTGTTCATGGCCGTCATCACGTCGAGCACTTCTACGCCACGGATTTCCCCGAGGATGATGCGGTCCGGGCGCATCCGCAGGGCATTGCGGATCAAGTCGCTGGAGCGCACTTCACCATGGCCTTCGGCGTTGGGCGGGCGGGTTTCCAGGCGTACCACGTGCGGGTGGCCCAATTGCAACTCGGCGACGTCTTCGATGGTCACCAGGCGTTCATGGGGGTTGATCAACTGGCTGAGGATGTTCAGCAGGGTGGTCTTGCCGGTGCCGGTGCCGCCGCTGATCAGGATATTGCAGCGCTTGCCCACGGCCTCTTGGAAGAACTCGAAAATGCTTTGGTCAATGGTCTGCATGGCCACAAGGTCGCTGCTCTTGAGCATGTCCTTGCGGAATTTCCGAATCGACAGGCACGGCCCGTCCAAGGCAATCGGCGGGATGATCGCGTTGACCCGGCTGCCGTCGGGCAAGCGCGCATCCACCATCGGCGAGGACTCATCCAGGCGTCGACCCAGCGGCGCAAGGATGCGTTGCATCACGCGCTCCACGTGGTGGTCGTCGATGAAACGCAGGTCACTTTGGTGCAGCAAGCCATCGCGCTCGATAAACACCCGATGTGGCCCGTTGACCAGGATTTCCGTCACCGAGGGGTCACGTAGCAGCACTTCCAGCGGGCCGAAACCGGTGAGTTCGTCGACGATTTCTTCGGCCAGGCGCTCCATCTCATAACGCGAGATCGCCAGGCGCATGCGCGTGATGTATTCGGAGACCTTGTCGATGACAAATTGCGCCAGGGACTGGCGCGTGCCTTCGAGCAGGTTTTTACCCGACTCCTCGATGGCGTCGATGATGTAGCGGTGCAGCACCAGCTTCAGGCCATCGTGATCGCTGTTGCCACCCGCGGCGCGGGCTGGGCCACCAAACAGTTTTTCGCCGTTCATCGTCCCGACCCCAGGAAGCGTTCAAACCAGCGCATAGACGGTTTTGCCAAACCCTCTGAGCGTTTTGCCAGGCGCTCGCCCAAGGTGCGCACGGCTTGGGTCAAAGGTTCACGCGGGGCCAGGGCAAACAGGGTCTGGCCCTGGTTTTTCACATTCAGGCGCAGTTCGGCGCTCAGGGGCAATACAGCGATGCACTCGAGGCCGAAGCTTTTTTCCAGGGCTTCAGTGTCGGGGGCGCACGCCTTGATGTAGCGGTCCACCACCAGCTTGGCGTGATCGAGTTTCATGCCTTTTTCGCGCCAGCGGTTGAGTATCGCCAGGTTGCGGCGGCAGTCCAATACGCTCTGGTCGGTGCACCACAGCAGCTTGTCGCAGTGGCTGACAAAGGTGCGCAGCGCCTCGCTGTCGGGTTGTCCGGTAATGTTCACGACGATGTGCTGGAAGTGCTGACGCAACGCACTGAGCAACATGAACAACTCGGCCGCACTGGTGAGTTTGAGCGGTTCGTCACCGGTGGCATAGGCCAGGATGCGTAGCCCGTCCAGGGCGGTGGTGAAGGCGCTGTTGATCAAGGTGGTATCGAGGCGACGCAAATGCCGCAACGCATCACCGAAATTGAACGTGCTTTCCAGGCCCAACAAGGCCAGGCTGTCGCTGCGTGGCAGGCCGAGGTCGAGCAACAGGGTTTGCTGGCCGCTTTTCTGAACGACCAGCGCCAGGTGGGTTGCCAGCATCGCCCCGTCGGCATTGCTTTGGGTGCCAAACAGCACGGTCAGACCGCCCAGTTGTGCATTGTTGGCGACGGTGGGCAGGCGCTTGCTCAAGCGTCGCACCAGCCCCGCCACTTCACTGGAGCGCGAGCCGTAGGCCACGAAGTCGCGGGCGCCGGCCCGCATGGCGTTGAGCACAAGCTGGTTGTCCATGCCGTCGCCCAGGGCGACCACGGCGAGCATCGGCTTGGCTTCCAGGGCGCCTTCGATCAGCGCGCTCTGGGCCACGACGTTTTCGCGGTCCAGGCCAACGAACACCAGGTTGGCGAAGGTCACGTCCACCAATGCGAGCAGTTCGTCGAGGCTGCCGGTACCGGCGCTGACGACTTGACCCAGTGGCGCCAGGGCGCCCTGCAGCCACTCCAGGTCAGTGGTGTTGCGGGTGATGGCGAGAAAGGTCTGGCTCAGGCTATCGCTCATTGTGAAAGTCCACTACGACGGTCGAAGTTGCCATTTTCCAGGAAGAACAACCGGTACCAGTTGGGGTCATAGTTGCGCAGTTTTTCGCCCGGCAAGGAGGGCAGTTGTGCGTTGGACGCCAGCGGTTGCACCAGATGCGGCGTAACGATCATCAGCAATTCTTTTTCTTCGCGGCTGATGGTGGAGTCGCGAAAAAAAGCGCCGAGGATCGGGATATCGCCCAGCCCCGGAAACTTACTGATGCTGGAGCGATTGTTGGTGCTGATCAGGCCGCTGATCACAAAGCTTTCGCCATCGGCCAGGGAGACGCTGGTGTCGGTTCGGCGGACAGTCAGGGCCGGCACCTGGATGCCTTCGATCTGCACCGCGTTGCTGTAGTCCAGCTCGCTGACTTCCGGCGCCACCTTGAGGGTGATGCGATTGCGATCAATGACGGTAGGGGTCAGGGTCAGGCGAATGCCGAACTCTTTGTACTCGATCGAGATGGTGTCGCTGCCGGCGCTGGGCACTGGGATCGGCACCTCGCCACCGGCGAGAAAGGTTGCGCTCTGGCCGCTCATGGCCACCAGGCTGGGTCGTGCCAAGGTATAGGCAAAACCGCTGCGTTCCAGCGCGTTGATCATGGCTGACACACGGCCGCCGCCAAAACCGATATTGAAGTTGGTGCTGCTGACCGCCAGGGCCTGGGTGGTGGGCGTGGGGAACAGCAAGTTAGGGCTGCCGAAAAACGCATTTTTGGCGGTGCCGAGGATCGAGGTGCTGGCCTCTTTGAGCTTGGTACGGCTGACCTCCACAAAGCGGATATCCGTCTGCACCTGGCTGGGCAATAACGGGTCTTCCGACGGCGACAGCGACAAGCTGGTCAACGCCGACGTCGCCTTGCCCTTGACGAACACCATGCTCTGGCGCGGCGCGCTGGCGCAGGCGGTCCAGACCATCAGGCTGGTGGCGCCGGACGAGACACCGGTCAGCAGGAAATTGCGGTCACCATTGACCCGCACATCGGCGATTTTCGGGTCGCCGATGGCCAGGCGTGTGATTGCCACTGGCGATTGCAGCTCTTGTTGCAGACCTTCTCCCACCTCGACCACGGCGGGCAACTGGCCCAGGGCACTGCAATTTCCCGGGGCGGCCAGGGCCATTCCGACCGGCAGGCTCGACAGCATCAGAGCCCAGGCCATTTGCGTGAACAGGGGTGCGTAGCGATGGCTCATTCAAGGCATCCTTGCTCAATCACGGAGTTTGTGGCGCCGCCTGGGCGCCGCGAATCACTTCAATGCCACGGCGTACGCCAGGCCCAGCGGTGGTGGCTTGGGCGACGCGCTTGGGCGGGCCGGTCAGGGCCAGTTGGGTAAATTGGTAGAGGTCGCGGTTGGCGCTTTCCAGTCTCTCTGGCGCGTCGCTTTCGCCGGCCCAGTAACGGCTGAGCAGTTGTTCCTCGGCGCTGCGTACGGCCAGGCGCAATACACCGGCTTGCGCCGCGAGCATCAGGCGGCTTAACAGAGGTTCCGGCACAGCCAGCACCACGGTGCGTGCGCCGGTTCGGCGTTGGGCGGCTTGTGCACGTTCCTCAGGCGTGACCGGAGGAGGAACAGCAGGTTTGCCATCATTGGCCAGACCCAACTGGTCACCGACGCTGAGCAGGCGCATGGCTGGCAGCACGATCTGCGCCGACTGCTCAGCGTTACTGACATCCTGGCGCAGGAACAGCAGCACATCCACGTAATCGCCGGGCGTCAACTGACCTGCGGCGCCGCTCACCTCATCTACCGCCACGGCCAGCGCGCGCTCGTCCGGGCGAATCATGCGTGCGAGCGGGCCACCGTTGCTGAAGCTTTCTTCGGTAAGCCAGGTGCCTGCGCCCAAAGTGCGCATGGGGATGCGGCCGATGGCTTGATCGAGCTGGGTCAGGCTGCCGGCGGGCGCGGTGCGCAGTTTTTCTACGCCCAGGTCGGCGGCGGTCAGGGGCATAAAGGCGGGCACGTCATGCACCAGGACTACCACCGGTTGGCGAGTCTGGTCTTCCACGGCAGCGACAGTGTTATCAACGGAAACGACAGGTGCTACTGGGGCTGCGACAGGCTCCGGTGCGCGGCTCAGAACGAGCCCCCAGTACCCGGCGATCAATGCCCCGACCAGCAGCAAGCCAGCCAGGACCATGCTGATGCGACTGTTCATGACGGCTCTCCCTTTCCCGTTGCACTGCACACCCGTTTAATCCGAATGGGTTAATCCGCAACCTGGCTGTAATGAACATCTAACGATTTGGCTATTTGAAGGTAGCTCAGCTAGGACGAAATGCCATTACCCCTGGAAAAATTTATCTGAACTATAAAAGCGACCTTTTAAATGGCGGGTTTGTGGCGTCAACTTTACGACTAATACTTTGTGATTAATCCGTTATTACAGTTGTGAGGCCGCGGTTTGTTGACAATGCTCTAGTGGCACGCCGAGATCATCTTGTACTAGAGCCTTCCGGCTTCCTGTGGCGTTTTAGGGAGAAGATTTATGTTCCTTGACCTTATGCTGAAGATGTATGTCCAAACCCAACTATTTCTCGGTCGCAAAGAGGGTGCTTCAGGTATCGAGTACGCGATTGTTGTAGCGTTGGTTGCGCTGGTTATTGTCGGTGCAGGCACGGGGCTTGGAGACAAGATAAAAACCATTTTCACCAACATGACTAATAACATGCCGACCGGGACCTGAGTTAGTTGTGGTAGCCGTTATGATTATTCCCTCTTGAAGGTAATGCCATGAGCGCGTCTTCACGCCAGCAAATTCTATTGGTGGACGACGAAGAGGACGCTCTTATCGAACTCGCCGAATCCCTCGAAAACGAGGGATTTGTTTGCTTTACCGCCAATTCCGTCACCTTCGCCTTGCAAGAATTGACACTTCACCCGGACATTGCGCTGGTGATTACCGATCTGCGCATGCCCGAGGAAAGCGGCATCTCCTTGATCAAGCGCCTGCGCGAGCACACCTCGCGCTCACACTTGCCGGTGATTGTGATGTCCGGCCATGCCGAAATGGATGATGTGAGCGATATGTTGCGTTTGCAGGTGCTGGATCTGTTCCGCAAGCCGATCTACCTGGTGCGGTTGATCGATACGTTGAACAACCTCTTCCCCCTTCGCAAAGTGTAGTGAGCGGGCTTGTCGAATCGTCGCACCGCCCGCTCATCACCGTTACAGCTGGTAGCTGAAACTCAACGAATACCGTGGCCGCCGATCGTAGCTATCCAATGCCACGTCCGACATCGGCTTGGCGACTTCCAACGCGATGTTGTAGTACTTGGCGTCCCCAAAACGCAGCCCCAGCGCCGCCGATGACAGGTCGCTGCCTCTGACCGGCACGTCGTTGAACCAGGTCTTGGCACGGTCGAACACCACATAGGGTTGCAGGATCCTCACCCAGTCGCCGGCGCGGTTGTAGCTGTAGTTGACCTCGTAGGCCAGGCCCCAGCCCTTGTCGCCGGTGCCCTGGTCATCCGGGTAGCCGCGGCCGAAGCTTTGCCCGCCGAAGGTGGCGCGTTCGCTGTCGGGCAAGAAATCGTTGCTCCAGTAGAGCGCGCCAGATAGTACGCCTTGCCAGTTATCGAACAGCTTGTTGCTCTGCACGCCGGACAGGCGCAAGCGAAAGAAATCGAGGTCCTGCTTGAGGCCGCCGAAATCCGTGCGGGCCTTGGCGCCCAGGCCATTGATCCCTTGGTAGATGCCACCGCTGATGATGCGCAATTGCGTGGTGTCGGCCTTGCGCCAGTCACCTTCGAATGCCAGGGCGCGCAGGTCTGTTTCCAGCTCAAAGCGCTGGGGGAAACCTTCGAGTTTGTAGCGGTTGGTCTGGTCGACGGCGTAGAGCCGCGTGCCCAGGCTCAACGACTCAGTAGGAGAAGCGATGAAGGGGTGACTCAGACCAATGGAGTAACGGTCGATTTCCTGATGTGGCTTGAGTTCGAGGCCGTTACCCAATTGCACGCCGGTCTTGGGGTCGGCGCGGTAGCGTTCGCCCGAGAGCGCAAGTTGGGTGCCCTCGGTGTTGATGAATTGGCTGTAGCTTGCGCGGTAGTAATGCTCTTTGTCTTCGCCCGGTGGGAACAGGCCGCTGACGCTCAGTTGTTCGCCCATGGACGTCCACGAGTTACTGGTGGCGGTCAGCAGCGCTTGGGTGCCGCCGCGGTTGGCTTCATTGAGGCTCATGCTGGTGGTAAAGGGTTTGCGGCTGGCAGTGACCTGCATATGTGCGCCGCCATCGGTGGTGTTGGGTGGCGGCACCAGGGCTTGCACGGTGAGGCCAGGGATGGCGCTCATCAACGTGGTGTAGCGTTCGAAGGTTTTGCGTGTGAGCGGGCGCTCAGCCTTGAGTTTTTCCGCCAGCTTGTCGATGTAGGACGAGACCGAACCGGTGTCGCCTTGCACTTGGTAATCGCGGATATAACCCTCCACCAACACCACTTGTACCAAGCCGCCTTCGAAGCGTTGCTCCGGCAGGTAGGCATAGGACAGCAGGTAGCCGTCCTCTTGGTAGCGGCGGGTAATGCCGCGGGTGGCTTCGATCAGTTGCGCCAGGTTGGTTTCATGGCCAATCAGCGGCTCGAAAACCTGGGCGACTTCCTTGAGCGGGTACACCGTGCCGCCGTCAATCTGCAGTTTGCGGATGGTCACTTTGGTGTCCATCAGCAGCGGTTGCCCGGCGGTCGCGGCGGGCACTGGCACCTGGGTGGGCGTGGCGGCCGGACGGTAGGCATCGGCAGGCAGGTTGGGCACGGGCAGGTTGCGGATGGTGTCGTTGCTGTTGAGGAAGCTGGGTAGGGTGTCGGCGTGGACGTAAGCACTGAGGGTGAGCAACAACAACGGCGTCAAAGCGCGCATAGGACACTCCATGGTCAAAATTGCTGCAGCGTTTCGCAGATTCCCGCCGGGCTCTGGGGGCGCGGTTCGGGGACTTTCCGGGATCGATCACTGACCCATAAAAAAAGACGAGAGACTTAGTGGGTCTCTCGTCTCAACCAAGCGTAGGCGCTGTAGGTGAGGCCGTCTAATCGGCCAGGTGCAATTCTATTTTTTGCCGGTCAGGCCACCCAACAGCCCGCCCAGGACACCACCATTTGCACTGGCGCCTGCCCCGCCGCCCGCCGAGGCGCCGGCACCCACATTGAGGCCACCACCCAGCAAGCCGCCGCCGGTATTGGTGCCACCGGTGACCAGGCCGCCAATGGACGCCACGGTGCCACCCACTGCGGTCACGGTGCCGCCCAGGGCATTGGTGACCGGGTTGGCGTTGGTGCCGCTGATTGTGCCGCCCAGGTTGCTGACGGCACCGCCGACATTCGTGACCAGGCCGTTGACCGGGCCACCCAGGCCGGTGGCATTGCCGACGTTTTGGGTCAGGCTCTGCACGCCACTGGTGACGGGGTTGAGTGCGTTGCCGATCGGGCCGGTCAGCCCGGCTACCGGTGCGCCTGCCGCCGTGTTCGGTGTGCCGCTGCCGCCCAGGAGAGTGCCCAGCGAGGCGACGGTGGTGCCGGCTTTGACGCCGGTCACGCCGGTCGCGCTGACCACGCCATTGGTGCTGCCCGCATCCAGGCCGCTGCCAGCGCCTGCGATGATGCCGCCGATGAGTTCAGGCAGGCCCAGCGGGTTGGTGCCGCCGCCGGTACCACCGCCGCTGCCGCCACCATTGCTATTCGCATTCGGGTCGACATAACCACTGGCCTTGCCGACCACGGTGCCGACACCATTGAGCACGTCGCCCACGGCTCCGGTCACAGGGTTGCCGGTGCCGCCTGCGCCAGCGACTTTATCGCCGAGGCCGTCGACGGTCTCGCCGACTTTCTGTAGCAGACCACCCACAGGCGCATCGAGGCCTGTGGCGGTGCCGACTTTGCCGGTGGTGTTTTCCACCAGGGAAACCACCGGCACCAAGACTTTTGCGCCTACGGTGTTGGTCACCGAACCCAGTGGGCCGGTGGTGCTGGCGGTGCTGAGGGTGTCGCCGAGCATGGTCACGGCATTGCCGACCTTGCCCACCACGTTGCCGACTGCCGGTGCGGCGCCGCCGACCACAGGCACGTTGCCCAGCAGGGTGGCCACGTTAGTACCGGTGACGGTCACGCCATCGCCCAGGTCGGAAACGCCGTTGGCCACGCCAGCAACGGTTTTGCCCAGTGCGTTGCTGTCAGTGCCCAGCGAACCCAGGCCGTCTGAAAGGCCGGTGCCGATGCTGCCGACGGCGGTGCCGGTAGCGGTCACCAGGCCGCCAGCGGTCGCACCCACGATCGGCAAACTGCCCAGGGTGGTGCCCAGGCTGCTGACGGTGCCGCCGAGGCCGGTCACGGTATTACCGACGGTGTCGACGACAGTCGCGGTGACTAATGGCGTCGTGCCGCCGCCGGGGTTGGTGCCTGGATCGGTGCCAGGGTCTGTGCCCCCACCGGTACCGCCGCCACCTGTACCGCCACCCGCGCCAGCGCCAGCATCGGAGGAACCACCACTGTGATGTCCACCACCACCGCTGCTGCAGCCGCCGAGTGCCAGTGCTACTGCCAGGGCCAGCGCGGTACTTGCTTTCCAAAACACGACTTGAGTTTTCATGATTGAGTTCCTTGCACCTGTACAACCTTGGTTGTCTTCAAACACTCACTACTTCTCGGGGTAGCGATGTGTTTGTCCGTATGGCTATAACAGCCCCGGCGGTGCGATCTCTCAATGCTCAACTTGGTATTAACGATTTATATACTGGCGTTTAATCTGCGCTTAGCAACTAATACCAAGGGTGTAAGGGCGAGATGTATCTGGATGTAAATATTATATAAATCAAAACGTTGAATAAAAAAGCGGACCTTGAAAAGTCCGCTATTACTAAGGGTGTATATATACAATTAATCAGTTTATTTCAGGCGATCGGCTGCCACTTGCCTACCATGTGTTCAATATCGCCCGCTCCTTTCAACCACAACTCACCGCTGGAACCAGCGGCGCTGGCCAATAACGTCACTTCACCGGGCAGGCGCACGGGTTTTTTGAACTCGACGCAGATCTCGATATTGGCGGTGGGCAAGTGTTCGCCAAGGGCGGCGAGCGTGTGTGCCTTGTTCCACAGCCCATGGGCGATGGCCTGGGGAAAACCGAACAGCTTGGCGGTCAGGGCGCTGAGGTGGATCGGGTTGTAGTCGCCGGAGACCCGCGCATAACGGCGGCCGATATCGGCAGGGGCTTTCCAGCGGGTCAGTTCGCTGACCTGGGTGGGGGAGGGTTGGGCGTCATCCTCAGGTTCGCCTTCCAGCTTTACGCCCCGGCACAGCATGCGGCTTTCGGCTTCCCACAGCAGGCCGAGTGAATCTTCGACGGTGGTGATCAGATCAAAAGTCGCGCCCTTGGGGTGGGGCCTGAGGTTCTGCGTGTGGACAGCGACGGACAGCTCACTCACCCCCCCGAGCGGGCGATGAATGCGAATGCGGTTACTCAGGTGAATCAACCCCAGCAGGGGAAAGGGAAAACGGTTATCGGTGAGTAGCTGCATTTGCAACCCGAACGCCAGGACATGGGGATAAGTCGCTGGCAGTATCGGGCTCTGCGCAAAACCACAGACCTTGCGATACGCAGCCACTTGCGTGGGATTGACGCTCACCCGGCAGCGCAACCCCAACTCGGGCAGCGTGTTGCCGGTGATCTTGCGCTTGAGCGCCGCGCGCCAATACAGCGGCGGCAGGAATGGCGTAGTGCCTAGCGTCGTCCATTGCATGTTTATGCTCCCAAGAGGCTTTGCCCACACACCCGCAGCGCTTGCCCGCTGACCGCACCGGAACCCGGTTGACCCAACCACGCCACTGCTTCGGCGACATCCTGCGGCAGGCCGCCCTGGCCCAGCGAACTCATGCGGCGCCCGGCCTCACGCAAGGCAAACGGAATATGCGCAGTCATCTGGGTTTCGATAAATCCGGGCGCTACGGCGTTGATACTGATGCCGCGCTCCTTGAGCTGCGGTGCCCACGCTTGTGCGAGGCCGATCAGCCCGGCCTTGCTCGCGGCATAGTTGGTCTGCCCACGGTTACCAGCGATGCCGCTGATGGAGGCCAGCAACACCACGCGGGCGTTGTCACGCAGGGTGCCGCTGTCGAGCAATGCCTGGGTCAGCACCTGTGGCGCATTGAGGTTGACCGCCAGCACCGCATCCCAATATTCCGGGGTCATGTTGGCCAGGGTCTTGTCACGGGTGATGCCGGCGTTGTGCACCAGAATGTCGAGGCCATCGGGCAGGTGTTCGATCAATTGGCTGGCGGCGTCTTCAGCGCAGATATCCAGCGCGACCGTGCGTGCCCCCAGGCGCGCCGCCAGGGCTTCGAGGTCGGCCTTGGCTTGGGGCACGTCGAGCAGAATCACCTCGGCGCCGTCGCGGGCCAGGGTTTCGGCGATGGAGGCACCGATGCCTCGGGCAGCACCGGTGACCAGCGCCTTGCGCCCGGCCAGGGGCCGTGTCCAATCCTCGACGGGGGTGGCGCACGCTTCCAGGCGAATGACTTGGCCGGAGATATACGCGCTTTTGGGCGAGAGGAAAAAGCGCAACGCACCTTCCAATTGGTCCTCGGCACCGTCACCCACATAGAGCAATTGCAAGACGCCGCCGTTGCGCAGCTCCTTGGCCAGCGAACGGCTGAAGCCTTCCAGGGCGCGCTGGGCACTGGCGGCGAAGGGATCGCTGAGGCTTTCCGGCGCGCGGCCAAGGATCACCAGGTGCGCGCTGTTATCCAGGTTTTTCAGCAGCGGCTGGAAGAATTCGCGCAGTTGTTTGAGTTGATCGGTGTGTTGTAACTCGCTGGCGTCGAACATCACGGCCTTGAGCTTGGGACCGTGGCCGGGGATCCACGTCGATGTCTCGGTGCCGTAGGTATAAATTGCGTCGGTAAGTTTGTGGGCAAACGCCTGTACGTTGCTCGTTAGCGCGCCGCCGCCCAGCAGCAATGCACCTTCCACCGGACGCAGGCGCCCGGCTTGCCAGCGTTCCAGGCGTACCGGTGACGGCAGGCCAAGGGCGGCGACCAGGCGATGGCCGAGGCCTGAGTTGGCGAAGTCGATATAACGGTCAGACATGGAACGCTCTCCGAAGGCTGGGGTTCAAAGGGTTGACCACCCCTGGGTGGCAGTCGTTCGATCAGCCTAGGCTAGGCTTGATGATTACACCCACAACTATCAGGGAGCTTTCCATGACTCAATTGCGCCGTGTGGCGATCATCGGCGGTAACCGCATTCCGTTTGCCCGCTCCAATGGCCCTTACGCCACGGCGAGCAACCAGGCGATGCTGACCGCTGCCCTGGAAGGCTTGATCGAACGCTACAACCTGCACGGCCTGCGCATGGGCGAGGTGGCCGCTGGCGCGGTGCTCAAGCATTCGCGCGACTTCAACCTGACCCGCGAATGCGTGCTGGGCTCGCGCCTGTCGCCGCAAACCCCGGCCTATGATATTCAGCAGGCCTGCGGCACCGGTCTGGAAGCGGCGTTGCTGGTGGCCAACAAGATCGCCCTGGGCCAGATTGAGTGCGGGATTGCCGGCGGGGTGGACACCACGTCCGATGCGCCCATCGGGGTGAATGAGGGCCTGCGCAAGATCCTCCTACAAGCCAACCGCAGCAAATCCATGACGGATAAATTAAAAGTCCTGTTACAACTTCGTCCTCATCACCTCAAGCCGGAACTGCCACGCAATGGCGAACCCCGCACCGGTCTGTCCATGGGCCAGCACTGCGAATTGATGGCGCAGACCTGGCAGATCCCCCGCGCCGAGCAGGACCAACTCGCCCTGGAAAGCCACCAGAAAATGGCCGCCGCCTACGCCGAAGGCTGGCACAACGATTTGCTCACCCCGTTTCTGGGCCTGACCCGCGACAACAACCTGCGCCCCGACCTGACCCTGGAAAAACTCGCGACTCTCAAGCCCGCCTTCGAACGCAGCGAAAAAGGCACGCTCACCGCCGGCAACTCCACGCCGCTTACCGATGGCGCCTCGCTGGTGCTCTTGGGCAGTGAAGCCTGGGCTAAAGAGCGCGGTTTGCCGATCCTCGCGTACTTGCGTGATGGCGAAGCGGCGGCCGTGGATTTCGTCAACGGTGCCGAAGGCCTGCTGATGGCGCCGGTGTATGCGGTGCCGCGCTTGCTGGCGAGGAATGGTCTGACGCTGCAGGACTTCGATTACTACGAGATCCACGAAGCCTTCGCTGCCCAAGTGTTGTGCACGCTCAAGGCCTGGGAAGACGCGGACTACTGCAAGACGCGCCTGGGACTTGACGCCCCCCTGGGCACCATCGACCGCAGCCGGCTCAATGTAAAGGGCAGCTCCCTGGCCGCCGGACACCCGTTTGCCGCAACGGGTGGACGTATCGTCGCCAATCTGGCCAAGTTGCTGGATGCGGCGGGCAAGGGCCGCGGGCTGATATCCATCTGTGCGGCAGGCGGGCAGGGCGTTACGGCGATCATAGAACGCTGAAACTGGCCTATGGGTTGCATTCTTAAGTGATCAACGGTCGGTAGCCCCTCCCACCGACGCGCTGATTGCCGTATAACGAGTGCCATACGCGTATTTGGTAATAAAGGACCCACAATAAAAGCTGATGAAGACTCCTAAACGCATTGAACCCCTGATCGAAGACGGTCTGGTCGACGAAGTGCTGCGCCCACTCATGAGTGGTAAAGAAGCAGCTGTTTATGTGGTGCGCTGCGGCAACGAATTGCGTTGCGCCAAGGTTTACAAGGAGGCGAACAAACGAAGTTTTCGTCAGGCATCCGAATACCAGGAAGGCCGTAAGGTCCGTAACAGCCGGCAGGCCCGGGCCATGGCCAAGGGCTCCAAGTTCGGCAAGAAAGAAACCGAAGATGCCTGGCAGAACGCCGAAGTGGCGGCGCTGTTCCGCCTGGCCGGTGCGGGCGTTCGCGTGCCCCAGCCGTTCGACTTCCTCGAAGGCGTGCTGCTGATGGAACTGGTGGCCGACGAGTACGGCGATGCGGCGCCGCGTCTGAACGACGTAACGCTGGAGCCGGACCAGGCGCGCGAATACCACGCCTTCCTGATTTCCCAGATCGTGTTGATGCTGTGTACCGGCCTGGTGCACGGTGACCTGTCCGAGTTCAACGTGCTGCTCACGCCGACCGGCCCGGTGATCATCGACCTGCCCCAGGCGGTGGATGCGGCGGGCAACAACCACGCCTTCAGCATGCTGGAGCGCGATGTGGGCAACATGGCGTCCTACTTCGGGCGCTTTGCCCCGGAGCTGAAGAAGACCAAGTACGCCAAGGAAATGTGGGCGCTGTACGAAGCCGGCACCCTGCACCCGGCCAGTGTCTTGACCGGTGAGTTTGACGAGCCGGAAGAACTGGCGGATGTCGGCGGCGTGATCCGCGAGATCGAAGCGGCGCGGTTGGACGAGGAGCGTCGCCAGGCGATTCGGGCGGCGGATGATGCGCCACCGAGCAAGGTCCCGGACGAGCCACCGCCACCGCCGTGGATGCAATGATCTCCAGATACATGGAGATCTAAAAATGTGGGAGCGGGCTTGCTCGCGAATGCGGTGGATCAGTCAGCAAATGTATCGACTCTCACCCCGCATTCGCGAGCAAGCCCGCTCCCACATTTGGTTTGTATGTATTCAGATAGACTCCCTCAGGCGCAACAGCTACCGGACGCCAACTCCTTGAGAATCGGACAATCCGGCCGATGATCGCCCTGGCAGTGTTCCACCAAGTCCTGCAAGGTATCGCGCAGTTGCCCCAGTTCCAGAATCTTCTGGTTCAGTTCATCGATATGCTGGCGCGCCAAGGCTTTCACGTCGGCGCTGGCCCGTTGCCGGTCCTGCCACAGGGTCAGCAACCTGCCGACCTCTTCCAATGAAAACCCCAAGTCCCGCGAGCGTTTGATAAACGCCAGGGTGTGCAAGTCATCCTGGCCGTATACGCGATAGCCACTGTCGGTGCGATGCGCGGCTTTGAGCAGGCCGATGGATTCGTAGTAGCGAATCATCTTGGCACTCAACCCGCTCTGGCGTGCGGCTTGGCCGATGTTCATGGGCGCTGATCCTCCAGGTTCTTGGGCTTCCACGTCTTCAACAGTAACGCATTACTCACCACGCTGACGCTGGACAAGGCCATCGCCGCACCGGCCAACACCGGGTTGAGCAGGCCGAATGCCGCCAGGGGAATGCCGATCAAGTTATACACAAAGGCCCAGAACAGGTTCTGGCGGATCTTGGCGTAGGTCTTGCGGCTGATTTCCAGCGCGGCTGGCACCAGGCGCGGATCGCCGCGCATCAGGGTGATACCGGCGGCGTGCATGGCCACGTCGGTGCCGCCGCCCATGGCGATGCCGATATCGGCGGCGGCCAGGGCCGGGGCGTCGTTGATGCCGTCACCGACCATGGCCACCACGCCGGTTTTTTTCAACTCGGCGACGGTGGCGGCTTTGTCGGCGGGCAATACTTCGGCGTGCACGTCGTCGATACCCAACGCCTCGGCGACCACGCGGGCGCTGCCGCGATTGTCACCGGTGAGCAAATGGCTGCTGATGTGCTGGGCCCTGAGTTGCTCCACCGCTTCCAACGCGCCGGTTTTGAGCGTGTCGCCAAAGGCGAACAGTCCCAGCATACGGGGTTGTGAGCCTTGCTCGATCAGCCAGGACAAGGTGCGGCCTTCTGCCTCCCAAGCCTTGGCTGATTCGGCCAACCCGCCCGCGTTCAAGCCGCTTTCTTCCAGCAGGCGACGGTTGCCCAGGGCCAGTTGCCGGCCGTCCAGCGTGCCGGCGATGCCGCGTCCGGTCAGGGATTGGCTGGCCGTTACATCAGCCACCTTCAGCCCTTTTTCATCACAGGCATCCAGCACGGCTTTGGCCAGCGGGTGTTCACTGCCCCGTTGCAACGCGCCGGCTTGCTGCAGCAGCAAGGCCTCATTGCCATCCACGGCCGCCAGGTGCGCAATTTTTGGCGCGCCGGAGGTGAGGGTACCGGTCTTGTCGAAAACCACCGCGCTCACTTCATGGGCGCGTTCCAGGGCTTCTGCGTCCTTGATCAAAATGCCGTGGCGAGCGGCAACGCCTGTACCGGCCATGATGGCGGTTGGCGTCGCCAGGCCCAGGGCGCAAGGGCAGGCGATCACCAACACGGCGACGGCATTGATGATCGCGGTCTCCAGGGGCGCGCCATACAGCCACCAGCCCACCAAGGTCATCAACGCCAGCACCAGCACGGCCGGAACGAATACCTGGCTGACTTTATCCACCAGTTTCTGGATCGGTGCCTTGGCGGCCTGGGCGTCTTCCACCAGACGGATGATCCGCGCCAGCACGCTTTCGGCGCCGAGGGCCAGGGTGCGCACCAGCAGGCGACCTTCGCCATTGATGGCGCCACCGGTAACCTGATCGCCGGGTTGTTTCGGTACGGGCAGGCTCTCGCCACTGATCAGGGCTTCGTCGGCATGGCTTTGGCCCTCGACGACTTCACCGTCCACCGGGAAGCGTTCACCGGGTTTTACCAGCACCAAGTCATTGAGTTTCAGGGCATTGATGGCGACATCTTCTTCACGGCCTTCAATCACCCGAATCGCCCGCTCCGGACGCAAGGCTTCCAGGGCGCGGATAGCGCTGGCGGTATGGCGCTTGGCGCGGCTCTCCAGGTATTTGCCCAGCAGTACCAGGGCGATCACCACCGCAGAGGCTTCGAAGTACAGGTGCGGCGCCATGCCAGGATGCGCGGTGAGCCATTCATAAATACTCAGGCCGTAACCGGCGCTGGTGCCGATCGCCACCAGCAGGTCCATATTGCCGGCACCGGCACGCACGGCTTTCCAGGCGGCGATGTAAAAGCGCGCGCCAAAGATGAATTGTACCGGGGTGGCCAGCGCGAACTGCGCCCAGGCGGGCAGCATCCAGTGCAGGCCGAAGGGTTCCACCAGCATCGGCAGCACCAATGGCAAAGCCAGCAGGATCGCCAGCAGCAGCGACCAACGCTCGCGGTGCAGGCGCTGGGTTTGATTGGCGTCGGTGGCGGTTTCGCTCTGGGGCAGGGTGGCGGTGTAGCCGGCTTTGTCGACGGCGGCGATCAACACGCCGGGGTCCATCTGGCCGAGTACTTCGATATGGGCGCGCTCATTGGCCAGGTTGACGCTGACGCGTTGCACCCCCGGCACCTTGCCCAGCGCACGCTCGACCCGGCCGGCACAGCTGGCGCAGGTCATGCCGCTGATGGGCAGGTCAAAGGTGGTGGATCCATTCATGGGGCAGTCCTCCAAGAGAAGTTGCCCCTAGGATCAACCTTGACCTGTGGGGAAGGTCAAGCGCCTTTAATATTCCAATTTGGCGGCTTTGAGGTACATCCCATCCGGTCCCTGGGCAATGCGCAATTTGCGCACATCACCGGCCTTGAGCGTGATGTTCTGCGCCGGTGGCGCCAGCATGCCCGGCAGGCAGCCGGGGGATTGGCCCGGCAGCAATTTCAGGCGCAACGACAGATTACCCGCCGGCAAGTTGAACGACGTAGCCTGTTCCTGGAACAGCCGGCCGGCGAGTTGGTCATTCAGGTACAGGCCGATCTCGCAGTTGGTCGGCACTTCCAGGCGTTCCCGGGAAATGATCAGCACCGCATAGTCTTCTGCGGCGAAGGCCTGAGGCACGGCGGCCGACAAGCTCATCAGGCCCGCAAGGGCAAAAAACGACCAGCGCATGGCGAATGCTCCGTGGTGTGAATCAAAGATGGGTGAAGCTTGGCCTTTGGAGCGGCCAAATACCAGCCCGGCAGAAGTTTTCAGAACTTGACCTTGCCATCGTGGCAAGGTCGAGACTGGGTCCAACCTCATCAAAGGAGTCATGTCATGCAAGTATTCAGCGTTGAAGGAATGACCTGCGGCCATTGCGTTCGAGCGGTGACCCAGGCCGTGCAGAGCCAGGACCCGGCGGCCAGCGTGAAGGTCGACCTGGCGGCCAAGGAAGTGGGCGTCGAAAGCCGTTTGTCTGCCGAGCAAGTGATCGAGGCGATCACCGAAGAGGGCTACAGCGCCAAGCTTGCCTGATACGGGTAAATAGTTAGCGAGCTATCGTGTTCAATGCACCCAAGCGCGGCTAGACTATCGGGCTGCCGTCTCACTTGGGTGCCCGATGAACCTTCGCATAATCCTGATTCTGGGTGCCTTGAGCGCCTTCGCGCCGTTGGCGATCGACTTTTACCTGCCCGGCTTCCCGGCCATGGCCAAGGCTTTCGCGACGGATGAAAAACACATCCAGCTGACCCTGGCGGTGTATTTCGCTGGCCTGGCCATCGGCCAACTGATCTATGGCCCACTGGCCGACCGCTTTGGTCGACGCGGCCCGCTGCTCAGTGGCGTTACGCTGTTTACCCTGGCATCGTTCGCCTGCGCCTTTGCACCGACCCTGGAGTGGCTGATCGCTGCGCGTTTTGTGCAAGCCCTCGGCGGCTGCGCCGGCATGGTGATTTCCCGCGCAGTGGTCAGCGACAAATGCGACGCGGTCGGCTCGGCCAAGGTGTTTTCCCAGTTGATGCTGGTCACCGGCCTGGCGCCGATCCTCGCACCGCTGGCCGGTGGTTTGATGGTGGGCATATGGGGCTGGCAGTCGATCTTCCTCGCCCTGTCGATCTTCAGCGTGATGGCGGCCATCGCCGTCGCGGTCGGGCTGCCGGAAACCTTCCCGGCCCATCAGCCGCGCCAGCCGTTGTCCGGGTCGCTGCGTCGTTATGCGGCGCTGCTGTCGGACCGGGTTTACCTCGGCTATGCCCTCACCGGTGGTATCTCGATTGCCGGGATGTTTGCCTACATTGCCGGTTCACCTTTCGTATTTATTCAGCTCTATGGCGTGCCTGCCGAGCATTACGGCTGGCTGTTCGGCTCCAACGCTGCGGGCTTTATCCTGGTAGCGCAGGTCAACGCGCGGTTGCTGTCCAAGCGTGGCCCGGCGTTCCTGTTGTCGCGCAGTGTGTGGGTCTATCTGCTGGCCGCGTTGAGCTTGCTGGGTATCGCGGCGCTGCGCACCGATGCGCTGTGGCCATTGCTGGTGCCGCTGTTTATTTGCATTGCCAGCCTGGGCTGTATTTTGCCGAATACCTCGGCTTGTGCCATGAGCGGGCAGGGTGCACGGGCCGGTAGCGCTTCGGCTTTGCTCGGTTGCATTCAGTTTGGCGTGGCGGCAGGGGCGGCGTCGTTGGTCGGGGTTTTGCACGACGGCACGGCGATGCCGATGGCGATGGTCATCAGCCTGTGCGGTGTGTTGGCGGTGACGATTGCGATGTCGACCCAGCGCCTGCAACGCAAACGGGCCTTGCAGGCGCAGGTCTGAACAGCGGATCAGCCAGCGACGGAGCGTTGCTGGCTGTTGGGGAAACGGTGAGGGGCCTGGATACGGGCTTGCAGGGTGTCGGCAAAGGCACGGGCCTCGGCCTCGGTGCGGAAGGTGAAGGCGTCCTGGTCGAGACGGACCTGCCATTTATTGCCTGCGGATTTTGCTAACGCTTTTATCAGGATTTTCATTGCTGACTTCCTCACGTAAAAGAATCGTGGCAAAGGCGGCCAATATAAACCCGAATACGCTCACAAAGATGACAAAGGTCAACTCTCTGACTAGCGGTGTCGTCCATTACCCACATGAATAATGGACGGCCCTGACAGCTATTTTTTAGAAGCCTTCCAGCACGATCTTGCCCTTGGCCTTGCCACTTTCCAGCAGCGCGTGGGCACGGCGCAGGTTTGCCGCATTGATCACACCGAAGTGCTCACCCACCGTGGTTTTCAGGGTGCCGGCGTCGATCAGTTCGGCCACGCGATTGAGCAGGTTGTGCTGTTCGATCATGTCCGGGGTTTCGAACATCGAGCGCGTGTACATGAACTCCCAATGCAGCGACAGGCTCTTGCGCTTGAGTTTGCTGACGTCCAGCGCCTTTGGGTCGTCGATCAGCGCCAGCTTGCCCTGGGGTTGCAGGGCTTCGACCAACTGGTCCAGGTGATGATCGGTCTGGGTCAGGCTGGCGACGTGGGTCACTTGCGGGTGGCCGGCGGCTTTCAGCGCTTCGCTCAGCGGTTGGCTGTGGTCGATCACCAGGTCGGCGCCGAGGGCCTTGGCCCACTCCTGGGTTTGCGGACGTGAAGCGGTGCCGATCACTTTCAGGGCGGTGAGTTGGCTGGCCAGTTGAGTCAGGATCGACCCCACGCCACCGGCGGCACCGACGATCAGCAGGCTCTGGCCTTCGTCTTGCGTACCTTCCTGCACTTGCAGGCGCTCGAACAGCAATTCCCAGGCGGTGATGGCGGTCAGCGGTAACGCGGCGGCGTCGGCAAACCCCAGGCTTTTCGGCATATGCCCGACGATGCGCTCGTCCACGGTGTGCAATTCGCTGTTGCCGCCAGGACGCACCAGGGAGCCGGCGTAGAACACCTTGTCACCGGCCTTGAACAGCGTCACGTCGCTGCCGACGGCCTTGACCACACCGGCCACGTCCCAGCCCAGTACCTTGGCGGCGCCATTTTCCGGGGCGACGTTCTGGCGCACCTTGGTGTCTACCGGGTTGACCGAGATGGCTTTGACTTCCACCAGCAAGTCACGCGGGCCGGCGACAGGCGCGGGCAGTTCGATGTCTTGCAGGGCATTTGGATCGTTGATCGGCAGTGAGGCGTAGTAGGCAATGGCTTTCATGATGGCTCCAGAAAAGGGGGGATCAGGCGAGGAACTTCAGGCGCTTGAGTTCGAAGTGTTCGAGCACATCGGCGGCTTTGGCGCGAAAGCTCTGGATATGCGCGCTCTGGTCGTGGTCGGCCAGCGCCGCGTCGTCGCTCCAGCGTTCGAGCATGTAGAAGGTTTCGGGGTGTTGCAGATCCTGGTGCAGGTCGTACTGCTCGCAACCGGCTTCCAGGCGCGTGGGCTCCAACAGGCCGCGCAGCAGGGTTTCCAGGGTGGCTTGTTGGCCGGGTTTGGCGATCAGCGTGGCAATGACGTTAAAGGCGGTGGACATATTCAACTCCAGACACGTGATGAACGGGATGCACAGATGATTGGCTATTTCCCGCGCAGATAAAACCCGCTAAAACTGCAGTCTGTTTCAACAAAATTTTGATAATGAGCGGAAGAGCATGCTGCGTTTTGATGATTTGCAGTTGTTTGTGCGTGCGGCAGACCTGGGCAGCTTGTCCGCAGCAGCCAGGGTAATGGACCTGTCGCCTGCGGTGGCGAGTGCGGCGCTCAAGCGCATCGAACAGCAACTGGGCACACGCTTGCTGGCGCGTTCCACTCGCAGCCTGCGCCTGACCGCCGAAGGCGAGGGCTTCCTGGAATATGCTCGGGCGGCCTTAAGCTCGCTGGATGAAGGGCGACGCTTATTGGCCAGCGGCCAGGACCATGTCAGTGGTGTGCTGCAGTTGTCGGCCCCGTCGGATTTCGGGCGCAATCAGCTGTTGCCGTGGTTGGATGAGTTCCAGCGTGACTACCCGCAACTCACCGTGCGGCTGTTGCTGGGCGATCGGATTGCCGATCTTTTCCGTCAGCCGGTGGATATCGCCCTGCGCTACGGTGAGCCTGAAGACTCCAGCCTGATTGCGCTGCCCATCGCCCCGGACAATGTGCGTGTGCTGTGTGCGTCTCCCAGCTATCTCGCACGGTATGGCGAGCCTCGGCACCTGGAGCAACTGGCCCAGCACAATTGCCTGTTGTACATGCTCGGCAGCCGGGTCCACGACCACTGGAGCTTTCACGACGGTAAACGTGAAATCAGCCTGACCGTCACCGGTGACCGCTTCAGTGACGATGCCGATGTGGTCCGGCGCTGGGCGGTGGCGGGCGTGGGCATTGCCTATAAGTCCTGGCTGGATGTGAGTACCGATGTGCTGGCAGGACGTTTGCGCCTGATCCTGCCGGAGCTGCGGGGCGAGCGTACGCCGCTCAATCTGTTGTGTGCCCATCGGGCGCAACTGAGCAAACCCATTAACTTGTTGCGGGAAATGCTCGTGTCCCGTTGTGCGACATTGACCGCCCAATTGCCAGAGCGATCCGGCACCACGTAAAGGACTCCATCAAAGCCGGAAATTTCACTCATATCCTGTCCCTATCTACGCTGTCAGACGCCATGGAACCGGCGGTTTGCGCCCCTATACTTTGGTGCCAACCTCAGCAGAAAAATAAATCGACAGGGAGTGAAAAGATGGAAGCTGCACCTTGCATCAGTCAGATCGCCAGCTTGCTCGCCGAGCCCAAACGTACTGCCATGCTGTGGGCCTTGATGGATGGCTCGGCCAAGTCGCCAGCCGAGTTGGCGATGCTTGCCGGGTTGTCACCGACCTCCGCCAACGCGCACCTGGCGCGAATGACGGCCAGTGGTGTATTGCGGGTGGAAGCCCGGCGTGGCAAGCGCTTGTTCCGTGTCGCGGCACCTGATGTCAGCGCCGCCATCGATGCCTTGGCGAGGACCACCATGGCCTGCGCCGCACGCCGCGCGCCGGATGCTCTGCCACCGGCCCTGGTGGCTCCCGCATTGTTACGCCATGCCCGCCTGTGCCATGGTCACCTCGGCGGGGAATTGGGCGCGCAGTTGTATCAGCACCTGCTGGAAGCGGATTGGATCGAACGTCATGAGTACCGCACCGATATCACGGTCAAGGGCGCGCAGCGCCTGGCAGGCCTGGGGATTTTTACCCAAGCCCTGGCGTCGCCGCTGGTGTGCAATTGTTTCGACTGGAGCCAGCACCAACCCCATCTGGGCGGTGCGCTGGGCGCGGGGTTGTTGCAGCTGTTTCTGCAGTCGAACTGGATCAGTGTGATCAATGAGTCCCACGCATTACGGGTCAACGCCGTAGGGCACAGGGAAATCACCCGATTGGCCATGTCTGTGTGACATAGCCAACCGCTTTTACTCAGTCATGGCTTTACGAGGCGCGCATCCAGGCTGTTCTGTGCCAGGCGTTTAGCCTGGTCCTGGGTCATGCCCAGCGAGGTGTACAGCGCGTGGAAGTTCTCGGTGACATAACCGCCGAAGTAGGCCGGGTCATCGGAGTTCACCGTCACCTTCACGCCACGCTCCAGCATGTCGAGGATGTTGTGCTGGGCCATGTCGTCGAACACGCACAGCTTGGTGTTGGACAGTGGGCACACGGTCAGCGGGATCTGCTCGTCGATGATGCGCTGCATCAGGCGCTCGTCTTCGATGGCGCGCACGCCGTGGTCGATACGCTGGATTTTCAGCAGGTCGATCGCTTCCCAGATGTACTCGGGCGGGCCTTCTTCGCCGGCGTGGGCCACGGTAAGGAAGCCTTCGTGGCGGGCACGGTCGAACACGCGCTGGAACTTGCTTGGCGGGTGCCCCATTTCCGAGCTGTCCAGGCCCACGGCCACGAATGCGTCACGGAACGGCAAGGCCTGGTCCAGGGTTTTCTCGGCCTCGGCTTCGCTCAGGTGGCGCAGGAAGCTGAGGATCAAGCCGCTGGTGATACCCAGTTGCTGCTCGCCATCTTTCAGCGCGGCGGCGATGCCGTTGAGCACCACTTCGAACGGGATACCACGGTCGGTGTGGGTCTGCGGGTCGAAGAAGGGTTCGGTGTGGATCACGTTCTGCTCTTTGCAGCGCAGCAGGTAGGCCCAGGTCAGGTCGTAGAAATCCTGGGAAGTGCGCAGCACGTCGGCGCCCTTGTAATACAGGTCGAGAAACTCTTGCAGGTTGTTGAAGGCATAAGCCTTGCGCAGGGTTTCGACGTCGTTCCACGGCAGCGCAATCTTGTTGCGCTCGGCCAGGGCGAACAGCAGCTCAGGCTCCAGCGAGCCTTCCAGGTGCAGGTGCAGTTCAGCCTTGGGCAGGGCGTTGAGCCAATCGTACATTTTCTAAATTCTCATCAGGTGCAATGGCGGCATTCTACAGGCCATGGCCGAAATAATCGGCAAAACCTGACCAGCAGGATTGTTTTCGTTGCATTCGCGCAAGGGCCACGTGAACTAAGGTGTAACGAAACGTTAGCGGCGTGACGCAGTCTGTACCCCATCAATGACTGATTTGCCGCACTAAAAGGCCCGGAATGCTCACATCCCTCAAGCAAGAAAGATTCATGCTGCTGGCGCTGATTGCCGCCATCGCTGCCTACCCGTTGGAGCACTGGATGCTGCACAACGGGCAGATCACGGCGTTGCTGGCCGGCGTTGTGCTGATCGGCTTTATCGTGGTGGCGTCGATGCGCGTGGCGCACCATGCCGAGCAACTCGCGGAAAAAGTCGGCGACCCCTACGGCACCATGATCCTCACCCTGGCGGCTGTGCTGGTGGAGGTGGTGATCCTGGCGATCATGATGAGCAACGAACCGTCGCCCACCTTGGTGCGGGACACCATTTATTCCGCGGTCATGCTCGATATCAACGGCATCCTCGGCCTGGCCGCGCTGATGGGCGGCATCAAACATGGTGAACAGTCCTACAACGATGATTCGGCCCGCACCTACAGCGTGATGATCCTCACCGCCATGGGCGTGTCGATGGTGGTGCCGGAATTCATCCCCGAAGCCGACTGGAAAATCTACTCGGCCTTTACCATTGGCGCGATGGTGGTGTTGTACACCCTGTTCCTGCGTATGCAGGTGGGGCCGCACAGTTACTTTTTCAGCTACAGCTACCCGGAAAAACGCCGTAAGAAGTTGCCGGAAGAACAGGAGGCGCCGCCGGTCAACCTGGCATTTTCCATCGGCACCCTGGTGTTTGGGGTGATTGTGATCGGCGCACTGGCCGAGGTGATGTCCAAGACCCTGGATCTTGGCCTGGAAGGTACGGGAGCGCCGCCGGTGATCACGGCGATTGTGGTCGCGGCGATTTCGGCTGCACCGGAGATTTTGACGGCATTGCGCGCCGCGTTGGCCAACCGCATGCAGTCGGTGGTGAATATCGCGTTGGGCGCTTCGCTGTCGACGGTGATCCTGACAGTGCCGGTGATGGAAGCGATGGCGCTCTACACCGGCCAGCCGTTCCAGATGGCAATGACCCCGGTACAGACCGTGATGGTGTTTATCACGCTGATCGTCAGCGCGATCAACCTCAACGATGGCGAAACCAACGCCATCGAAGGGATGACCCATTTTGTGTTGTTTGCGACCTTTATCATGCTGTCGCTGTTGGGGCTGTAAGCACCGTATATCCCCTGTGGGAGCGGGCTTGCCCGCTCCCACATTTTGACTTGTGTAGGGCTTAGGTACCGGCGATCAGTTGGCGTGCGGCTTGGCTGTGATCGGCGATCAGGCCCTTGAGGTCCAGGCCTTCGACCTGGCCATCGATCACGCGCCATTTGCCTGCAATCATCACCCGGTCTGCACGGTCGGCGCCGCACAGCAGCAGCGCCGAAATCGGATCATGGCTACCGGAGAAGCGCAGCTCGTCGAGCTTGAACAGCGCCAGGTCGGCCTGTTTTCCTACTGCCAACTCACCGATATCCGTACGGCCCAACAACTGCGCCGAGCCTTTGGTCGCCCAGCCCAGCACGCCTTGCGGGGTGATCTTTTCCGCGCCGTAACGCAGTCGCTGGATATACAAAGCCTGGCGCGCTTCAAGGATCACGTTCGACGCATCATTGGAAGCGGAACCGTCCACACCTAGGCCGATAGGTGCGCCGGCGGCGAGCAGGTCCAGGGTCGGACAGATACCGGACGCCAGGCGCATGTTCGAGCTTGGACAATGGCAGATACCGGTGCCGGCGGCGCCCAGGCGTGCAATTTCATCCGGGTTGAAGTGAATACCATGGGCCAGCCAGGTGCGCGGGCCGAGCCAGCCGACGCTGTCCAGGTAGTCCACGGTGCGCAAGCCGAAGCGCTGCAGGCAGAAGTCTTCTTCGTCGAGGGTTTCCGCCAGGTGGGTGTGCAAGCGCACATCCAGGCGGTTGGCCAGCTCGGCGCTGGCTTCCATGATTTCCGGGGTCACGGAAAACGGTGAGCAGGGCGCCAGGGCGATCTGGATTTGCGCGCCGTCACCACGCTCATGGTATTCGTGGATCAGGCGTTGGCTGTCTTCAAGGATGACTTGGCCCTGTTGCACGGTCTGTTGCGGTGGCAGGCCGCCGTCGGCTTCGCCCAGACTCATGGAGCCACGGGTGAGCATGGCGCGCATGCCCAGTTCGCGCACGCTTTCAACCTGCACGTCGATGGCGTTTTCCAGGCCGTCGGGGAACAGGTAGTGGTGGTCGGCCGCCGTGGTGCAGCCCGATAGCAGCAATTCGGCCAATGCGACTTTGCTGGCGAGGGCGAGTTTTTCCGGGGTGAGCCGCGCCCACACCGGATACAAGGTTTTCAACCAGGGAAACAACGGCTGATTGACCACCGGCGCCCAGGCGCGAGTCAAGGTTTGATAGAAATGATGGTGGGTATTGATCAGCCCCGGCAGGACCACATGCTCACGCGCATCGAACACTTGGGCGCAGGGTTGCGCAGGTTCTTGGCCTTGGGCCAGCACTTCGGTGATCACACCGTCTTGCAGCACCAGGCCGCCACGGGCGTCGAGGCCATTGGCGGTGAAAATCGCGAGGGGGTTTTTTAACCAGATACGGGTCGCAGGCATTGGCCGGCTCCTCTGAATGATGGGTTCAGGTTTGCCAGCTCAGTGTTGCCCTGTCTGCTGATCCAGGGTCGCCGGTGAAGGCGAGGGGGCAGTCTACGCGCGGATCGCTACCGACGGCAATCGGTCGATAACGATCCCCCGGGTTTTACCAGGCGATGGTGTCGCCTTTGTAATCGATGAAGTGATGGCCGCCTTTGCCGGTGTAGGCGTTCACCTGATCCACCAGACCGCGCACGCTGGTATCGACGTCAATGTGCGCGTTTTCGCCGCCCATGTCGGTCTTCACCCAGCCTGGGTGCAGCGACAGCACGGTCGGCTTGTGATCGCCCAACTGGGTGATAAAGCTGTTGGTCATGGAGTTGAGTGCCGCCTTGCTGGCTTTGTACAGCGCCAGGTCGGAGCCGTCCGGGATGGTCACGCTGCCCAGTACCGAACTCATGAAGGCCAGCACGCCAGTGTCTTTGCGGATCTGCGCGACAAAACGCTGGGCCAGGTTGATCGGCGCAACGGCGTTGGTGAAGAACAACTGGCCGACTTCTGCCAAGGTGGCGTGCCCCGGCTCCTGATTGGCGGGGCCTTTGACGCCGGCGTTGACGAACAGCAGGTCGAAGGTGCGTTCCTTCAGGCGTTGGCTCAGGGCGATCACGGCTTGCTGGTCGTCCATGTCGAGTTTCTCGATCTGTACCGGGCCCACGGCTTTCAAGGCATCGGCCTTGCTCGGATCACGCACGGTGGCGGTCACGTCCCAACCGTCCTGCAACAGTTGCTTGACCAGGCCAAGGCCCAGCCCACGCGAGGCGCCGATGATCAATGCGGTTTTTGGCGTAGACATGAAAAGCTTCCTTTAAGCGTCGCGGTTCAGGGATTTCAGCGTTGGAGCAGGATACGCCCACGGCTGAGGTCAGCGAGTTGAATTTGCAGGGTGTCGATATGCGCTTCGCCCAAGGCAAGCTGCAACTCGACGCCGTTGGCGGTGAAGGTTTCTTCGACCACCAGCCCGCCCAGTTCTGCAACGCGCAGTTTAACCAGATTCAGCTCGGCGAAAGCGCAGGCGCAGTTCAACGGTACGCGGCTGATCAACTCAATGCGTTCAGCCGTTTGCAGGCATTTATTCGCACCGCCGCCGTAGGCGCGGGCCAGACCGCCGGTGCCCAACTGAATGCCGCCGTACCAGCGGATCACCAGCACTGCGACCTGATCAAAACCCTGCGCTTCAATAGCGGCCAGTATCGGTCGACCAGCAGTGCCGCCGGGTTCGCCGTCGTCATTGCTGCGGTACTGGTCAGCGAGCTTCCAGGCCCAGCAGTTGTGCGTGGCGTTCAAGTCGCTGTGCTGCTCGAAAAACGCCTGGGCGTCTTGCGCGCTGGTGATGGGCGCCGCGAGGGTGATAAAGCGGCTTTTACGTATTTCTTCGCGAAACTCGCAAAGGCCGGTGAGCGTGAAAGGCATAAGTCGCTTCGTTTACAGGGTCGGCTTGATGCCGCAACCCTTGAGAATGATGTGGATCAGGTTGGTGCCGGCGTCTTCCATATCCTGCTTGGTCAGCTTGGTGCGACCGGTGACGCGGCAGATCTGGGTGGCGAAGTCGGCGTAGTGCTGGGTGCTGCCCCAGAGCAGGAAGATCAGGTGCACCGGGTCGATCGGGTCCATCTTGCCGGCGTCGATCCAGGCCTGGAACACTGCCGCTCGGCCGCTGAACCAGGCGCGATAGTCCTGGCTGAAATATTCGGTCAGGCATTCGCCACCGCTGATGATCTCCATGGCGAAGATACGCGAGGCCTGGGGCTGGCGACGCGAGAACTCCATCTTGGTGCGGATGTAGCGGGTGAGGGCCACGGCCGGGTCGTCTTCGGCGCTCAGTCCGTTGAAGGTGCTGTCCCATAGTTCAAGGATGTTGCTGAGCACCGCAATGTACAGGCCCAGCTTGTTGGTGAAGTAGTAATGCAAGTTGGCCTTGGGCAGCCCGGCACTGGCAGCAATCGTGTTCATGCTGGTGCCTTTGTAGCCATGACGCGCGAACTCATCTTCAGCAGCCTGGAGAATCGCTTGTTCGTTCTTTTGCCGAATACGGCTGGCGGGCTTACCGGCGTGGTTGCTGTGGGCAGGAACTTCGAGGCTCATGGAGGTTTCCGTGCTGATCGATAGAGACGACGTGTGCACAGATAACCCACCCTCAAGCCTCAGACAAGTCCTGATGCAATAAAACCGTCAAAGCGATTCCAGCGTGTCGCTTTCCGGTGCGTGGTTTGCGGCAGTCGTGGCGGCTTTGGCTTCGGGCAACAACAGGCACAACACAATCGCGGTCAGCCCGCCGCTGGTGATGGCGGAGTCGAACAGGTTCTGTACCAGCGTCGGCATCAGGTGCAGCAGGTTCGGTTGCGCGGCGATGCCCAGGCCGACGCCAAACGAGGTGGCGATAATCAGCATGCTGCGTCGGTCCAGTGGCGCCTGGGCGAGGATGCGCACACCGGCAGCGGCCACGCTGCCGAACATCACCAGGGTGGCGCCGCCCAATACCGGTTTGGGGATTTGTTGCAGTACCGCGCCAATCAATGGAAACAAGCCGAGGCAAAACAGCACCACGCCTATATATAAGCCGACGTAACGGCTGGCCACGCCGGTCAGTTGGATCACACCATTGTTTTGCGCAAAGGTGGTGTTGGGAAAGGCGCTGAACGTGGCGGCGATCATGCAGCTCACGCCATCGCCGAGTACGCCGCCCTTGAGCCGGCTTATATAAGAAGGGCCGCTGATGGGCTGGCGGGCGATCATGCAGTTGGCGGTGAGGTCGCCGACGGTTTCGATGCTGCTGATCAGATAAATCAGCGCAATTGGCAGGAAAGCGCTCCAGTCGAAGTTGAAACCGAAGCGAAACGGAATCGGCAGGCTGACCAGAGGCAGGTCGGGCAGGGCTTGCGGCACGAGCTTGCCGCTGAACCAGGCGGCCAGGCTGCCGAGGGCCAAGCCGATGATGATGGCCGAGAGGCGTACCCACGGCGTATTGGAACGGTTGAGCAGAATGATCGTCAACACGACGAAAACGCCCAGCGCCAGGTTGGTAGGGGCGCCGAAGTCGGGGGCGTTGAAGCCGCCGCCCAAGTCAGTGATACCGACCTTGATCAAGCTGATGCCGATCAGGGTGATGACAATCCCGGTCACCAAGGGCGTGATGACTCGACGCAACTGACCGATAAAGCGGCTCAGCACGATCTGCACCGCAGCGCCGAAAAAGCACACGCCAAAGATCATCGCCATGATGTCTTCCGGGCTGCCGCCGCGTTGTTTCACCAGGAAGCCCGCCGATAACACTGCGCCAAGAAACGCAAAGCTGGTGCCTTGCAGGCAGATCATCCCGGCGCCGATGCCAAATGGCCTACGTGCCTGGATGAAGGTGCCTACGCCGGAGACCATCAGCGCCATGCTGATCAGGTAGGGCAAATGGGCCGTGAGGCCCAAGGTGGAACCGATGATCAGCGGTGGGGTGATGATGCCGACAAATGCAGCAAGTACATGTTGCAGTGCGGCGAGAAAAGCCGGGCCGGGTTTGGGGCGGTCGTTGAGGCCGTAGATCAGGTCGCTGCTGTTGGATGCTTCTGGTGGCATGGCGGGCAAACTCAAGGTCTATGTCCTTGGGTTGTTGCAAAAAGCTGTCCAACTGCTCAGCTTTTAGCTGCAAGGCCGATTTAGCGGGTTGCCGCGAGACTTTCCAGGAAGCTTTCCAGCACCAAATGGGGGCGACGGCCCTTGCGCGTGACCGATGCGAGGCTTAAATCGTAAAAACGTGTAGCCGGTTTCAGCGCACGCAGTCGGCCTTGTTGTACCCACAGGCTCGCGTAGTGGTCGGGTAGGTAGCCGATGTAGCGGCCGGTGAGAATCAGGAAGGCCATGCCTTCGCGGTCCGAAGCGCTCGCGGTGCAGTTGAGCGCCTGGTAATGGGCCTGGATTTCGGCGGGCAGGCGGAAGGTCGGGGCGATCGCGTCTTGGGCATCGATGCGTGCGTCGTCCAGCTGCTTGTTGTCGGCGTAAAACAGCGGGTGACCCACCGCGCAGTAGAGCAGTGAACGCTCACTGTACAGCGGCTGGTATTCCAACCCCGACAGCGCGCTGGCCTGGGGCACTACGCCGACATGCAGGCGGCCGTCGAGTACACCTTGCTCGACTTCGTTAGGGGCGATCATGCGGATCTGGATTTGCACGTCCGGACCACGTTCCTTCAATTGCGCGAGCGCATGGGTGATGCGCATGTGGGGCAGGGTGACGAGGTTGTCGGTGAGCCCGATGATCAACTCGCCGCGCAAGTGCTGGTGCAAACCGTTGACCTCGGTGCGGAAACTTTCCAGGGCGCTCAATAGTTGCAGTGCGGATTGGTAGACCTCGCGGCCCTCTTCGGTCAGCGAGAAGCCGGCGCGGCCGCGTTGGCACAGTCTTAATCCGAGGCGTTGTTCGAGATCGCTCATTTGCTGGCTGATCGCCGAGCGCCCGATGCCCAGTACGGTTTCCGCCGCCGAGAAGCCGCCGCATTCGACCACGCTGCGAAAGATGCGCAGCAGGCGGATATCGAAGTCGCTGACTTGGGCCAGGGGATCGGGTCGACGGCTGCTCATAGTTTAGTGAAGGCCTGACTGAAGGTTAGAAGAGTTGAATTTCACCGACTTTATCGCCGTGGCAATTTAGCTGCAACAACGCTTTTCAATCCCGACGCTGCCTTTTGCCCTGCGAGGTTTTGCTGATGAACATGCCCGAAAACGCCCCATCGTCCCTGGCCAGCCAATTGAAGCTGGACGCGCACTGGATGCCGTACACCGCCAACCGTAACTTCCAGCGCGACCCGCGCCTGATCGTGGCGGCCGAAGGTAGCTGGTTGACCGATGACAAGGGACGCAAGGTGTACGACTCATTGTCGGGCCTGTGGACCTGTGGCGCCGGGCATACCCGTAAGGAAATCCAGGAAGCGGTGGCCAAGCAACTGGGCACTCTGGACTACTCGCCGGGCTTCCAATACGGTCATCCGTTGTCCTTCCAACTGGCGGAAAAGATCACCGACCTGACCCCTGGCAACCTGAACCATGTGTTTTTCACCGACTCCGGCTCCGAGTGCGCCGATACGGCGGTGAAAATGGTGCGTGCCTACTGGCGCCTGAAAGGCCAGGCGACCAAAACCAAAATGATCGGCCGCGCTCGCGGTTACCACGGTGTGAACATCGCCGGTACCAGCCTGGGCGGTGTGAACGGCAACCGTAAGATGTTTGGCCAGGCGATGATGGACGTTGACCACCTGCCGCACACCTTGCTGGCGAGCAATGCTTTTTCCCGTGGCATGCCGGAGCAGGGCGGTATCGCGCTGGCCGATGATCTGCTCAAGCTGATCGAGCTGCATGACGCGTCGAACATCGCGGCTGTCTTTGTAGAGCCAATGGCCGGCTCTGCGGGTGTGCTGGTGCCGCCTCAGGGGTACCTCAAGCGCCTGCGTGAGATTTGCGACCAGCACAACATCCTATTGGTGTTCGACGAAGTGATCACCGGCTTCGGCCGTACCGGCTCGATGTTCGGTGCCGACAGCTTCGGTGTGACCCCGGACCTGATGTGTATCGCCAAGCAAGTCACCAACGGCGCGATCCCGATGGGCGCGGTGATTGCCAGCAGCGAGATCTATCAGACCTTCATGAACCAGGCAACGCCGGAGTACGCGGTGGAATTCCCCCACGGCTACACCTACTCGGCACACCCGGTCGCCTGCGCTGCTGGCTTGGCGGCGTTGGACCTGTTGCAGAAGGAAAACCTGGTGCAGAGCGTCGCCGAAGTCGCACCGCACTTTGAGAATGCGCTGCACGGCTTGAAGGGCAGCAAGAACGTGATCGACATCCGCAACTACGGCCTGGCCGGCGCGATCCAGATCGCCCCGCGTGACGGTGATGCGATTGTGCGTCCATTCGAGGCTGGCATGGCCTTGTGGAAAGCCGGTTTCTACGTGCGCTTTGGCGGTGACACCCTGCAGTTCGGGCCAACCTTCAACAGCAAGCCGCAGGACCTGGATCGCCTGTTCGATGCGGTCGGCGAAGTGCTGAACAAGATCGACTGATTTCTCCTTCTATATAGAACAATTTTTCAGGAGCCCCGCATGAGCCTTATCCAGCATTTGATCAACGGTGAATTGGTCAACGACAGCGGTCGCAGTGCCGACGTATACAACCCGTCCACTGGCCAGGTGATCCACCAGGTGCCGTTGGCCAGCCGTGAAACCATTCAACAGGCAATCGACTCGGCCAAGGCGGCGTTTCCGGCCTGGCGTAATACACCTGCGGCCAAGCGTGCCCAGGTGATGTTTCGTTTCAAGCAATTGCTGGAGCAGAACGAAGCGCGTATCTCGCAGTTGATCAGCGAAGAGCATGGCAAGACCCTGGAAGATGCTGCGGGTGAATTGAAACGCGGGATCGAAAACGTCGAGTACGCGTGCTCGGCGCCAGAGATTCTGAAGGGCGAGTACAGCCGTAACGTAGGACCGAACATTGATGCGTGGTCGGATTTCCAGCCGCTGGGTGTAGTCGCTGGTATTACGCCGTTCAACTTCCCGGCGATGGTGCCGTTGTGGATGTATCCGCTGGCAATCGTCTGCGGTAACTGTTTCATCCTGAAGCCATCGGAGCGTGATCCGAGTTCCACGCTGTTGATCGCACAGTTGTTACAGGAGGCCGGTCTGCCTAAAGGTGTGCTCAGTGTGGTGCACGGCGACAAGGGCGCGGTGGATGCACTGATTGAAGCGCCGGAAGTGAAGGCGCTGAGCTTCGTGGGCTCGACGCCGATTGCCGAGTACATCTATTCGGAAGCCACCAAGCGTGGCAAACGCGTGCAGGCGCTGGGGGGTGCCAAGAACCACGCGGTGCTGATGCCGGATGCGGACCTGGATAACGCCGTGAGTGCACTGATGGGCGCGGCGTACGGTTCTTGCGGCGAGCGCTGCATGGCGATCTCAGTCGCCGTGTGCGTGGGCGATCAGGTGGCGGATGCCTTGATTGCCAAGCTGGTGCCACAGATCAAGGCGCTGAAAATTGGTGCGGGTACGTCCTGCGGCCTGGATATGGGGCCACTGGTTACAGGCCAAGCGCGTGACAAAGTCAGTGGTTATATAGAGGACGGCGTGGCAGCGGGTGCCGAGCTGGTGGTTGATGGTCGTGGCTTGAGTGTTGCCGGGCATGAAGAGGGTTTCTTCCTTGGTGGCAGCCTGTTTGACCGTGTAACGCCGCAGATGCGCATCTATAAGGAAGAGATCTTCGGGCCAGTACTGTGCGTGGTCCGGGTGAATAGCCTGGAAGCGGCAATGCAACTGATCAATGATCACGAATATGGCAACGGCACCTGCATCTTTACCCGTGATGGTGAAGCGGCACGTCTGTTCTGTGACGAGATTGAAGTGGGCATGGTCGGCGTGAACGTTCCTCTGCCGGTGCCGGTGGCGTATCACAGCTTTGGTGGCTGGAAGCGCTCGTTGTTTGGTGACCTGCATGCGTATGGGCCGGATGGGGTACGTTTCTATACCCGTCGCAAGGCGATTACCCAGCGTTGGCCGCAACGGGCCAGCCATGAAGCATCGCAGTTTGCTTTCCCTAGCTTGTAATGTGGGCTGAAAGCCGGCCCCTTGGGGCCGGCTTTCGCGTTTTTGGAGCTTTTCTGACTTATATGACAGAAATATGAAGAAAGGCATTGACGGCAGATTCCAGATGTCTATAATTCGCCCCACTTCCGGCGCAGTCGAAACGGAAAACTCCTTGGTAAACAATGAGTTATGTAGGTTTCGGCAGCAGGTTGCTTCAGTTCATCGAAGCCAAAAGGAAGTTGAAAAAGAGGTGTTGACAGCAGCGTGTAACGCTGTAGAATTCGCCTCCCGCTGACGAGAGATCTGAAGCGCAAGTGGTTGAAGTTGTTGAAGAAATCTTCGAAAGCTTCTGAAAATAATCACTTGACAGCAAATGAGGCTGCTGTAGAATGCGCGCCTCGGTTGAGACGAAAGATCTTAACCAACCGCTCTTTAACAACTGAATCAAGCAATTCGTGTGGGTGCTTGTGGAG
>NZ_JACART010000048.1:0-56729 GCF_013386445.1 Pseudomonas sp. P7759
GCTGCCGATCCTGCGCTCGGACGACGGCCGCTCCCTCCCGCAAACCCTGCGCGGTGGGCAGATCACTTCGAAAGAAATCGACGGCCTGACCCTCTACGGCGGCCAGTTCCGCGCCAACAGCCCGCGTGACGACAGCAGCATGACGGACATGTCTATGTTCGGAAAAACCGCGTTCACTTCCGATCGCTTCAACTTCCAGGGCGCCGAGTACGCGTTCAACGACAAGCGCACCCAGATCGGCCTGTGGAATGCGCAACTCAAGGACATCTATAGCCAGCAGTTCGTCAATTTGATCCACAGCCAACCCATCGGCGACTGGACCCTGGGCGCCAACCTCGGTTTTTTCTACGGCAAGGACGACGGCAGCGCCCGCGCCGGCGACCTGGACAACAAGACCTGGTCCGGCCTGTTCTCCGCCAAGTACGGCGGCAACACCTTCTACGTCGGCCTGCAGAAACTCACCGGCAACAGCGCCTGGATGCGCGTCAACGGCACCAGCGGCGGCACCTTGGCCAACGATAGCTACAACTCCAGCTACGACAACGCCCAGGAGAAATCCTGGCAGGTACGCCACGACTACAACTTCGCCGCCCTCGGCGTGCCCGGCCTGACCCTGATGAACCGCTACATCAGCGGCAGCAACGTGCACACCGGTACGATTACCGACGGCAAGGAATGGGGTCGCGAAAGCGAACTGGGCTACACCGTGCAAAGCGGCAGCCTGAAAAACCTCACGGTGCGCCTGCGCAACTCCAGCATGCGCCGCGACTACAGCAACAATGAGTTCGATGAGAACCGGTTGATTGTCAGTTACCCGATCAGTTTGCTGTAAGACCTCATTACAACCTCGCTGGAACGATTTGCCGCAGACGGACACTTCCAAAAGGCAGGCAGACCGCCTGACTCTTCGAAAGGGATCTCAAATGGAAGTGTCCAAAAGCCTTGAAAACGCGCACCGCCCGCCCCTGAAAGGCGAGCACCACTCCACGCATGCCCCGGTAGTCTCGGTTGAGAACAGTCGCTACGTACCCGCCGTCGCCCCTCAACTCCCGTTCACACCGGATAATCAGATCCAGGCCTACGTACACCCGGTTCTGGATGACGGCAACTTGAAGGTCAGTTGCCAATCGGTCTGGGAACAGGACGTGACTTACAGTCTGCAGAACTCCCTGGTCCTCGAAACCGGTGACAAAGCCGACCAGATTCACGTCAGCCAGACACGCGCAGGACAGTTGGATGTTCGGGTCAATGGGCGGTTGTATCGTTTTGACAGTGAGGATAAAGACGGCAAGCCCCTCACCTTTCACTTCAAAACCCATGGCGGTGACGACAACATCCACATCGACGCCAATGTGACCCAACCCGTCATCGTGGAAGCCGGCGACGGCAATGACCGCGTGCGGGCCGGCGGCGGTTACACCCGTGTGTTCGGCGGCAAAGGCGATGATGTGCTGCGCCTCGGCAGTGGCCTGGGTTATGCCGAGGGCAACGACGGTGATGACACAATCATGGGCGGCACCGGCGACAACATCATATATGGCAACAATGGCAATGACCGTCTCTACGCGGGTGCAGGCCCCAAGCACAAAACCAGCTACCTGGATGGCGGCAACGGCAATGATCGACTCTATGCAGGAAACGGGCATACGGTCCTGCACGGCGGTGCCGGGGACGATCGCTTGATCGGCCACGACCGCACTACCTTTTACACCGGCGATGGCCGCGACACAGTGATCGCCAACGGCCCAGGCGACCTGATCTACGGTAAACCCGACGACGCGATCAGCCACCTCAACGGTTCGCGGTTTACCGCGGTATCGGCCGCGCCGGAACCTCAAACAGGGTTTGTGATCAAGGGTTCGCCCGAGTTTATCCAACGGGTCGAGGACGATCTGGCCCTGCTGCGCCGATCTCCCATCGGCCAACAGATGCTGGCCGCCATGAGCGCCATCGCCCAGCGCAACGGCGCACCGGTGACCATCGTCGAAGATTTGGTCGACCTCGGCAGCGGCTATGTCTACGGCAGCCAGGAGCTCAAGGCCTTGTTCGGCTATGAACGCGCACCTATTGTCGGTGACGATCCCAAATGGGGCTTCATGGTCGACGGTGTGCCGGGGTCGCAGGCTGACCGGGCTGAAATCAGCTATAACCGCTCCGCAGTGGACACCGTCGCTGGCGTGACCTACGCCTCCATCACGACGCTTTACCACGAAATGGTGCATGCCTATAACGCAGGTAATGGCACCGCTTTGACCGGCTCGACCACTGAAACATTTGAGGGCGAGCAACACGATGTCCCCAACAGCGAACGTCAGGCCGTAGGGCTGCCCACTACGCCCGCGACCCCACCCAACCCCAAACCCCTGACTGAAAACGCCTTGAATGAAGAAATGGGCAAGCCGCTGCGCCCTCAATACGTCGGCTGACCCTTGGCGACGCTCGTTTGTCAGCCTGTAACCTCGCACAGCCGATCTTGCTGTATGGTGCGCGCCTGCCGCTGCTGATCCACTCAGCAGCGGCCTTTATTCGAGCCTGCGCCCACCATGAAATCCTTCGCCATCGTATCCGCCGTATTTGCCCTGGCCTTGAGCCTCAGCGGCTGCATTGGCTCGCCCATCGCTCTCACGCCAGAGACCGAGCAGCGCCTGCAAACCCAGGCACCGATCCGCTTCCTGCTGACCTTCGATGACGGTCCCAGCGCGTCGGGCTACAACAACCCGAGCCGTTCGGTGGTGGCCGACCTGGCGCAGAACCCGGTGCTGCCGGGGATCAAAGCGGTGTTTTTTCTGCAGACCGAAGCCGCTCGATCGGGCGGCAGCTCACGGGGTCGCAAGACCATGGAACGCGAATACGCGGCCGGTCACGTCCTGGCCTTCCACACGGCCACGGGGTTTCACACCAACCACCGCTGGCTGAGCGATGCCGAACTGGAAAGCACCCTCACCCAAGGCGCCGCCGACATCGCCGCGATCACAGGTGCGCCACCGGTGCTGGTGCGCCCGCCGTTCTGGAATTACGACCGCCGCACCTTCACCGCCTACCAGCGCCACGGCATGCACGTGTTGCTGACGGACCTGAGCGCCAATGACGGCAAGATCTGGGGCTTCAACGGCAGCCCGCGCCGCCGAGCCAACCTGTACCGGCAACTGTCGGTGGTGCGCGAACACATTGCCTTGGGTGAATTGCCGACGGTGGACGGCGTGATACCGGTAGTGGTGACCTTCCACGACATCAACCGCTACACCGCGCGACATCTGCAGGAGTACCTGCAGATCCTGCTGGACAGCGCCCGGATCAACGGCGTGAAGACCGCCGCCGAACCTTTCTACACCGACACGGCCCAGCTAAAGCGCGCAGCGCTGGCGCGTACGGTCAGGGATGTGAACGAAGCCGTGCATTTGCCGGGCGTATGGAATTGGGTGTGGGACGCCGACTCCCACTAACCCCTATTCCCGCGATTCAACCCCCAGCTCATCCCACACCGACTCCGCCAGGTGAAACGTGGCATTCGCCGCCGGGATCCCGCAGTAGATCGCGCTCTGCATCAGCACTTCCTTGATCTCAGCGCGGGTCACGCCATTGCTCGCCGCGGCGCGCAGGTGCAGCTTGAGTTCTTCACTGCGGTTCATGCCGATCAGCATGGCAATGGTGATCAGGCTGCGGGTGTGCCGGGGCAGGCCGGGACGGGTCCAGATGTCACCCCAAGCGTGGCGGGTGATCATTTCCTGGAACTCGCTGTTGAATTCGGTCAGGGCATTGAGGCTGCGGTCGACATGGGCATCGCCCAGCACTTCGCGGCGCACTTGCAGGCCTTCGGCATAACGTTGTTTCTCGTCCACAAAAAGCTCCTCAGCGGGCCAACAAAAAATCAATGACGCAGTCGCTGAACGCAGCACCGGCCTGCACATTGGACAGGTGCGCCGCATAAAACTCGGCGTACTCGGCGCCCTGCACATGGTTCTGGATAAAGTGGCCACCCGCCGGCGGTGTGACGGCGTCTTCGGTACCGGCAATGACCAGGGTTGGCACTTTGATTGAAGCCAGTTGCTCACGGAAATCGGCATCACGCACCGCCGCACAGTTGGCGGCATAACCTTCGGGCGATGTGGCCGCCAGCATGTCGGTAATCTGCTTGGCCTGGTGTGGGTTGGCCGCCGCAAAGTCTGCGGTGAACCAGCGTGCAATCGACGCATCGCGCAACGCCACCATCGCCGCTGCGCCATCGCGCAGCACCATCTCGATGCGCGGGTTCCACACCTCGGGTGTGCCGATCTTGGCGGCGGTGTTGCACACCACCAGGCGCTGCAGACGCTCGCCCGCGTTGATGCCCAGCCATTGGCCGATCAGGCCGCCCATGGACAGCCCGCAGAAATGCGCGCGTTGAATATCCAACGCATCCAGCAGCGCGATCACATCCTGACCGAGTTGCCCGATGCTGTAGGGGCCTGGAGTCACCAGGGATTTGCCATGGCCACGGGTATCGAAACGCAGCACGCGAAAATGTTGGGTGAAGGCCGGGATCTGGATGTCCCACATGTGCAGGTCGGTGCCCAGCGAGTTGGAGAGCACCAGAACCGGTGCATCCTCAGGCCCATCCAATTGATAATGCAGTTCGCCCTCGGCGAGTTGTACAAAGGCCACGGTGGTCTCCTCAAGCAAAGTGTTCGGCTACGGCGCGGGTGACCCAGGTGTGGGCCTGGCCCAGGTAGTGGGCGGGATCGAGCAAACGGTCCAATTCAGTTGCGGACAGTTCGGCGGTGACCTGTGGTTCGTCCGCCAATACCGCACGCAGGTGACGCCCCTCTGCGACGGCACGCTTGCAGCACTGCTCCAGCAGATGGTGCGCGGTTTCACGGCCCAGGCGCTGGGCCAGCACGATGCTGACGGCTTCGGCCAATACCAGGCCTTGGGTCAGGTCGAGGTTTTGCGCCATGCGCTGCGGGTCGACTTCCAAGCCTTCGCTCACCAACAACGCCTGTTGCAACGCACCGGAGACCAAACGGCAGATCTCCGGCAGGGTTTCCCATTCGGCGTGCCACAGGCCCAGGCTGCGTTCGTGCTCCTGGGGCATGGCGCTGAACATCGTCGAGACCAGGCCCGGTACACGGGTGGCGGCGCTGATCAGCACCGCCGCGCCGACCGGGTTACGTTTATGCGGCATAGTGGAAGAACCGCCCTTGCCCGGCGCGGATGGCTCAAACACCTCGGCGGCTTCGGTCTGCATCAACAAGCTGATATCACGGCCCAGCTTCCCCAGACTGCCAGCGATCAAACCGAGGGCGCTGGCGAACTCCACCAAACGATCCCGCTGGGTGTGCCAGGGTTGTTCGGGCAAGGTCAATTGCAACTCAGCCGCCAGCGCTTCGGCCACCGGCATGGCCTGTTCGCCCAGCGCTGCGAGGGTTCCCGAAGCGCCACCGAATTGCAGCACCAGCAAACGCGGTTTCAGTTCAGCAAGACGCTGCCGATTGCGCGTCACCGCGCCCAGCCAACCGGCGATTTTCATTCCCAGGGTGACCGGCGTCGCATGCTGCAACCAGGTACGCCCGGCCAATGGCACGCCAGCGTAGCGCTGGGCCTGGGCGGCAAGTATGTCGCCCAGACGCATCAGGTCTGACTCGATCAATTCCACCGCCCGCCGCAGTTGCAGCACCAGGCCGGTGTCCATAACGTCCTGGCTGGTCGCGCCCAAATGCACGTAGCGCTCAGCCCCGGCATCTTCACTGGCAATCAACTTGCCCAGTGCCTTCACCAGCGGAATCGCCGAATTCCCCGCCGTGGCAATTGCCACGCCGAGGGCATCCACGTCGTACAACGACGCCAGGCAGGCCTGGGCAATCGGTGCGACGGCGGCCTGGGGAATCAAGCCGACCTGGGCCTGGGCCCTGGCCAAGCCCGCTTCAAAATCCAGCATGCCCTGCAAGCGTCCCTGGTCACAGAACACCTCGGCCATGCTGCCCGCCGTGAAGTAAGCGTCGAACAATTGATTGCTCGTGCGCAGTGTCATAACGCGTCCCTTATAGATCGTGGTGCAAGTACTCCGCCTGTTTCGGCAGGCGCAGGCTGAACAGGAAGGCCACCGCCATCATGCCGGTGACGTACCAATAGAAGGTGTTTTCCATGCCCATGGATTTGAGGCCCAGGGCCACGTATTCCGCCGAACCACCGAAGATCGCGTTGGCCACTGCATAGGCCAGGCCGACACCCAGGGCACGCACGTGCGGCGGGAACATTTCCGCTTTCACCAAGCCGCTGATCGAGGTGTAGAAGCTGACAATGGCAAGAGCCAGGGAGATCAGCACAAAGGCCAGGAACGGGTTGGTCACGGTTTTCAGGGTCAGCAGGATCGGCACGGTGCACAGCGTGCCAAGGGCGCCGAACCAGAGCATCGAATTACGACGGCCGATCTTGTCCGAGAGCATGCCGAACAGCGGCTGCATGCACATGTACACGAACAGCGCGCCGGTCATGATGTAGCTGGCGGTCTTGGCGTGCATCCCGGCGGTGTTCACCAGGTATTTCTGCATGTAAGTGGTAAAGGTGTAGAAGATCAGCGAGCCGCCGGCGGTGTAGCCGAGCACGGTGATAAACGCCGCTTTATGGTTGCGGAACAACGCGGCCACGCTGCCGGCGTCCTTGTCCTGGCGCATTTCCTTACTGGTGGTTTCCTTGAGGGTGCGACGCAGCAACAGGGAGATCACCGCCGCAATAGCGCCGATCACGAACGGAATCCGCCAGCCCCAGGCGCGCAATTCTTCCTCGGTGAGGATCTGTTGCAGGATCACCACCACCAGCACCGCCAGCAGTTGCCCGCCGATCAGGGTCACGTACTGGAACGACGCGAAGAAACCGCGCTGGCCCTTGAGCGCGACTTCACTCATGTAGGTCGCGGTGGTGCCGTATTCGCCCCCCACCGACAGGCCCTGAAACAGCCGCGCCACCAACAGCAACGCCGGAGCCCAGGCGCCGATGTCTTTGTAGGTGGGCAGGAAAGCGATGACCAGGGAACCGGCGCACATCATCAGCACCGAGATCATCATCGAGTTCTTGCGCCCGTGCTTGTCCGCCACCCGGCCAAACAACCAGCCACCGATGGGTCGCATCAGGAAGCCGGCGGCGAACACACCGGCAGTGTTGAGCAGTTGGACCGTGGGGTCGTCCGACGGGAAAAACGCCGGGGCAAAGTAAATGGCGCAGAAGGCGTAGACGTAGAAGTCGAACCATTCGACGAGGTTGCCGGAGGATGCCCCGACGATCGCAAAAATCCGTTTGCTGCGTTCTTCTCCGGTGTAGTGACTGGTTGTTGTTGTCATGTTTTTTCACTCAGTGGGAACGGTTATAGCCTAGACATACTTTGCAACAAGCTCGTTCCGCAACAAGACTTTTAGGTATGTCGTGCCTGTGAGGGCCTCTTCGCGGGCAAGCCCGCTCCCACCGTTGACTGCATTCCAGAGTTGGAACTCGATCCAATGTGGGAGCGGGCTTGCTCGCGAATGATCTCAAGCCAACTCAATAATCAAAGAACACTGTTTCCCGGTCTGTGCCCTGCAAAATCACATTCCACTGATGCACACCCTCTGCATCCTGCTTGGCAATCAAGGTTTCACGCCGATCTGCCGGCACACACGCCAGCAACGGGTCATCCCCATTCAGCGCCTCGCCCTCGAAATAAATCCGCGTCAGCAAATGCTTCACCAAGCCACGGGCAAACACCAGCACCACCAGGTGCGGCGCCTGGGTTGTGCCTTTCAGGCCCGGCACCGCACCCGGCTTGATGGTGGTAAAGCGAAACCGCCCTTCGGCATCCACCGGCACCCGGCCGAAGCCTTCGAAGTTCGGGTCGACGGCTTTGTCCTGCTCGTCTTCCGGGTGGTCATATTTACCGGCGGCATTGGCCTGCCAGACTTCGAGCATGGCGTCGTTGACGACATCGCCATTGCCATCCACCACTTGCCCGCTGATCGCCACACGTTCGCCGAGGGTGGCGCTCACGGTCAGGTCTTCGCGGTTCAGCCAGGTCAGGCCGATGTGGTAATACGGCCCGACGGTGTGGGACGTGGTCGCGTTGAGTGTCATCTCATTTCTCCATCGGCGTGGCGTCGCGGCCGCGCAGGACGATGTCCCAGCGGTAGCCGAGGGCATAGGAAGGAATGGTTTTTTCCAGATCGAAGCTGGCGATCAAGCGTTGCTTGGCCGAGGTGTCCGGCACGCAGTTGTAGATCGGGTCGTATTCCAGCAGCGGGTCGCCGGGAAAGTACATCTGCGTGACCAAGCGCGTCAGCACGCTCGGGCCGAACAGCGAAAAGTGGATATGCGCCGGGCGCCACGCGTTGTGGTGGTTGCCCCACGGATAGGCACCGGGCTTGATGGTCTGGAACTGGTACCAGCCATCGGCGTCGGTGACGGTGCGGCCGGTGCCGGTGAAATTCGGGTCCAGTGGCGCATCGTGCAGGTCGCGCTTGTGGTTGTAGCGACCGGCGGCGTTGGCCTGCCAGATCTCCACCAGAATGCCCGGCACAGGCAAACCGTTTTCGTCGAGTACACGGCCATGAATGATGATGCGTTCGCCTTGGGGCTCGCCTTCATGCTGGGCCGTGAGGTCGTTGTCCTTCTCATTGATGCGTTCGGCGCCGATGGTCGGGCCGGTGATTTCCGACAAGGAATGGGGCAGGAACACCAACGGCTGGGACGGCGAACGCAAGTTCGTCGACTGGTAGGCCGGGTGCAGGTAATCAGGTTGAGTGCCCGCTTGCGGGCGCCGGTATCCAGGCTTGTCACTCATGGTGCAGTCCTCTCTTATTAGATGCGTTCAATCGCCAGGGCCAAGCCTTGGCCGACGCCCACGCACATGGTCGCCAGGCCTTTGCTGCCGCCGGTCTTTTCGAGTTGGTGCAGGGCCGTCAGCACCAGCCGCGCGCCGCTCATGCCCAGCGGGTGGCCGAGGGCGATGGCGCCGCCGTTGGGGTTGACCTGCGGCGCGTCGTCGGCGATGCCCAGTTCGCGCAGCACGGCCAGGCCTTGGCTGGCGAAGGCTTCGTTGAGTTCAATCACATCGAAATCGGTCACGGCCAGGCCCAGGCGCTCTACCAGCTTGCGCACCGCTGGCACCGGGCCAATGCCCATCACACGCGGCGCGACACCGGCGCTGGCCATGCCCAACACGCGGGCACGGGCAGTCAGACCGTGTTTTTTGACGGCTTCGGCTGAGGCCAGGATCAGCGCTGCAGCACCGTCGTTGACACCCGAGGCGTTGCCGGCGGTCACCGTTTTGTCCGGGCCGTTCACGGGCTTGAGTTTGGCCAGGGCTTCCAGCGTGGTATCCCGTGGATGCTCATCGTGCTCCACCAGAGTTTCGCCTTTTTTATGGGCGACGCGCACCGGTACGATTTCTTCAGCAAAATACCCAGCGGCCTGGGCAGCAGCAGTACGTTGCTGGCTGCGCAAGGCAAAAGCATCCTGGTCGGCGCGGGACACCTTGTAGTCGTCGGCCACATTGTCGGCCGTCTGCGGCATCGCATCCACGCCGTACTGCGCTTTCATCAACGGGTTGATAAAACGCCAGCCGATGGTGGTGTCTTCCAGCTTCATGTTGCGCGAGAACGCCGCGTCGGCCTTGCCCATCACGAACGGCGCGCGGGACATCGACTCGACGCCACCGGCAATCGCCAGCTCCATTTCGCCGCTGGCAATCGCGCGGAAGGCAGTGCCGATCGCATCCATGCCCGAGGCGCACAAGCGGTTGAGGGTCACACCCGGAATGCTTTCCGGCAGGCCCGCCAGCAGCAACGCCATGCGTGCCACGTTGCGGTTGTCTTCACCGGCCTGGTTGGCGCAGCCGAGGAACACTTCATCGACGGCCGTCCAATCCACCGAAGGGTTGCGCTCGATCAACGCCTTGATCGGCAGCGCTGCCAGGTCATCGGCACGCACGGTGGACAAGCCACCGCCGAAACGGCCAATGGGGGTACGGATGGCATCACAGATAAATACATCGCGCATCAGGCTTCTCCAGGCGCTTGGCCATGGGCGGCCGCAGTGCGGGCTTCAAGGTCACGCAGGGCGGTCAGCTCTACGTCAGTCGGTTCGGCGGTGGTGTCGACCTGGTCGGCAAAACGAATCGCCCAACCGGTCGCGGCCACTACCTGTTCACGGGTCACCCCAGGGTGCAGCGCGGTGACCACGAATTCATGGGTGCCCTCCTCCGGTTCCATGATGCACAGGTCGGTAATAATCCCGACAGGGCCGGCACCTGGCAGACCCAGGCGTTTACGCGAGTCGCCGCCTTCGCCATGGCCGACCGAGGTGATGAAGTCGAGCTTGTCGACAAACGAACGCGCCGACTGCTTGAGGATGATCAACACGCTCTTGGCCGAACCGGCGATTTCTGGCGCGCCACCGGCTCCCGGCAGTCGCACTTTAGGCTGGTGGTAGTCACCGACCACCGTGGTGTTGATGTTGCCGAAACGGTCGACCTGAGCCGCGCCGAGAAAGCCCACGTCGATGCGACCGCCCTGCAGCCAGTAGCGAAAAATCTCACCGGTCGGCACGACGGTGTCGGCGGTTTCCGCCAGCTCGCCATCACCGATAGACAACGGCAGTACCGACGGCTTGGCGCCAATCGGGCCAGACTCGTAGATCAACACCACATCCGGCGAAGAAGTCAGGCGCGCCAGGTTCGCCGCCTTGGACGGCAGGCCAATGCCGACGAAGCATACCGAGCCGTTCTTAAGGCGGCGCGCGGCGGCGACGGTCATCATTTCATTGGTCGAGTAAGCCATTACTTGGCCTCCTGCGCGGTGGCCAGTTTGGCCTGGAATTCGCTGAAATCGGCGGTGCCGTGGATGTATTCATTGATCCAGGCGGTGAAGGTCCCACGGTCGCGGGCGATCGGGTCCCACGCCTGGTAGAAGCGGTTATCACGCTCGTTGTAGCCATGGGCGTAGGACGGATGCGCGCCACCCGGCACATGACACACCGCCGTCAGCGCCCAGGTCGGCAGTACGCAGCTGTTCATCGGCGCATTCAGGTCATCGACGATTTCTTCGACGGTGACGATGCAACGCTTGGCCGCCAGGGCCGCCTCTTTCTGCACACCGAGGATGCCCCACAACAGCACGTTGCCCTTGCGGTCAGCCTTTTGTGCATGGATCACGGTGACGTCCGGGCGCACCGACGGCACCGCCGCCAGCACTTCACCGGTAAAGGGGCAAGTCACGGTCTTGATCAGCGGGTTGACCTTGGGCAAATCGGAACCCGCGTAGGCACGCAGCACCGCGAACGGTAGGCCAGAGGCGCCGGCGACGTAGGCATTGGCCAGGTCGGCGTGGCTGTGTTCTTCAATTTCCAGCGGTTGCGGCCATTGCTTCTCGACCGCGTCGCGCAGGCGATGCAAGGAGCCCACGCCGGGGTTGCCGCCCCAGGAGAAAATCAGCTTGCGGGCGCAACCAGCTCCGATCAACTGGTCGTAGATCAGGTCAGGTGTCATGCGCACCAGCGTCAGGTCTTTTTTGCCCTGACGAATGATTTCATGACCTGCTGCCGTTGGGATCAGGTGGGTGAAGCCTTCTAGCGCGACGGTGTCACCGTCGTTCACAAATTGCTTCACCGCGTCACGCAGCGCGAGGATTTCAGCCATGGGGTTCGGGCTCCCGGTATGGATCGAAAAAGGCGCTGAGGTGGCGCCGAAGTGCTTGAAGATTAAGCCGGGGAAATGGGCCAAACAATCCGATAATCGACTCAGTGTTCGATTATCGAACGGATTGTTGGCAAGCTATCGATCAGCCTCAGGTGGCGTCGGCATGGCTGACCATGCCCTTGATCACCACCGCAGCGGTGGCCAATGCAGCCGGGATCACCAGGGCGGTGAGCACTTGCTCGAAGTTCCAGCCCAGGCCCAGCAAGGTTGCGCCCATCCAGGCGCCGAGGATCGCGCCGAAACGACCGATGCCGAGCATCCACGACACGCCGGTCGCGCGGCCTTGGGTCGGGTAGAAACGTGCGGCCAGAGACGGCATTGCCGACTGCGCACCGTTGACGCACATCCCGGCAACCAGCACCAGGGTTGCCAGCAGGGTGATATTGCCCAGGCTCTGCCCTACCGCGTAGGCAAACACCCCGGCCAGCAGGTAGAAAATGCCGATGACCTTGTGCGGATTGAACCGGTCCATCGCCCACCCCACGCCCACCGCGCTCAACACGCCACCGAATTGGAACAACGCACCGATGAACGCGGCCTGTTCCAGGCTGGCGCCACTGTCACGCATCAGGGTCGGCAACCAACTGGTGAGCAGGTAGACGATCACCAGGCCCATGAAGTAGGTGAGCCAGAGCAGCAACGTGCCGGCGCTGTAGGTGCCGGAGAAGATCACCGCAAACACGTTGCGCGCCTTGACGGTTTTTTGCTCGGGCACGCTGAAGCTGCTGGCTTGGGCGACGATGCTGGGTTCGATGGGCGAGAGGGTTTTGCGCACTTTGTCGGTGCCCCGGTTACGCACCACCAGGTAGCGCGCCGACTCCGGCAGCCACAGCATCAGCACCACCACCAGAATCAATGGCAGGATGCCGCCGATCAGCAGCAAGGCATGCCAGCCGAACGCCGGGATCAGCTTGGCCGAGATAAACCCGCCACCGGCCATGCCCAGGTTAAAGCCGCAGAACATGCTGGTCACCAACAATGATTTGTGGCGTTCCGGTGTGTATTCGGACAGCAGCGTCGTGGCATTCGGCATGCCGGCGCCCAGGCCCAACCCAGTGAGAAAACGCAGCACCAGCAATTGATCGACGTTGCTGCTGTAAGCGGAGGCCAAGCTGAACGCGCCAAACACCAGCACCGCGCCCACCAGCACCACTTTACGGCCGAAGCGGTCGGCCAACGGGCCGGAACCGAGGGCACCAAACACCATGCCGATCAACGCAGCGCTCATCACCGGGCCGAGGCTGGCGCGATCAATGCCCCAGTCCTGGGACAGTGCCGGTGCGATAAAGCCCATGGCAGCGGTGTCGAGGCCGTCGAGGAAAACGATCAGGAAACACAGGATCACCACGCGCCACTGATAACGTGACAGGGGCTGGGCGTTGATGAAGGACTGGACGTCCAACGTGGAACCGACAGAAGGCTGATTCATTGTTTTTATTTCCACACCGATGGCGGGCTGACGACCTGCGGCCGTCGTTATTATTGGGGCGCTTCAACAGCGCTGCCGCACAGTAATAAGTCGGGGGAAACACCGTCAATTGAGCAAACCGGGATCTGTGCGGTGACCGAACAGCTTAAGCGAACAGTTGCGCGCTCAACTCACGGCTGGCGCTGAGCATGCTCGGCAGGAAGCGCTGTTCCAGCTCACTGCGGCTGACGCGCCCGGCGTGGGTACTGACGTTCAGCGCGGCCAGCACCTGGCCCGAGGCGTCATACACCGGCACCGCGATGGAACGCAGGCCCTGCTCCAGCTCCTGGTCGACGATGCACCAGCCTTGCTGACGCACTTGTTGCAGGCATTCGAACAGCGCTGCGGGCGTGGTCAGGGTGCGGCTGGTCTTGGTTTGCAGGTCGGCGTGGTCGAGGTAATCCTGCAGCGAGGCGTCGTCCAGCGCAGCAAGCAGGATGCGCCCCATGGAGGTGCAATAGGCCGGCAAGCGCCCACCCACCGACAGGTCCACGGAAATCAGGCGCTGGGTGGTGGCCGAACGGGCGATGTAGAGAATGTCGTCGCCTTCGAGGGTCGCCATGTTGCAGGCTTCGTGGAGCTGCTCGCTCATGCGGTCCAGGTAAGGCTGGGCCGACACGGCCAGCGGTGTGGACGACAAATAGGCATGGCCCAGGGTCAGCACTTTGGGCAACAGCGAATAAGTGCGCCCGTCGGTGGTGGCGTAGCCGAGCTTGATCAAGGTGTGCAGGCAACGGCGCACGGCGGCGCGGGGGATTTCCGTGCGGTGACTGATCTGGGCGATGGTGAGGTGACGCTTGCGCTCCTGGAACGCCTGCACCACGGCCAGGCCGCGAGCCAGGGACGTCATGAAGTCGGGATCACCGGTAAACGCCTGGATACGCTTGGCCGGAGAGGCAACGATCGGCGGCGCCACTGACGCGAAAGAGTTGCGCAATTGATCGTTCATGTCGGGATCCTTTCTCTTATTGTCGACCGCTGGGGTGGTTCGGCAGCTATTACAAGCCGTGTCAGCCAGGATGCACAAGGCAGGCCTGAGAACATTGTGCGATTATCGGACAATCATTCGATTATCGCAATTTGTGGGCGAGCGTCGTTTTTAGGCCCGCCCGCCTTCATCAAGTTAAGGGCTGCTTAATAACGTGTGAAGTTTGGTTAAATTTTATGACGCCAGAATTTTTGCAACTACCCACGCACCCGTGTAACAAAACCCTCACACAAAGTTGACGGCTTTTAACTTTCCGCTGATAGTGTTATTCAAATGCGCCGCTATAATGCACTCTGTGTGAAGGTCCACCTGGTTTGATAATCGGGAGCGAGCTTCATCAGATGGTGCACATGCCGTGCATTGTCGATCTCAACTATTGCCGCGAATGCACCACTAACTTGAACGCTTCTGCGTTTCAACTTGGAACACGCCGAGGGCGCAATCTGGCATAACGGCGCAACGTATCAACACTCCACTCAATTAGGTAACGATGTGACGAAAGATGAACTGCGCGCGGAACTTGAGCGCCAGGAGCAACGTTACAAGGACGTTTACGGCGGGGAAGTCACCACCTACGCCGCCCAGCCTGAACCTGAACGCAAACCATGGCGCAAGCGAGCCAGCCTGCTCGACCAGGCATTTGCCCAGGAAATCCAAAAGATTGAACAAGAGCTGAAAACCGAAGAGCCATAAGCGATCCGGTCCAAGCCCCAAGGTTTTTGCCTCGACTGCTGGCACATAGCTAGCAGCCGGCAACCTTGAATCCCACCATCCCCGGTAAAATTTCATACAAATGTTTCAGGGGTGACGTTTTTGTGACAAAAGCCCGCCCAGAGGCCCCTCTGCTTTATAAATCAAAGACTTGCCAAAGCCCCGAAAACCCTGGGATGCGTGCCTTTCCGGCTGTTTTTTTCGGTGAAGATTGTTACCGATGAGCAGCTAGTGCATCGATTACTGAGGTTTTCTGGCATAATCGCGCCCCCTTACGACCGGGTCAGAAAACCTTCATGATCGATTTATTCAGCGGACTGGATGCTTGGGTTCTCGTGAGCCTGTTGCTCGCCCTGGCCTTTGTCCTCGCCTTCGAGTTCATCAATGGCTTTCATGACACCGCTAACGCGGTGGCCACAGTCATCTATACCAAAGCCATGCCGCCGCACCTGGCCGTGTTCTTCTCCGGGGTGTTCAACTTCCTCGGCGTGTTGCTCGGTGGTGTCGGTGTCGCCTACGCCATCGTGCACTTGCTGCCGGTGGAGTTGCTGATCAATGTGAACACCGGCCATGGTTTGGCAATGGTCTTCTCTTTATTGGCAGCGGCGATCACCTGGAACCTGGGCACCTGGTACTTCGGTATCCCGGCTTCCAGTTCCCACACCCTGATCGGCTCGATCCTCGGTGTCGGCCTGGCCAATGCCCTGATCAACGACATTCCCCTGGCTGACGGTGTGAACTGGCAGAAGGCGATCGATATCGGCGCCTCCCTGGTGTTCTCGCCCATGGCCGGCTTCCTCGTCGCAGCCCTGGTGCTGATTGGCCTGAAGTGGTGGCGTCCAATGTCGAAGATGCACAAGACCCCGGACCAGCGCCGCAAGCTCGACGACAAGAAACACCCGCCGTTCTGGAACCGCCTGGTGCTGGTGATTTCCGCCATGGCCGTGAGTTTCGTGCACGGTTCCAACGACGGCCAGAAAGGCATCGGCCTGATCATGCTGGTATTGATCGGTATCGTGCCTGCACAGTTCGTGCTCGACCTGGGCAGCACCACTTACCAGATCGAACGTACCCGCGATGCAACCGTGCACCTGAGCCAGTTCTACCAGCGCAACAATGCTACGCTCGGTGAGTTCCTGGCCCTGGGCAAAAGCGTGAAGAACGATCTGCCGGGCAAGTTCCAGTGCAACCCGCAACAGACCGAGCCGACCATCAACGCGCTGGTCGACACCTTGAAAGGCGTGTCCGACTATCATTCGCTGACGTCTGACCAGCGTATTGAAGTGCGTCGCTATTTGCTCTGCCTGGATGACACCGCGAAAAAAGTCGGCAAGCTGCCGGGCCTGGATGCGCGTGAGAAGTCCGACCTCGACAAGCTGCGCAAAGACCTGACCGCCACCACCGAGTACGCCCCGTTCTGGGTGATCCTCGCCGTTGCACTGGCCTTGGGCCTGGGCACCATGGTGGGCTGGAAGCGTGTGGTGCTGACCATCGGCGAGAAGATCGGCAAGCAGGGCATGACCTATGCCCAAGGCATGTCGGCACAGATCACCACCGCGACCATGATTGGCTTCGCCAACATCTTCGCCCTACCGGTGTCCACCACCCACGTGCTGTCTTCCGGCGTGGCCGGCACCATGGTCGCGAACAAAAGCGGCCTGCAAGGCGGCACCGTGAAGACCATCCTGATGGCCTGGGTCCTGACCCTGCCGGCGACGGTAGGTTTGTCGGCCGGGTTGTTCTGGTTGGCGTCGAAGGCGCTGGGCAGTTGATAACCCCGCCGCAATAAAAAAAGGTGCGATCCGCGAGGTTCGCACCTTTTTTTATGTTCGTATTTCTGTAGAAGCCGACTCAAATAACAGGCAAAAAAAGGGCGACCGAAGTCGCCCAAAATGCCTTGCGTGCTCATGTAACCTGGAAAAACTAAGGTTTTTTACGCTTGTTCGCGTCTTTCCAGATAAAAATTCCAAACCCTACAAAAAACAGCACCATGAGGCTTACAGTCAGCACTCCGGCAAACACCACATTATCGATGAACATGACCGGCCTCCTGTGCTTGCCCTGTTGCGATAGGGCTAAGTTAACGGAGAAGGCGGATTGGAAAATTGACGGGGATCAATGTCGCCCGCGACGGGGCGTAAAGAAGGGCAATAACTGACCTGCATCAAGGGATGCAGGCTGTTTCAACGCTTTTTCGGTTTGTTCTTCGGCTTTTTCTTCACTTTGCCGAGTGGCATCGCTTGTTCAAATGCCTGGCGCACTTCATTCAGGCGCTTGTCATTAAGGTCATGCACGCGCTTGGCACGTTCGGCATTCAAATCGATCAGCTTGTCGTCTTCACTCATGGCTTGGCTTACGTCGTGGAGGGAATGGCTCAATAATGCGGGCTCAAGCGCTCAACGGCAAATCAACGGGCGACAAAAGGCAGGGCATCGCACAAAATCGAGGCCTTTCCCGAACCCGGAGACGCTCCCAGGTGGCACTGCACAAGGACCTTCCGCCGTTGCTGGCCTTGCGCGCTTTCGAAGCGGTGGCGCGGCATTTGAGTTTCATCAAAGCCGCCAGCGAGTTATCGGTGACCCAGAGCGCCCTCAGTCATCAGGTGCAGAAACTTGAGCAGCATCTGGGCAAACCGCTGTTTATCCGACGCACCCGCGCGATCGATCTGACCGCCGACGGCCAACAGTACTACGACGAAATCCGCCCTGCACTCGATGCTATCGCCGCCGCCACGCGTGCCCAGCGGGTTGCCCCGAGCGCCACCGTGTTGCGCATCGGTTTACTGGCATCGTTCGCCACGTTGTGGCTGGCGCCGCGATTGGCGGACTTTCTCAACCGCTATCCGCATATCCAGGTAGAGTTGTTGCCGGCGATTCAACTGGCGGATGTCACAGGCGCCGAGGTTGACCTGGCCATCCGCTACGGCAAGGGCGATTGGCCCGATGTCCTAGCTACGCGACTCATGCCCGAGGTTATCTCCCCAGTGTGCAGCCCGTCGTTCAAGGCACGCCAGAACGGCCCACTGCTGATGGCCACTTCGCACCGCCCGTTTGAATGGACCGACTGGTCCGCGCACTATCAGGTCGACCTCATCCACCATCCCCGCGTAATGCTGCATGACTACAACATCGTGGTCGAAGCCGCCGTGGCCGGACAAGGCATCGCCATGGGCCGCCATCGCCTGATAGAACGTCGACTACAGGACGGAAGCCTGGTGGAAGCGTTCGACTGGCCGCCCTATCACAGCGATATCGGCTACTGGCTCATCGCGCCCGAGGGCCCCGCCACTGAAGCCGCCGCCTGTTTCAGCCAATGGCTGAAGGAAGCCTGCACCGACGCGTGAGTTATTTCGATACGTCGCGTGAGATCTATCCGTTTGTCGCCCCTTGATGCAGCCAACATGCTGAAGCCTCCCGAACCCAGAGGATTCATCATGAGCGACTCCCTTCACCAGCGCGTGCAAGCCCTTGGCCTCACACTGCCCACCCCAAGCCAGCCAATTGCCAACTACATCAATCATGTCATCAGCCAAAACCAGTTATTCGTTTCCGGACAAATTCCCCTGGTAGACGGCAAGCCCGCCTACATCGGTCGCCTGGGCGAATCCCTCAGTGATGAAGAAGGCGCACAGGCGGCGCAATTGGCGGCCTTGGGCCTACTGGGGCAGTTGAGCAATGCCCTGGGCGATGACCTCTCGCGCCTGGCGCGCACCGTGCGCCTGGGTGTATTCATCGCCAGCAGCGGTGATTTCAAACAGCAAAGCGTGGTCGCCAATGGCGCGTCCAACCTGCTGGTCAACGCCCTTGGTGAAAAAGGCCGGCATGTGCGCACCGCCGTAGGTGTGTCCAGCCTGCCGGCCGGTGTGGCCGTGGAGGTTGATGCCATTTTCGAGCTGCGCCCTTGAGCTCGCTCGAAGTCCAGCAGCTGCGGGACGACACGCCGGGCTGCCGATCCGGCATCGTGCACTTCAACCCAGCTGGCGCCTCCCTGCCGAGCCAGGCGACCCTCGATGCAATCATCGAACAACTGCAACGCGAGGCCCGCGACGGCCCGATGGAAGCCGGTGAACATGGCGCCGTACTGGTGGAAAAAGCCCGCCGCGCCGCCGCGCAACTGCTCAACGCCCCCGCCGCTTCGATTGCCTTTGCCAGCAGCGGTTCGACCGCCTGGAGCCTGGCGTTCCAGGCCTTGGCGCCCTGGCAACCAGGCGACCGTATTCTGGTAGGCCGTCACGAATGGGGCGGCAACCTGGCCAGCATGGAGCTGGCAGTGCAGGCCGGTGCCCGAGTGGAAGTCATCCCTTGCGATGAATCCGGCGCGGTCTGCCCACTGGCGCTGGAATCGATGATCGATGCACACGTCAAGCTGATCGACCTCACCTGGCTCCCCGCCAATGGCGGCCTGATCAACCCTGCCCAGGCCATCGGTGAAGTGGCGCGGCGGCATGCCATCCCCTACTTCATCGACGCCGGCCAAGCCGTCGGCCAGGTGCCGGTGGATGTACAGGCGTTGCAGTGCGACGTGCTCAAGTCGGCCGGCCGCAAACATCTGCGCGGCCCACGGGGCACCGCGCTGTTGTATGTGCGACCGGGCTTTCTTGAGCGGTTGAATCCGACCCAGCGCGATGTATTTTCAGCACCATGGACCGCCCAGGGTTTTGACCTGCGCAACGACGCACGGCGCTTCGAAACCAGCGAAACTTCTTTCGCCTTGCTGGCAGGCCTGGGCAATGCGTTGCAAGAGATGAATCGTCTGGGCATCGAGCGCGTCTGGGAAAGAGTGTCGCAAACCGCCGAGCGAATCCGCGAGGCGCTGCGTGGGATGTCAGGCATTACCCTGCATGACCTGGGCACGCAGCAATCAGGCTTGATCGCTTTCAATCTGGCGGGCTGGGATGCATTCGAACTGAAGCGGCGGCTGGGCCTCAAGCGCATCAATATCGGCGCCAATGGCGTGGCCTACACACCGCTGGATATGCAGGTGCGGGGCCTGGAGAGCGTGGCGCGGATCTCGGTCAGCCCGCTGAATACCGAGCAGGATATCGAGATGTTGTTAGCCGCCCTGCGCGAGTTACGCGACTAAACCTCGACGTCCACCCACAAGCCCTGGCGCGGGGCATCTTCGATCAGTGGCACCACCGGCACGGTGTTATCGGCGTTGAGTATGTCGCCCGGAATGGCCAGGTGCTGCTCCGGGTCTTCATCGGCTTCACGCCGGCGTTTCTGTTGTTCCTGCTGACGGCGTTGTTCTTCGCGCAGCAAAAAAGCCGAGGTCTCGGCGTCGCCCTTTTTCAGGTCGATAGTGCTCTCGTTGGAGCCCGGCTGAACTGGCACCACGGGCGGGATATCCGGCTTCTGTCGCACCGGATCGAGTTGTGACGTCACCGGCACAACGCTGACGGGCAGCATGGGTGGCAGCATAGTGATTATTTCTCCTGATCAACAGGCTGTCGGCGGGTGGCAGGGCGACTTGAGCGCAGGCTCGCCAAGCTGTGACCCAGTCGACACTCCCAAGTGCCCGCCACCCGTCGATTCGGCTTCCGGCTTGCGGCGCAAACGGAGTAGTTTTTGTCAGAGTCCTTGGGCGTGGGGGCTTGTTCCGTTAAGATAGTCGGCTTTTTCACGGCGGGAGTCAGGCAGCATGGCGCAGCAGTATCAACCGGGGCAACGCTGGATTAGTGACAGCGAAGCAGAGCTGGGGTTAGGCACCGTTCTGGCACAGGACGGCCGCTTGTTGACCGTGCTCTATCCGGCCACTGGCGACACTCGCCAGTATGCGCTACGGAATGCGCCCCTCACGCGTGTGAGGTTTTCGCCGGGTGACAGCATCACCCACTTCGAAGGCTGGAAAATGACCGTACAGGAAGTCGACGACGTCGACGGCCTGCTGGTGTACCACGGCCTCAATGGGCAGAACGAGCAGGTCACCCTGCCGGAAACCCAACTGTCCAACTTCATCCAGTTCCGCCTGGCCAGCGACCGCCTGTTCGCCGGGCAGATCGACCCGCTGGCCTGGTTCTCGCTGCGCTACCACACCCTGGAACACACCAGCCGCCAATTGCAGTCCTCGCTGTGGGGCCTGGGTGGCGTGCGTGCGCAACCTATTGCTCACCAACTGCACATCGCCCGTGAAGTCGCTGACCGTATCGCGCCACGGGTATTGCTGGCCGACGAAGTGGGCCTGGGCAAGACCATTGAAGCCGGCCTGGTGATCCATCGCCAGCTGCTGTCGGGCCGCGCCAACCGCGTGTTGATCCTGGTCCCGGAAAACCTGCAGCACCAATGGCTGGTGGAAATGCGCCGCCGCTTCAACCTGCAGGTTGCGCTGTTCGACGAAGAACGCTTTATCGAAAGCGATGCCACCAACCCGTTCGAAGACACCCAACTCGCCCTGGTCGCGCTGGAATGGCTGGTGGACGACGAGAAGGCCCAGGACGCACTGTTCGCCGCCGGCTGGGACCTGCTGGTCGTCGACGAAGCCCACCACCTGGTGTGGCACGAAGAAAAGGCCAGCCCTGAATACGCACTGGTCGAGCAACTGGCCGAAGTGATTCCGGGCGTGCTGCTGCTGACCGCCACCCCGGAGCAACTGGGCCAGGACAGTCACTTCGCACGCCTGCGCCTGCTCGACCCGAACCGTTTCCACGACCTCGCGGCCTTCCGCGCCGAAAGCGAGAACTATCGCCCGGTCGCCGAAGCCGTGCAGGAGCTGCTCGACAAGGGTCGCCTCTCCCCTGCCGCACACAAGACCATCCAGGGTTTCCTCGGTGACGAAGGCGAAGCCCTGCTGACCGCCGTCAACGATGGCGACACCGAAGCCAGCGCACGCCTGGTGCGTGAGCTGCTCGACCGTCACGGCACTGGCCGCGTGCTGTTTCGCAACACCCGCGCCGCTGTGCAAGGTTTCCCGGAGCGCAAGCTGCACGCTTACCCGCTGCCGAACCCGGACGAATACCTGGAATTGCCGCTGGGCGAACACGCCGAGCTGTACCCGGAAGTCAGCTTCCAGTCGCAACCGGACATCGAAGAAGAAAACCGCTGGTGGCGCTTCGACCCGCGCGTCGAGTGGCTGATCGACCAGCTGAAAATGCTCAAGCGCACCAAGGTCCTGGTGATCTGCGCCCACGCCGAAACCGCCATGGACCTGGAGGACGCCCTGCGCGTGCGCTCCGGCATTCCGGCCACGGTGTTCCACGAGGGCATGAACATCCTCGAACGTGACCGCGCCGCGGCCTACTTCGCCGATGAAGAGTTTGGCGCCCAGGTGTTGATCTGCTCGGAAATCGGCAGTGAAGGTCGCAACTTCCAGTTCTCCCATCACTTGGTGCTGTTCGACCTGCCGTCCCACCCCGATTTGCTGGAGCAGCGCATCGGCCGTCTGGACCGGATCGGCCAGAAACACGTGATCGAACTGCACGTCCCGTACCTGGAAACCAGCCCGCAAGAGCGCCTGTTCCAGTGGTACCACGAAGCGCTCAACGCCTTCCTCAACACCTGCCCGACCGGCAACGCCTTGCAACATCAGTTCGGCCCACGCCTGCTGCCGCTGCTGGAAAACGCCGACGACGGCGAGTGGCAAGCCCTGATCGACGAGGCCCGTGCCGAGCGCGAGCGTCTTGAAGACGAGCTGCACACTGGTCGCGACCGCCTGCTGGAACTCAACTCCGGCGGCGCGGGTGAAGGTGATGCGCTGGTCGAGGACATCCTGGAGCAAGACGACCAGTTCGCCCTGCCGATCTACATGGAAACCCTGTTCGACGCCTTTGGTATCGACAGCGAAGACCATTCGGAAAACGCGCTGATCCTCAAGCCCAGCGAAAAAATGCTCGACGCCAGCTTCCCCCTGGGCGACGACGAAGGGGTGACCATCACCTACGACCGTAACCAGGCGCTGTCCCGCGAAGACATGCAGTTCATCACCTGGGAACACCCGATGGTGCAGGGCGGCATGGACCTGGTGCTGTCCGGTTCCATGGGCAACACCGCCGTGGCGCTGATCAAGAACAAGGCGCTCAAGCCTGGCACCGTGTTGCTGGAACTGCTCTACGTCAGCGAAGTGGTCGCCCCGCGCTCGCTGCAACTGGGCCGCTACCTGCCGCCGGCCGCCCTGCGCTGCTTGCTGGATGCCAATGGCAACGACCTGTCGAGCCGCGTGTCGTTCGTGACCCTCAATGACCAGTTGGAAAGCGTGCCACGGGCCAGCGCCAACAAGTTCATCCAGGCCCAGCGCGACCAGCTGACGCCACGGATCAACGCCGGCGAAGAGAAGATCACCCCGCAACATGCCGAGCGCGTGGCCGAGGCCAAGCGTCGCCTAGCGGCGGACACCGACGAAGAACTGGCACGCCTGACCGCGTTGCAAGCGGTCAACCCGACCGTGCGTGACAGTGAGTTGGTGGCCTTGCGTGCCCAACGTGAGCAAGGCTTGGCGATGCTGGATAAGGCGGCGCTGCGCTTGGAAGCGATTCGGGTCCTGGTCGCAGGCTAGTAAAAAGAAGGCCCGCGCAATGCGGGCCTTCTTTAATTAGCCTTTCGGGCCTCTTCGCGAGCAAGCCCGCTCCCACAGTTGACCGAGTTCCAACGTTGGAATGCAGTCGAATGTGGGAGCGGGCTTGCTCGCGAAGGAGTCACCTCGGTCTCAAGCTGCCACCGCCGAACCCGGCACCTCCACCGCACTCAACCCCTCCTTCATCTTCTTGGCATCGCGCACAAAGCTGCGCGATGCCTGGAACAGAAACAGCATGGTCAAGAACAGCGCTACCGGGATCAGGTACATGGCGTCATGCAACCCCACCGCTTTATACGCTTCAGTCATCTGTCCCGCCCCGGCCGCATACATCGCCGAATGGGCGAAATGATCGGAAAGCCCACCCACCACGATCGGCCCCATCCCACCGCCCAGCAAGTACAACCCGGCAAAAAACAGCGCCATGGCCGTGGCCCGCAGGCGCGGTTCAACCACGTCCTGAATCGCCGTATACACGCAGGTGTAGAAGTTATAAGCGAACAACCAGCCCACGCTGAACAACGCCACAAACACGCCAATCTCAATGCGCCCGGCGTGCAACGCCCAGGCGGTGGTCACGGTGGAGATGATCAGGCTGAACGCGGCGAACAACAGGCGACCATTGGCAACACGCTGGTGGATCTTGTCAGCGACCCAGCCGCCTAGCGTCAGGCCGACCAGACCGGTCAACCCGACGATGACGCCCGTAGCGACGGCCGCCTCCTGCAACGGCATCAGGAAATAACGCTGCAGCATCGGCACCAGGAACGAGTTGCAGGCGTAGGTCGCAAAGTTGAAGCACAGCCCGGCCAGCACCAGCCACAGGAAGGTCGGCACTGCCAGCACACGGCGGATCGGGCGGTCGACACGTTCCTGGGAGACCTGCACGGTTTCGGCGGCGCCGCGCTTGGGCTCCTTGATATAGAACATGAACACCGCCAGGATCATCCCCGGTACCGCCGCGATAAAGAACGGCGCGCGCCAGCTGTCGAACGCCTTGACCATCCAGCCGATGGTGAAGAACGCCAGCAACAGCCCCAGCGGCAGGCCCAGCATGAAAATGCCCATGGCCCGCGCGCGACGGTGCGCCGGGAACAGATCGCCAATCAGCGAATTGGCCGCCGGCGCATAACTGGCTTCGCCAATGCCAATGCCCATGCGCACCAGCAGAAAGGTCCAGAAACTGCCGACCATGCCATTGACCGCCGTCAACCCGCTCCAGGCGAACAGGCCCCAACCCATCAGTTTGCTGCGCGAGCCGGTGTCGGCCAGGCGCCCGAGGGGCAGGCCGGCAATGGCGTAGACGATAGTGAAGGCGGTACCGATGATGCCGAGCTGGAAGTCGCTCAAATGCCATTCCATACGGATTGGCTCAATGATGATCGCCGGAATCGTGCGGTCGAAAAAGTTGAACAGGTTGGCGAGGAACAGCAGGAACAGAATGCGCCAGGCATTCGCCGCTTGGGTCGAGTTCTGCATGGGTCCGTCTCTTTTATTGTTATGAGAGCTGCGATGCCCGATGCATCCTGCCCGGTACCTGCAACATAGTCAGCCAGCACCCGGTTGTCTGTAATGATTCGTAAAGCTGATAGGGCATGATTTCGCCCGGCAGCACGGGACTTGGCCTACAAAAATATAAGTGCCTGCCCCCCTTCCCAAAGGCCATGGCCCGGATAGAATGGCGAGCCTTCCGTAACACCCCACCCCTACTTTTCTTATCGATGACGCCCATGTCCGAAGCCAGTCCGTGTCTGAATTGCGGTGCCTGCTGTTCACACTTTCGCGTGTCTTTCTTCTGGGGCGAGTGTGCCTCGTCAGGGGGTACGGTGCCCGATGACCTGGTGGTGCAAATCAACCCCACCCGGGTGGCGATGATCGGCACCGACCAGAAACCGGCGCGCTGCTGCAGCCTTGAAGGGGAAGTAGGCCAAGGCACCCGCTGCACGATCTACGATCAGCGCTCCAGTGTGTGCCGCGAATTCGAGTCCTCCTGGTATGAGGGTGTACACAACGCTGATTGCGATGCAGCCCGCGCCGCATTTGGCCTGGCGCCACTGGAAGCACCGTTCGAACTGGACCTGCCCATCAGTGCTTAGCATCAAACGCTATGGGTCGAATGCCAAAATCGTAGAGAAGCAAAGTGCCATTACTCCTTGGCGAATTCTCCTACACGTCTACACTGGTCCCCATAGGTCATCGCCGTAGGCAGTGACGTGACGCTATGACGGGACATGCTATGGAATGGCTGGGTCTGCACTTTTTTACCGAGCTTCCTGAGAGCGGGCACTTATTACTCAATTGCAGTCATAACCCCTTTCTGGTGCTACTGGCCTATCTGGTCGCGTGCGCGGCGGGTTTCGGCACGCTGGACATGGCCGAACGCGTCGGCCACGTCGAAGACCCCACTGCACGGCGCCATTGGCGCTGGCTTGGCGCCGGTTGCCTGGCAGGCGGAATCTGGTCCACCCACTTCATCAGCATGTTGGCCTTCCAGGCCCCGATTGCCATCCACTACGAACTGCTCATGACGTTCGCGTCCTTGCTGATCGCGTTGATCGCATCGTTGATCGCCATGCAAACCCTGAGTCACTCCCACCTGCGCTTCCACCAGTATTTGCTGGCGTCGGTGTGGATGGGCATCGGCATCGCCTTGATGCATTACGTCGGCATGTCGGCCATGCGCTCCCAGGCACAGGTGTATTTCGAAACGAAACTGTTCATGGCCTCGGTAGGTATCGCCATGGGCGCCAGCCTGGCGGCGTTGTTGCTGTCGAGCTATTTGCGTAGCGGTAGCGGTGTGTTCCATCAGCTGCTCAAGTACGCCGCCAGCCTGGTATTGGGCGCAGGCATTTTGAGCATGCATTTTACCGGCATGGCGGCCATGCAACTGATCGTCCCCACCGGGGCTGACCTCTCATTGCCTCTGGATAACAACCCTATTCAACTTGGCCTGTCGGTCGCCGTCATCACCCTGCTGGTAATCGGCAGCAGCATCAGCGCGGCCCTGGCCGACAAGAAGCTGCAGCACAAGGAACGTGACCTGCGCCGGGTCAATGCCCTGCTCAGCGAACTCGACCAAGCCCGCGCCTCGCTGCAGCAAGTAGCCCATTACGACGCCCTGACCAGCCTGCTCAACCGACGAGGCTTCAACCAGATCTTCGCGGAAAAGCTCGCCGAAAAAACCGCCTCCCACGGCATGATGGCGGTGATTTTCCTCGATATCGACCACTTCAAGCGTATCAATGACAGCCTCGGGCATGACGCCGGCGACCAGTTGCTCACTGTGCTGGCCGGGCACATCAAAGGCTCGGTACGCAGCCACGCCGATGTGGTTGCGCGGTTTGGCGGCGACGAGTTCTGCATCCTGATCAGCATCCACCACCGCGACGAAGCCCGGCACCTGGCCCAGCGCATCATGCAACAGATGAAAGAACCCATCGAACTGGCCGGCCGACGCATGGTGATGACCACCAGCATCGGTATCAGCCTGTTCCCCGATGACGGCCTGACCTGCGAAGAACTGCTGAAAACCGCCGACCTGGCGCTGTACCAGTCCAAAGACACCGGGCGTAACAGCCTGAACTTCTTCAGCTCCAACCTGAAAACCCGCGCCTTCCTCGAACTGCAACTGGAAGAGGAATTGCGCGGCGCCCTGCGCGCCCGCAACCAACTGGTGCTGTTCTACCAACCGATATTCGATATGAAACAGGGCAAGGTCACGCGGCTGGAAGCGCTGGTTCGCTGGCAACATCCACAACATGGTTTGCTGGCTCCAGACCGCTTTATCGGCATCGCCGAAAGCAATGGCCTGATTGCCGAACTGGACCACTGGGTACTGCGCCAAGCCTGTCATGACCTGAGCCTACTGTCTGAACGGGGTTATACCGACCTGACCATGGCGGTGAACTGCTCGGCCCTGAACCTGGCCCGCGATGAGTTGGCGGATGAAATCGAAGACGCCTTGCGCTTCAGCGGGATCGGCGCCAACCGCCTGGAGCTGGAAGTCACCGAAAACGCCCTGATGGGCAACATCAGCAGCACCTTGGCGTTGCTGCGGCAAATCCGTGCGCTGGGCGTGTCGCTGGCCATCGATGACTTTGGCACCGGCTATTCATCCCTCGCTTACCTCAAGCGCTTGCCCCTCAACACCCTGAAGATCGACCGCTCGTTTATCCAGGATATTCCCAAATCCACCGCCGACATCGAGATCGTCCAGGCGGTGATTGGCATGGCCCACACCCTGCACTTGCAGGTGGTGACCGAAGGCGTGGAAACCCAGGCCCAATTTGACCTGCTGCTCAAGCATGGCTGTGATTTCGTGCAGGGCTACCTGCTTAGCCCGGCGGTGTCGGCCAGTGACATCATGGGTGTGATGCAGGGCATCAATCAACGCAACCCGCTCTACCCGCTCAACGTGGGGGTCACCAAAGACAGCAATGTGCCGAAAGATCCCGCCCCGAGCCGTGGCGGCTCCCCGTCCGTCGTCAGGCCAATTCGCTGACGCCGATTCTTTGGCATTTCGCCATCATTTGCCTAAAGAACGCCGACGAACGGCCGATTCATCAGAGTCCGGCCAGGTTTTCCCCGAAAACACTAGGGTTTAGCCCACTCGCCCAGGACAAGGACGCACTGTAAAGTCGCGAACTCCCATTCCGTGATGGCCTTTTGATGTTTTCCAGCCATCCGCCCAGGCACATGGCGCACAATGACTTCTAAAAATAACTCTGCCACCGTGGTATCCGACGTGTTGCTCCCAGCTCCTGCGGAAAAACCCTCAGGTTCACAGTCATTGAGCACCGCCCGCCCGCTGGCCACCCAGCAATACCTGTACTTCACCGAAACCAATACCGACCGCATCCTCGACAACCTCGATGGCCTGCGCGACATGGTGTTCCCCCGCCCGCCCCATCTGGAAGGCGACAACGATCCGCGCAACGAGCAGGAATTCCCCTCGGTGTGCCTGATCGGCCTGGGCCGTTGCGGTTCGAACATCGCGCTCGACGTGGCGGAACTGGTGTACAACGCGCGCAAGTTCTACTTGAACGAATTCAGCAACGAAGACAAGTCGCAGGACAAGGGCTACAGCCCCGCCCAGTGGATCCGCAACAACCTGCGCCTGGGCAGCGGCAAGGCCAGCAAACCGGTGTTCCTGGTGGAGCCGCTGGTGATGCTCGGCGACTTGGACAAGGACATCGCCGGGCGCATCCGTTTCTCGCGCAAAGGCGAAAAAAGCGGCTTTTTGCGCGACTACAGCAAGATGAAAATCATGGACCTGTCGGAAGTCCATGCCGGTGGCGCCGGTAACGCGCCGATCCTTGGCCAGTACCTGGCCAAGATCATCCTCAATAAAGATACCCAGCGTTTTTCCAGCCCTGACTGGAAGATGATCCACTCGTACCTGATCGACTCGTGCGGCATCAAGGCCAACCAGTCACGCCTGTACTTCTCGATCTTCAGCGCTGGCGGTGGCACCGGCTCGGGCATGGCCTCGGAGTTCGGCCTGGCCCAGCAGCACTCGTACATGAACAAAACGTTCGACACCAAGCCCGCCGATGAGCACGACAGCAAAAGCGGCCATGCCTTCGTGTTCGAGCCGATCTTCACCAGCGGCATTTGCGTGCTGCCGAACATTTCCGACCACCGCAGCGAAATGTCCGAGGCGCTGCACATCAACGCCGGGCGTCTGCTGTGCAAATACCTGTCGGAAGAATGGGACTTCTCGTACAACTTCGCCAATGAAGACAGCAGCGAAGCAAGCGTGAAGGGGCGTATCCGGCCGTGGAACGCGATGATGCTGATCTCCAACGACATCATGCGTTATGCCGAAGAAAGCGATGACGGCAACATCCAGAACATTGACGTCAATGCCATGGAAAAACACGCCAACCAGTACATTTCCCAGCAGATTTTCAACATCCTCACGGCCCAGGCCGTGACCACCGACTACGACCAGAACTACTTCCGGCGCGCCGGGATCGACATCGGCGAGACCATTCGCCTGGATGCCAACGACCTGTTCATGAGCCTGGCCGGCCCGGTGGCGATTGCCTACGCCGAGTCCGTCGTGCCGGAAACCCCGGCGCCGTCGAGCGACAAGTTCAAGGTGTTCGAGAAAGAGCCGCAGCGCCTGAACATCGATGACCTGTTCTTCCGCTCCATCGACCTGCCGCACTTCAACAAAGTCACCCAGGCTATCGAAGGCATCAGCCTGCTGCCGATCGAATCCAAGCGCTACAAGGCATCGCTGGAGCAGTACAAGAATTCGGGCTACGACGCGGCCGCATTGCATGACCTGCATTTCTTCAAGAACTGCTCGTCGGTGGTGTCGATTGTTTCGTTGCCCAAGGACTACAAGCTGTCCTACATGGACCTGAACCGGCTCAAGACCCACCTCAACAGCCTGTTCCCCAACACCACGCTCAAGCGCTATGCCCTGGTGATCGGTGCCTCCGCCAACCTGTCGCTGACCACGCTGATCGCCAAAAGCCCGTGCCTGTCGGATGACTTCCTTACCTTGATCGTGGCGTTTATCAAACGCTGCTTTGCGCGCAACCCCTACCGGTTCGATGACACCCTGGATAACTCGATCCTGGATTTCATCATCCACGAGGACTTCGACGAAGACCGTATCGACGAGCTGCTCAACGAGTTCGAAAACCCGGCGAAGATCCTCGATACCAACTGGTACGCGATCAAGCCGATGTATGAGAAGAAGTACCGCGAGCTGATCAACGACAAAGAGAAATTCGTGTCGATCAATGACATTCGCCTGTCACGGGATTGCGTCAAGAAGGCGATCAAGTACCTGCGCGAGATCTACCGCCACCGCATCGGTAAGACCAAGGTTATTTCGTTGAATAACCACACTGGCAAGACCGCCTGAAGCCATGCGACGGCGCTGCTGGGCGCCGTCGCAGGCTCATCAGGTTCTTCGTTGGTGCAGGTAGTCGACGATGGCTTGTTCGTCTGCAGACTTCATCGGCCGGGGCAGTTGCTGGGGCCAGCCGGCTTGGCTCGAACCGAAGAACTTGTTCTGCTCTGCCTCATCCCAATCGCGGATTTCACGCGAGGCCGATTCCCACCAACCCTGGCGACACACCTCGTAATAGGGGTTCTCAGGCGCCGCGCTGCCGTAGAGCAGGTCGCGCCCGACCCTTTTCAGGTGTTTGCGCTGATTGCGCAGCTTCCATTTGATAAGCAACCGTTGCCAGGCTGATGGCACGGGCTTGACCTGCGGCACCTCCAGGCAACGCGCCACCAACTCAGGACTGAAGGTTTCGCCATGCAGGCTGAAAAAATGCGCCTGCATGGCATGGAAGAAGCGCTTCTCGGCGTAATAGTGATGAACGAACTTCCTGGCCTCGCGCACCTTCTTGCCACGCATCGCGAAGGAAATCGCGACTTGCTCGATGGTGTGGATGTCGAATGAACCCAGGGTCCACTCGTCGATCAGGCCAATCGCGGTCTTGAGCAACGCGCAGTCGCTGGCGCGCACGCCGCACAGGCCACTGTTGTAGAGCTTGAAACTGTTGCTGGCAGAAATGCCGTGGGCATGCAGGTGCTGGCCCAGCTTGAGGTAGTCCGGGCGTTTGCAGACATAGCTCCAGTCGTACTCGAATTCGTCCATCACATACTGGCCCGAGCCGATGAGTTCGAAGACGCGATGGGGCGACTTGAGGAACAGCGTGTCGGTGTCGACGAACAGCGTGGTGTCCGCCAGCGTCAAGCCTTGGGCGATCGCACAGGCCTTGCGCCGGTGAAGGTAACCGTTGTCGCCCTGCCATTGGATCAGGGTCTGCTCGTCCAGCTCGATGGTTTCCACCGGCCAGCCGATAAAATCCTGCGGACGATCGGTCATGACCCGGATACACAATGACTCACCCGGCTTGAGCCGTGCCAAGGCAGTGAGCATGCTGAATTTGGCCTCACGCCGGTAAACGTCTTGTTTACCGTAGATAAGGTAGAGCAGCTGGTGCGAGGGTTTCGCTGAGGGGGGCAGCGTAGACGGCATGATGGGCTCCGGGTGACAGGCTGCGCACTTTACCGGAATTCCATGTCTTCCTACTGCCAAGATCCGACAATCGCCAGGCTTTTTAAACACCGGGAAACAATTCTTCCCCGCTGTCAGCCATGGAAAAACTGTTCCCATGACGTGCGCGTCACCCTGAGCTGTGACCTTTCTTCACGGCAAGATGCCATCACGGCGCCAGCGGTTACCCCGCTACACACTTTCAAACCTGAAATTCACGCACCGTTTCAGTGCTTACTTGGAAGCCACCGCCCTTTCCTGGATCAGGATCCACGGCGAAACCACCACGGCCCACAGGCTCGGATCGCGCTCAACCAGGTCCAGCGCCCGCGTCGCAGACACTTCGCCCAGGCTGCCAGAGGCCAGCCAGGCAGCGACTTTGTCGCGGTTGTCCTCGGCCATTCCCTCGGCGGCTTCGATCAAATCCAGGCCAGCGTCGACCCACAATAGGGCACCCTTGGCGAAGAACGGCTCAAGCTCCTTCCAGGATATTTCGGCGGTTTCACCAAGCAGCTTGGCATAGAGGGTGCTAGGTTCTTGCGTCATGGGAATTCACCTGAGTAAAAAACGGCGCAATCATAACGTCGTGGCCCTGGTAGAAAAACCCAGTTGCAAATGAGTCACCGAGAGAAAGTGTCAGGAAAGCCAAGGATTGCCCGAAACTCTGGCATCACCCCGCCGCAATTCTGTCTTTTTCTTTCATTTAAGCGACATACCCGGGTTTTGCCCCCAGCAGCCAGCTTTTCAAGCGATCAACCGGCGCTCTACACTGTACCGGTACAGTTGCCAGGGCACTGCCGGGGGGATATCCGAGATATCTGATCCGGTTCTGCAGCTCACAAGGCCGCTAGAACTATAAAAAATACAACAGTAAGAGTGGAGCACTATGAATAAGGCTACTAAGCAGATTTCCAAACTGTTTGCCGCTATGGTCCTGGCTGGGGTTGCCGGCCATTCGTTCGCAGCCGACACCATCAAGATCGGTATCGCAGGGCCTAAGACCGGTCCAGTGACGCAATACGGCGACATGCAATTCATGGGTGCCAAGCAAGCCATCGCCGACATCAACGCCAAGGGCGGCGTAGACGGCAAGATGCTTGAGGCCAAGGAATACGACGACGCTTGTGATCCTAAACAAGCCGTTGCCGTCGCCAACAAAGTGGTCAACGACGGCGTCAAGTTCGTGGTCGGTCACCTCTGCTCCAGCTCCACTCAACCCGCTTCCGATATCTATGAAGACGAAGGCGTGATCATGATTACCCCGGCTGCCACCAGCCCGGAAATCACCGCCCGTGGCTACAAGCTGATCTTCCGCACCATCGGCCTGGACAGCGCCCAAGGCCCGGCCGCCGGCAACTACATCGCCGACCACGTGAAGCCGAAGATCGTTGCCGTCCTGCACGACAAGCAGCAATACGGTGAAGGCATCGCCACCGCCGTTAAACAAACCCTCGAGAAGAAAGGCACCAAGGTTGCCGTCTTCGAAGGCCTGAACGCCGGCGACAAAGACTTCTCCTCGATCATCCAGAAACTCAAGCAAGCCAACGTCGACTTCGTCTACTACGGCGGCTACCACCCTGAGCTGGGCCTGATCCTGCGCCAAGCCAAGGAAAAAGGCCTGAACGCCAAGTTCATGGGACCGGAAGGCGTCGGCAACGACTCCATCTCGCAAATCGCCCAGGGCGCTTCCGAAGGCCTGCTGGTAACCCTGCCTAAATCCTTCGACACCGACCCGGCCAACAAAGCCATCGTTGAAGAGTTCGCCAAGAACAAGCAGGACCCAACCGGTCCGTTCGTGTTCCCAGCCTACTCGGCCATCGAAGTGATCGCCGGCGGTATTGCCGCTGCGAAGAGCGAAGACACCGCCAAAGTGGCAGCCGCCATCCACGCGGGCACCTTCAAGACCCCTACCGGCGACCTGAGTTTCGACGCCAAGGGCGACCTGAAGGACTTCAAATTCGTGGTCTACGAATGGCACTTCGGTAAACCAAAAACCGAAGTTTCCCCTCAGTAAGCCAGGCGTTACTGGTCCAACAAGCCCACTGTGAGAGCAGTGGGCTTTGTTTTACGAGGTTTATGGGCCTGTCACCCGCGATCCGGGCGCTGGCTCACCTGAAAATCTTAAAACCGTCACCAGCGGTTCGCTGGCAAACGCTTTGTGCAACCTGGTCACAGAACAGGGCACAGGCCGGAAATGACTCCACCAGTGAAATGCGTATCGGGTTTTTAGGAGCGCTGTAATGCCTGAGATCTATCATTTTTTCCAACAGCTGGTTAATGGCCTGACCATTGGCAGCACCTATGCCTTGATAGCCATTGGCTACACAATGGTTTACGGCATCATTGGAATGATCAACTTCGCCCATGGCGAGGTGTACATGATTGGTTCCTACGTGGCCTTTATCGCCCTTGCCGGGTTGGCCATGATGGGTATCCACTCCCTGCCGCTGTTGATGACCGCCGCGTTCCTGGCGTCGATCGTCGTGACCAGTGCCTATGGCTACAGTATCGAGCGCGTTGCCTATCGTCCCTTGCGTGGCAGCAACCGTCTGATCCCGCTGATTTCCGCCATCGGCATGTCGATTTTCCTGCAGAACACCGTATTGCTGTCCCAGGACTCCAAGGACAAGTCCATTCCCAACCTGATCCCGGGGAGCATCTCCTTCGGCCCAGGTGGCGCACAAGAAGTGCTGATTTCGTACATGCAGATCCTGGTCTTTGTCGTCACCCTGGTGGCGATGCTGGGCCTGACCCTGTTCATCTCTCGCTCCCGTCTGGGGCGCGCCTGCCGGGCTTGCGCCGAAGACATCAAGATGGCCAACCTGCTGGGCATCAACACCAACAACATCATCGCCCTGACCTTCGTGATCGGTGCCGCACTGGCTGCCGTTGCGGCGGTGCTGCTGAGCATGCAGTACGGCGTGATCAACCCCAACGCCGGTTTCCTGGTAGGCCTCAAGGCCTTTACTGCGGCGGTATTGGGCGGCATCGGCAGTATCCCGGGCGCGATGCTCGGTGGCCTGGTGCTGGGTGTGGCCGAAGCCTTTGGCGCCGATATCTTCGGCGACCAGTACAAGGACGTCGTGGCGTTCGGCCTGTTGGTTCTGGTGCTGTTGTTCCGTCCGACCGGCATCCTGGGCCGTCCGGAGGTTGAGAAAGTATGAGCAGATATCTTAAATCGGCGTTTTTCAGCGCCTTGCTGGTATGGGCCGTGGCCTTTCCGGTACTCGGCCTCAAGCTGAGCATTGTCGGCATCAACCTGGAAGTGCATGGCACCGGTCCCGTGACCCTGACCATCATCGCCCTGTGTTCGGTGCTGATGTTCCTGCGCGTGCTGTTCACCCAGCAGGTCGGCGCCCTGTTCAAGGGCAACCGTGGCCCGTTGGTATCGCCCAAGGTCAGCCAATTCCTGACCCTGCCGCGTACCCAGCGCTACATCATCATCGGCCTGATCGTGGCCGCGTTGATCTGGCCGTTCTTCGGCTCGCGCGGTGCGGTCGACATCGCCACCCTGATCCTGATCTACGTGTTGCTGGGCCTGGGCCTGAACATTGTGGTGGGCCTGGCCGGCTTGCTCGACCTGGGTTACGTGGGCTTCTACGCGGTGGGTGCCTACACCTACGCGCTGCTCTCGCACTACCTGGGCTGGGGCTTCTGGATCTGCCTGCCTTTGGCGGGCATGGCGGCGGCTACGTTCGGCTTCCTGCTGGGCTTCCCGGTGTTGCGCCTGCGCGGTGACTACCTGGCGATCGTGACCCTGGGCTTCGGTGAAATCATCCGTCTGTTCCTGCGTAACCTCACCGACATCACCGGCGGCCCCAACGGCATCAGCAGCATCCCCAAGCCGACCTTCTTCGGGCTGACGTTCGACCGTAGCGCCGCAGAAGGCATGCAGACCTTCCACGAGTACTTCGGGATCGACTACAACCCGGTGAGCAAAGTGGTGTTCCTGTACCTGGTGGCGCTGCTGCTGGCACTGGCTGCCCTGTTCGTGATCAACCGCCTGCTGCGCATGCCCATCGGCCGTGCGTGGGAAGCGCTGCGTGAAGATGAAATCGCCTGCCGTGCACTGGGCATGAACCCGACAGTCATCAAGCTTTCGGCATTTACCCTCGGGGCAACGTTTGCCGGTTTCGCCGGCAGCTTCTTCGCCGCTCGCCAAGGCCTGGTGACGCCGGAGTCGTTCACCTTCATCGAGTCGGCGATCATCCTCGCCATCGTGGTACTGGGTGGCATGGGCTCGCAACTGGGCGTGATCCTGGCGGCGATCGTGATGATCCTGCTGCCGGAAATGATGCGTGAGTTCAGCGAATACCGCATGTTGATGTTCGGCGCCATGATGGTGCTGATGATGATCTGGCGTCCTCAAGGCCTGCTGCCCATGCAACGTCCACACATGGAGCTGCGCAAATGAGCCGCGAGATCCTGAAAGTCGAAAATCTGAGCATGCGCTTCGGCGGCTTGCTGGCGGTCAACGGCGTGGCCCTGACCGTGAAAGAGAAACAAGTGGTTGCCTTGATCGGTCCGAACGGCGCCGGCAAGACCACGGTGTTCAACTGCCTCACCGGTTTCTACAAGCCGAGCGGTGGCAGCATCCTGCTGGACGGCCAGCCGATCCAGGGCCTGGCCGGTCACGAAATCGCCCGCAAGGGTGTGGTGCGGACGTTCCAGAACGTGCGGTTGTTCAAGGACATGACGGCGGTCGAGAACCTGCTGATTGCCCAGCACCGACACCTGAACACCAACTTCTTCGCGGGCCTGTTCAAGACCCCGGCGTTCCGCAAGAGCGAGCGCGAGGCCATGGAGTACGCCGAGTACTGGCTGGACAAGGTCAACCTGACCGAGTTTGCCAACCGCCCAGCCGGCACCCTGGCCTACGGTCAGCAACGTCGCCTGGAAATCGCCCGCTGCATGATGACCCGCCCGCGGATCCTCATGCTCGACGAACCCGCGGCGGGCCTGAACCCCAAGGAAACCGAAGACCTCAAGGCGCTGATCGGCGTGTTGCGTGAGGAAAACAACGCCACGGTGCTGTTGATTGAACACGACATGAAACTGGTCATGAGCATTTCCGACCACATCGTGGTGATCAACCAGGGCACGCCTTTGGCCGACGGGACGCCGGAGCAGATCCGCGATAATCCTGAAGTGATCAAAGCCTATTTGGGGGAAGCGTAAAATGCTGCAATTCGAAAACGTTTCCACTTTCTACGGCAAGATCCAGGCCCTGCACAGCGTCAACGTCGAAGTGCGTCAGGGTGAGATCGTCACGCTGATCGGCGCCAACGGTGCCGGCAAATCGACCCTGTTGATGACCCTGTGCGGTTCGCCCCAGGCCCACAGTGGCAGCATCCGCTACATGGGTGAAGAACTGGTGGGTCAGCAGTCGTCGCAGATCATGCGCAAGAGCATTGCGGTGGTGCCCGAAGGCCGTCGCGTGTTCTCGCGCCTGACCGTGGAAGAGAACCTGGCCATGGGCGGGTTCTTCACCGACAAGGGCGATTACCAGGAGCAGATGGACAAGGTGCTGCACCTGTTCCCTCGGCTCAAGGAGCGCTTCAGCCAGCGCGGCGGCACCATGTCCGGCGGCGAGCAGCAGATGCTCGCCATCGGCCGCGCGCTGATGAGCAAACCCAAGCTGTTGCTGTTGGACGAACCTTCACTGGGCCTGGCACCGATCATCATCCAGCAGATCTTCGACATCATCGAACAGCTGCGCAAGGACGGTGTGACAGTGTTCCTGGTGGAGCAGAACGCCAACCAGGCGCTGAAAATCGCTGACCGTGCCTATGTGCTGGAAAACGGCCGGGTAGTGATGCAGGGGACGGGCGAGCAGTTGCTGACCGATCCGAAGGTGCGCGAGGCGTATCTGGGCGGCTGATAAAAGGCCCTTGATGAAAGCCATCAGAGGAGCTGGGAAACCAGCTCCTCATTTTTTTGGGAAAAATAAAAGATTTTCCCTACACGCTTGTAACGATTTTCTCCGTACCGTCTCTAGAGGTGTAAGCAGGCATGTAAGCCTGCCACCTCAACCCACTGCTGGAGATACACCATGACGACCAAACTGTCCGCCGCCACCCTCGTTCTGGCCCTCGGTTCCGCACTGAGCCTGTCCGCCCTGACCACCACCGCCCATGCCGCCGACGACATGCAGAAATGCTTCGGCGTCGCTGAAGCCGGCAAGAACGATTGCGCCGCGGGTGCAGGCACTTCCTGCGCTGGCACCTCGAAAACCAAGGATCAAGCCAACGCTTGGAAACTGGTCCCAGCCGGCACCTGCCTCAAGACCCCAAGCTCCACCTCGCCAACCGGTTTCGGCCAGGAAGCAGCCTTCACCGCCAAGTCCTGAAACCTCGTAAAACCTGAGTACTGATGATGACCCTTTCATCCCTGCAAGCCGTCTCCCAGGCTCAGGCGCCCGGCCTTCCCCGCCGGGCCGGGCTGGGGCTCAAGCATGAGCATTTCCTTGAAGTGCTGGAGACCTCGCCCGACATCGGTTTTTTTGAAGTGCATGCCGAAAACTACATGGTGGCCGGCGGCCCGTTTCATCATTACCTGGGGTTGATCCACGAGCAGTACCCGCTGTCCTTGCACGGCGTGGGCCTGTCCATCGGCGGCGAAGGCCCGCTGGACCGTGAGCACCTGGCACGGTTGGCCGCGCTGATCGAACGCTATCAACCCCACTCTTTTTCCGAACACCTGGCCTGGTCAAGTCACGGCCCGGTGTTTCTCAATGACCTGCTGCCCCTGGCCTACGACAGCGCGACCCTGCAACGGGTGTGCGAACACGTTGACCAGGTGCAAAGCACCCTCAAGCGCGCGATGCTGCTGGAGAACCCGTCGACCTACCTGCAATTCCGGCGCTCAACCCTGGACGAGACGGACTTCATCAGCGAAGTCATCCGCCGCACTGGCTGTGGTTTGCTGCTGGATGTAAACAACGTCTATGTGTCGTGCATCAACCACCAGCGCGATCCACTTGCCTACCTCGACGCGTTGCCATTGCACGCGGTGGGCGAGATTCATCTGGCCGGTTTTGCCGAAGACACTGACAGCCTTGGTGATCGCCTGCTGATCGATGATCACGGCGCACCGATTGATAACGCCGTGTGGCAGCTGTACGAAAAGGTACTAACACAGGTCGGCTCAGTGGCGACTTTGATCGAGCGGGACAACCAGGTGCCAGCGTTCAGCGTACTGCTGGCCGAGGCTCAACAAGCCGAATGGCATCTGTCGAAGGTGAAAGCATGAGCCTGCACGACGATTTCGCCGAGGCCTTATTGGCGCCGGACCTGGCCTGCCCCGATGGCCTGTTCAGCACCAATGGCGCCGACCCCGCCAGCCGCTTCGTGGTGTATCGCAATAATGTGCACAGCTCATTGATCAACGCACTGGCGACCGCATATCCCGTGACATTGCAACTGGTGGGCGATGAGTTCTTCCGAGCAATGGCTGGCCTGTTTGTACAGGTTTGCCCACCCACCAGCCCGTTGATCAGCGAGTACGGCAGTGCGTTCGCGGCGTTTATCCAGGATTTCGAGCCTGCCGCCAGCGTGCCCTACCTGGCGGATGTCGCGCGCCTGGAACGCTTGCGTGTGCGTGCCTATCACGCCGCGGATACCCAGCCGCTGGACCAGCAGACGGTTCTCCTGGCACTGCAAGGCCAGGCAGGTCTGGGGAAATTGCGCCTGCAACTGCACCCCTCCCTGGCCACGTTGAATTCAGCCTATGCGGTGGTGGCCGTGTGGGCCGCGCACCAGACCGAAGGTGGCCTGGCCACGTTGAATCCCTGGCACGCCCAGGGTGCGCTGGTCATGCGTCAGGGCCTGGAGGTTCAGGTGTTTGCTATCGACCACGGCTCAGTCGCGTTTATCGACAGCCTGGCCCATGGCACGCCCTTGGAAAAAGCCGTGGAGCAGGCGCTTGAAACGTCCACCGAGTTCGATTTGCACCAATGCCTGACGCTGTTGATCAGCCACAACGCAATCACCCATTTGCAACCAGAACCAAAGGTATCGCCATGAATACTCGTCCATCGTGCCTGATCAATCGGGTTATCGCGCTTTTCGAACAGATTCCCTACAGCCTGATCGCCTTTCTCGCACGCTTCTCCATTGCAGCCGTGTTCTGGAAATCCGGGCAAACCAAAGTCGAAGGCTTCGCGATTGATTTGATCAGCGGCACCTTCCAACTAGGTGCACCGAAACTGGCGGCTTCGACATTGCCGCTGTTTCGCAGCGAATACCACGTGCCGCTGTTGTCGCCGGAAATCGCAGCGCACATGGCCGCATTTGCCGAACATTTTTTCCCAGTGTTGATCCTGGTGGGGTTCGCCACGCGCTTCTCGGCCTTGGCCCTGATCGGCATGACTCTGGTGATTCAGCTGTTCGTCTACCCGGACGCCTACCCAACCCATGGCACCTGGATTGCGCTGCTGTTGCTGCTGGTGGCCAAAGGGCCGGGGCGTCTGTCCATCGATCACCTGATCGCCCGTCGCTGCGCTTAGAGCCGATCCAGCGCCTCGCCGCTGCGCTTGAACCAATCCACCAGGTAATCGGCCAGCACCTGGGTGCGACGCGGCAAACCGCCCTGATAAGGATGCACCAGGTACATCGGCAGGCTCCGCGTCTGATAATCGCGCAGGAGCCAACGCAAGCGGCCGTCAGCCAATTCTGCAGGCAGCACATAGGACGGCAGCCGTGCGATACCGGCGCCCACCAGCGCGGCCTTTTTCAACAGGTTGTAATGGTTGGAGGCGAATGTGCCGCTGACCCGCACCCGCAGCAATTCGTGCTGCTGGTGGTACAGCCACTCTTCCCGCCCGCTGTAATGGCTGTTGAGCAGGCAGGTGTGGGTTGCCAGGTCGGCCGGGGTCTGCGGCTCGCCGTGCTGCTCGAGGTAGGCCGGGCTGGCGCAGGTCATCTCATGCCAGGCCAGCAATGGTTTGGCCACCAGGCGCTCGTTCTCGATGGCACCTGAGCGCACGCCGAGGTCAAAGCCGTCCCGCGCCAGATCCCGGTAGCTGTTGTTGAGCTCCAGCTCGATCTGCACTTGCGGGTACTCTTTGGAAAACTCCAGCAACAAGCCGTCGAAGAATGTTTCCCCCAACGACACCGGCACTGTCATGCGCACCGGTCCGGCCAGGTCGTCCTTAAGCCGGGCCAATGCCTGCCGGGCCCGATCCACCTGCACCACCAATGCCTGGGCCTGGGGCAGCAACGCTGCGCCGGCCGCCGTCAGGCTGAGCTTGCGCGTGGTGCGGTGCAGCAGCACCACGGAAAACCGCGCTTCCAACTGGCTGATCCGCTTGGACAACTGCCCTTTGCTGCAGCCCAGTTGCTCGGCGGCCACGGTAAAGCTACCGGCTTCGATCAGCACAGCGAAGGCCGCCAGATCATCCATCTCGCTCATGGATTGTTTCCATTTGAAAACCAAAGGTTGCCTATTAGCACGTTTATCCGCCCAAAAAGCCACACTAGACTGAATCCTCACTTACCCCTTGGAGGAACAGCACGATGAAAATCCTATTGATTGGTGCCAGCGGCACGGTTGGTTCTGCGGTCAAGGCAGAGCTGGCTCAGCGTCACGACGTGATCAGCATCGGCCGCAACAGCGGTGACTTCCAAGTGGATATCAGCGACAGCGCGTCGATCCGCAAGCTGTTCGAACAGACCGGCAAGTTCGATGCCCTGGTCTGTGCGGCAGGCAGCGTGAACTTTGTGGCGCTGGGTGAGATGAGCGAAAGCGATTTCGAACTGGGCCTGCGCGACAAGCTGATGGGCCAGGTCAACCTGCTGTTGATCGGCCGCGAGTACGCCAACGATGGCGCCTCATTCACCTTCACCAGTGGCATTCTGAACCGCGATCCAATCCGCACTGGCGCCTCCGCGGCACTGGTCAACGGCGCACTCGATGCCTTCGTCAAAGCCGCGGCAATCGAGTTGCCGCGCGGGCTGCGCGTCAACTCGGTGAGCCCGACTGTCCTGCTGGAGGCGATGGGCAGCTACGCGCCGTACTTCCGCGGGTTCAAACCGGCGACAGGTGTCGACGTGGCACTGGCCTACGCAAAAAGCGTCGAGGGCTTGCAAACCGGTCAGACCTACATCGTGGGTTGAGCGGCCACCGCCTCACGTGAGAACCGAGACATCCATTCAACCACCAGCGCACGCGGGGCGGAAAACCTGAACGCCCCGCCCAGCTGGCTTTGAACCTTGGACGTGCTTAATGGGTAACCGTCTACATAGAGTGTTACGTACTTTTGGTAGGCCAGCAGCGTAATGGATTGTGTCCTTGCCTTCGCCTCTGGGCTCAGCGAGACATCCACGTCGACATAAGCCGAATCGGACTTTCCAGCACGCTTGAGCGTCATCGAAATATCCGTGAAGTCAGTGGCTGACGAGTAAGAAAGCCGGGCGGGCTCGTCCGAAAAGCCAGTATTTGCCCACAGCAGCAGCAGGCAGATGCTCCATTTGATATTCATGGCGACCTCCGGTCAAAAGAGGTCGACCCTCTCACAACTCTCCGAACCTGAGTGTAGGAAAAGTTTCAAACAACAACGCGCCGTTTCCCATCATTGCGGGGCAGGCGGCTCAAACCCTGTCCCGGACTTGTGATGCAGCGCAGGCCTGCGTAACGTGACGGCACTTGTCTGGAGACCCGACCATGCGTGCCGCCCATACCCTCGCTCTACTTGCCTTGTTTCCCCTGTTTGGCGCCTGCCAGATGTTCGATAACGATCCGGCCAAGCCTTCTATCGCCGGACTGACCCGCATGCAGGGCGAACTCACGGCAGTCGGCGGCAAACTGCTGTTCCAGCCCTGCAGCGACAAACGCAATTACGTGGTCAACGACACCGGCGGCACCAGCATCCTGCAGGAGGCCGCCTCCCTTGCTGGCGAGCAAGGCGCGTTGTTTGCCGACCTGCGCGGTAAGTTCTCCGGGGTTGCCAGTGGCACCCAGGGCAGCGTCGACCTGCAACAACTCTACCGCGTCGAGCGGTCGACCTCGGCCTGCAACGACCCCGACTTCAAACGCATGATCCTGCGCGCCAACGGCCACAAGCCGACCTGGGTGATGAACGTCACCGCCAAGGGCCTGGTGCTGGAACGCGAAGGCCAGCCGCCACTGGCGGTGCCTTATGTAGAAGAACAAATCGGTGACGGCCGTTTCAACCTGATGACCGAGGCCAACAACCAGCACGTGGAGTTATGGGTAGCCCCGCAACGTTGCGTCGACCCGGTCAGCGGCAGCCTGCAACACATGACCGCCGAACTGCGCGTCAACGGCCAGGTGCAGCGCGGTTGTGCGTCGTTCGGCGGTTCGCGCGACGACTGACGCCACGCCGTGCTGTTTTAACATGACGGGAAACCGCCATTGGGGCTTATAATCGCCGGTTTGCAAAACAGCCGGCCTCCGAGCCCGCCGCCTACCGGATCCTGTCATGTTACGAATCACCGAACTCAAGCTGCCCATCGACCATCCCGAAGAAGACCTACGGCCCGCCATCGTGCAGCGCCTGGGCATCGCCAGTGATGACTTGCTCGATTTCACCCTGTTCAAGCGTAGCTACGACGCCCGCAAGAAATCCTCGGAGCTGTGCTTCATCTACACCATCGACTTGAACGTGAAGGGCGAAGCCGCCCTGCTGCTCAAGTTCGCCGATGACCGCAACGTCAACCCGGCGCCGGATGTCAGCTACAAAGTCGTGGGCCAGGCGCCGGAAGGCCTGACGGAGCGTCCAATCGTGGTCGGTTTCGGCCCGTGCGGCATCTTCGCCGGCTTGTTATTGGCGCAGATGGGCTTCAAGCCGATCATCCTTGAGCGCGGCAAGGAAGTGCGCCAGCGCACCAAGGACACCTGGGGCCTGTGGCGCAAAAGCGTGCTCAACCCCGAGTCCAACGTGCAGTTCGGTGAAGGGGGCGCCGGGACCTTTTCCGACGGCAAGCTGTACAGCCAGATCAAGGACCCGAAGTTCCACGGCCGCAAAGTCCTGCACGAGTTCGTCAAGGCCGGTGCACCGGAAGAGATCCTCTACGTCAGCAAGCCACATATCGGTACGTTCCGCCTGACCGGCGTGGTAGAGAACATGCGCGAGCAGATCATCGCCCTCGGCGGTGAAGTGCGCTTCGAACAGCGCGTGACCGACGTACTGATCGAAGATGGCCAGTTGAACGGCGTCGTCGTCGATGGCGGCGAGCAGATCCTGTCCAAGCACGTGATCCTGGCGCTGGGCCACAGCGCCCGCGACACCTTCCGCATGCTCCATGGCCGTGGTGTGTACATGGAAGCCAAGCCGTTCTCGGTGGGTTTCCGTATCGAACACCCGCAATCCTTGATCGACGCCGCGCGACTGGGCAAATACGCCGGCCACCCGAAACTCGGCGCCGCCGACTACAAGCTGGTGCACCACGCCAAGAACGGCCGCTCGGTCTACAGCTTCTGCATGTGCCCAGGCGGCACCGTGGTCGCAGCGACTTCCGAACCAGGCCGTGTCGTCACCAACGGCATGAGCCAGTACTCGCGTAACGAGCGCAATGCCAACTCCGGCATCGTGGTCGGCATCACCCCTGAGGTGGATTATCCGGGTGGCCCGCTGGCGGGTATCGAGTTGCAGGAGCGCCTGGAGTCCCACGCCTACGTCCTCGGCGGTAGCAACTACGAGGCGCCAGCACAACTGGTGGGTGACTTCATCGCCGGCAAGCCGTCGACGGCGATCGGCAGTGTGGAACCGTCCTACAAACCGGGCGTATCCCTGGGCGATTTGGCGCTGGCTTTGCCGGACTTCGCCATCGAAGCGATCCGTGAAGCCCTGCCGGCGTTCGAAAAGCAGATCAAGGGTTACTCGCTGCACGACGCGGTGTTGACGGGTATTGAGACACGCACTTCGTCGCCGCTGCGGATCACCCGTAACGAATCGATGCAGAGCCTGAACGTGAAAGGCCTGTTCCCTGCCGGGGAAGGCGCCGGTTATGCCGGTGGGATTCTGTCGGCAGGCGTGGATGGGATTCGGATTGCCGAGGCGTTGGCGCGGGATATGCTGGGTATCGAAGCCTGACACATGCCCTTGTAGGAGCCCGGTTCGCCGGGCTCCTACACGATTAAATGTTGGCGCGCAGGATGCTGTCCGGCAACGGCTCGCCCCGCTCGACACTGGCCGCAACGGCCGCAATCAACCCAGCCAATTCATAGCCCTGGGCGTTGAGCCAGGCCTGATCGTAGTAAGTCGTGGCATACCGCTCCCCGCCATCACACAAGATCGCCACAATCGAACCCGACTCCCCCGCCGATTTCATTTGCTGCGCCGCCACCAGAGCGCCGACCAGGTTGGTCCCGCTGGAACCACCGACCCGCCGTCCCAAGCGCTCGGCCAGATAGTGCATGGCCGCCAGCGACAGCGCATCCGGCACCTTGACCATCGCATCGATCACCTTGGGCAGAAACGACGCCTCGACCCGTGGCCGACCAATGCCTTCGATGCGCGAACCACAGTCCAGGCGCAAGCTCGCATCGCCACTCTGGTAGAAATCAAAGAACACCGATCGCTCGGCATCGGCGCACAACACGCGTGTGCTGTGCTGGCGATAACGCACATAACGACCAAGGGTCGCGGTGGTGCCGCCAGTGCCGGGGCTGGAGATCAACCAGCTCGGTTCCGGATGCTGCTCGAAGCGCATCTGCTGGAAGATCGACTCGGCGATATTGTTGTTCGCCCGCCAGTCGGTGGCGCGTTCGGCGTAGGTGAACTGGTCCATGAAGTGACCGCCACTTTCCCGCGCCAGGCGTTCGGATTCGGCGTAGATCTGCGTGGGATCCTGTACCAAGTGGCTCTTGCCGCCGTAGAAAGCAATCTGCGCGATCTTTTCCTGGGAAGTGGTGGCCGGCATCACCGCAATAAACGGCAAACCGAGCAAACGCGCGAAGTAGGCTTCGGAAATTGCCGTCGAACCGCTGGAGGCCTCGATCACTGGCGCGCCCGGCTTGAGCCAACCATTGCACAGCGCGTACAGAAACAGCGAGCGGGCAAGTCGGTGTTTGAGACTGCCGGTGGGGTGGCTGGACTCGTCCTTGAAGTACAACTCGATACCCGGCAACCCCGGCAGCGGTAAAGGAATCAGGTGCGTGTCGGCGCTGCGCTGGAAGTCGGCTTCAATGATGCGAATGGCTTCGCGGGCCCAGGGACGGTGGTCACTCATGGAGAGTTTCTCTAAAGGTGTAAGCCCTGATTTTAGGGGGTTTCCTACGTGTCACACAGATACAGTACCGACTCAATCGGACACACAATTGCTAGGCTTAGACGCAACGTCATGCCAAACAGCTGCTTATAACAAATAAGAATATAACTTTTGTTTTAACAACTAACGGTACGGGTTAGGGTACCCACCTATTGAATCTGGATTGGAGAGCATCCCTTGCCTCTGCGTAGCACTTTTACCCGTTTCTTCCAGCTGGAAGCCGCCAGCGGTCTGTTGTTGATCGCGGCTGCCGCCCTAGCGTTGATCATCAACAATTCACCTTTGTCGCACCTGTACGCTGCGTTTCTCGACGTACCGGTGGTGGCACAGATCGGCGCGTTGAAAATCGCCAAGCCGGCCTTGCTGTGGATCAACGACGGCCTGATGGCCCTGTTCTTCCTGCTGATCGGCCTGGAGGTCAAGCGTGAACTGCTCGACGGCCACCTGTCCAAGCCCTCGCAAGTGGTGCTGCCCGGCGCGGCAGCTATCGGCGGCATGGTCGTGCCGGCGCTGATCTACTGGGCGATCAACAAGGATTACCCCGCCGCACTCTCCGGCTGGGCGATCCCCATGGCCACCGACATCGCCTTCGCCCTCGGCGTGCTGGCCTTGCTCGGCAAGCGCGTGCCGGTGTCGCTGAAGCTGTTCCTGATGACCCTGGCGATCATTGACGACCTGGGCGCGATCATTGTGATTGCGGTGTTCTACTCCGCCGACCTGTCCGGCGCTGCCCTTGCTGGCGCGGGTGCGTGCTTGGTTGCCTTGATTGCGATGAACCGCCTGGGCGTCATCAAGCTCGGGCCTTACCTGATCATTGGGCTGATCCTGTGGGTCTGCGTACTCAAGAGCGGCGTGCATGCAACGCTGGCCGGTGTGACATTGGCCTTCTGCATCCCCATGCGTACCAAGAACGCCGAGCCCTCGCCGCTGCTCACGCTGGAACACGCCCTGCACCCGTGGGTGGCCTACGGCATCTTGCCGTTGTTTGCCTTCGCCAACGCCGGCGTATCCCTGACCGGCGTCAGCCTGGAAAGCTTCACCCACCACGTGCCCATGGGCATTGCCGCCGGTTTGTTGATCGGCAAGACCGTCGGTGTGTTTGGCCTCACCTGGCTGGCTATCAAGACCGGCCTTGCCGCGCTGCCCAGCGGGGCGAATTGGGGGCAGGTGTTTGGTGTGGCGATCCTCTGTGGGATCGGCTTTACCATGAGCCTGTTTGTTGGTTCGCTCGCGTTTGTGCCGGGTGCCAGTGAGTTTGCAGGTGAGGACCGAATGGGGATTTTGACCGGATCGATTCTGGCAGCGTGTATTGGTTATGCGGTGACGGCGATGGCGAGTCGTAAGAAGGCCACACTTCAGGGTTGAACTGACAGGCCGCAAACCAAAAAGCCGCCTCGGACTGACCGAGGCGGCTCCACTTCTCAGACCTTACAGGTCATCGAAGCTGTCTTGCAGGAACTTCCATACGTGATAAGCACGCAGGCAGTTCACTACGAGGTTCCACATACGTCGTGCAAACTTCGACATACTCGGCCCCCTTACGTTGGGCCTACCTCCAGCACACTTACCGGAACACGTGGCCTTTGGATGCAGGTCAATGCATCTTTGAGGCGGCCGGGTTGATGGGCCTTCCGCGTGAATCCGGCACGGATTACTAGCCCGTGGCGGTCAGTCCAAGAATTCGCGCGCGTACCCGGCTCACCTAAAAGCAACAAACGTAGAACAGGGAAGAGCCTAACGGATATCCCAAATGAAGGTGTGACGAACAGTGATCAAATATCCAGTACTCTTGTGAGATCTATTGCAAGTTTTTGCTGCGCTCGTGGTCTATCTCCCAACCTTGCATGACAGTATGACAAGGGGTAATATCGGGCTGCAGGTCAATGCATCTTTGAGTCGCATCCCCAGCTGCTAGTTGGATATGCAATAAAAAACCGCCCTACTAAGGCGGCTTTTTATTGCCTGCGTTTTTGCATTCAACCCGGCCGCCACCTAAAAATGCCCGCCCAGAAAACCAAAAACCCCAACCAGTCACCCGGTTGGGGTTTTGTGTTTCTACAACCCGCGCTTAGCGAGTAACGCGGCTGGTGCCATCAACGGTCATGATGCGCACGCGGTCACCAATGCGGAAGATTTCATTCTCCTGCACAGCCTGCACGTAGGCGCGCATGCTGCCGTCGTCTTCGCGGACGGTGATTTCCACACCTTGAGTACGGGTCAGGCCTTCTTCGGTGGCCGAACCCAACAGGCCGCCAGCAACAGCGCCGATCACGGCGGTCACGATGCTGCCACGGCCACCGCCGATGGCGCTGCCGCCAACGCCGCCGATGACTGCGCCGGCAGCGCCGCCAATTGGGGTCTTGGTGCCTTCGATCTTCACCGGACGCAGGGATTCGATGGTGCCCATGCGCACGGTCTGTACACGACGCGCTTCGTCACGGGAGTACGAGTCGCCGGTCAGACTCGAGGCGCAGCCACCCAGCAGCAACGACAGGGTGGTAAAGCAGGCAACCAGTAAAACGGACTTACGCATAGCATCAACTCCAAAGGACAGGTGGTCATTAAACGCTGCAGCTTGCCGCCTGTCACGGCAAGCACCGCAGAAAATTGCTTTCATTCAGCCTGAGTACAGACTACCCGCACCAGAAAAATCGACGAACGGTAATTCAACCTTCGAGCATTACATTGATTGTAGTCGCAACGGTCGCCGAGAACTCGGCGCGGCAGTGCACGCCCGAAGTCTCTGTAATAGAGACTTCGGGGTGACGGTCTGCATTCAAGGGAAGTGACGAAAGGTGCAGCTCAGGGCGCCAGTCGCTCGCGCGTCCAATCAGCCCCTTGCTGGCGATAGTTCAGGCGGTCATGCAGGCGACTGGCGCGACCTTGCCAGAACTCGATGCGCTCCGGCAGCAATCGATAGCCACCCCAATGCTCGGGGCAGTCGGGCTGGGTGTCGCTGAAACGCTGCTCGGTGGCCTTGAGCAGGTCGTGCAGTTCCTCGCGGTCACGAATGACCTGGCTCTGCGGGGACGCCCAGGCGCCCAGGCGGCTGCCGAGCGGGCGGACCTGATAATAAGCGTCCGACTCTTCAGCCGTGACCTTGACTACCCGCCCCTCGATACGCACTTGGCGCTCCAGGGTCGGCCAAAAGAAGGTCATGGCCGCAAACGGCCGCGCCGCGAGCTGTTGGCCCTTGGCACTCTGATAGTTGGTGAAGAAGGTAAAGCCCTGCGCGTCCAGGCCCTTGAGCAGCAGGATGCGACAGTGTGGGCGACCGTCCTGGTCGACCGTGGCCAAGGTCATGGCATTGGCTTCCACCGGAGGCTGCTCGGTTTTCACCGCATCAGCAAACCACTGGTGGAACAAGGCAAACGGCTCGCTCGGGGCCTGGGCCTCACTCAAACCATCCCGTGTGTAGTCACGGCGCATATCGGCCAGTGCCTCGGTCATGCGGCTTTATCCTTCTGGTTCAGCGGATCAGTTTTTCGCCTGGTCGTTGGCCGGTGCAGCGGCCTTGGCTTTGGCCGGCGCTGGCTTTTTGGCAGCTGGCTTGGCCGGAGCTTTTTTGGCGGCTGGCTTGGCGGCGGCTTTCTTGGCGGCTGGCGCCTTTTTAGCTGCAGCCTTGGCCGCTGGGGCAGGTGCTGGAACGTCCTGCACTGCAACCATCTCGGCGACAGGCGGGGTCTTGCCCGACTGGTATTTGCTCAACAGCGCCAGCATGGTGGTGCGCTGAGTGAACATGATTTCCATACGACGGTTCAGGGCACGGCCCTGGTTGCTGTCGTTGGCGGCACGTGGCATCAGGTCGCCCATGCCACGCAGCATCAGACGATCCTGCTTCAGGCCGCTGAGGCTGAAGATCGACGCGATGGATTGTGCACGTTCCTTGGTCAGCGCCTGGCTGGCTGGGGCAGTGCCCGTTGCGTCGACGTGGCCCAGTACCAGCACGGCGGTCTTGGGATCGGCTTCTACAGCCTTGGCAACACGGGTGAACGGACCGAGGGTGACCGGCAGAAGCATGGCCGGGCGTTTCGGGTTGTAGGAGCCGTCTACCGGGGCAATCACGACGAGTACGTTGTCGCGACGCTCCAGTTGCAGGTTGCTGTCCTTGATGGCGGCGCGCAGGCGCGGCTCATAGTCGTCCAACCAGGCCTGGGTGATTTTTGGATCAGGCATCGGCACGTTGGTCACGTCGACCTTGGCCAGTGGCTTGGGCTTGCTTTCGAACGGCCACCACCAGTGGGTTTCGCTGTCGGTCTTGGCGACGGCAGGCGCCGGCTCGGCGGCCTTGAGGTCGGCTTTCAGGTCGGCCTTGGCATCGGCGGCTTTTTCGTCGGCAGTCTTGGAAGAGAACGGCCACCAGCTGGAACCGGTGTCAGCCTTGGCAGCTGGAGCGGGCGCGGCAGCGGCGACTACCGGGGCGGCAGGCTTGGCGCCGGCAGCGGGCTTGGCGTCCGGTTTAGCGTCTGGCTTGGCATCGGTTTGGGTCACTGCATCCTTGGTGGCAGCCTTATCAGATCCAAATGACCACCAATGCCCGCCCTCGGCATCATTTTGTGGAGTTTGTGCGCAGCCGGTAATAGTGAGGCATAGCGCCAGTGCCAAGGACTTGTTCGATAACATGAGATATCCACAAAATGAGAAAAGAAACGGGGGTCTGGATGACCCGTTAAACAGACGCTTAGAGAACATTAAAGTTACATCATTTCGTTCAGCGCCTTCTTATAGTTGCCTTTGTAACAAAAAAATGTGAAACAGCAAGGGGTTTACAGACAACCGGCCAATATTCCGACCAACTTCTGTGCCCGTGGGTCCATAAGTACATAAGGGCCCAATGTATTAGTCACGAAACCAAACGCTACATCATGCTCAGGGTCGGCAAACCCGACCGAGCCGCCTGCGCCGGGATGCCCGAACGCACGCGGGCCAAGGCCGAACGTGGCATTGGGCAACTGCGGTTGGTCCAACATGCAACCCAGGCCAAAACGAGTCTGGGTCAATAATGTTTTATCCGGCCCAATACTGTGTTCACGGGTCAATTGTTCGAGCATGTCGGCTTCGAGCAAACTACCGTCCAATAAGCCGCTATAAAAGCCCGCCAGGCTGCGTGCATTACCGTGACCATTTGCCGCTGGCTGCTGCATACGGCGCCATTCAGGTTTGTTAGTGCTGGTCAGAATAGACGGCGGATTGGCAAATGCACGGGTCGTCATGGCCGTGGGTTCACGCATCATTACTTGCAGCAAACGTTGTGCGGCTTCATCGCCCATATTGCCTTTGCTACGCGCTATATGTGCCACGCGATAAAACTCTTCATCCGCCAGGCCCACATGGAAGTCCAGCCCCAGTGGCCGCGCAACCCGCGCCACGATGGATTCTCCCGGGCCACGCCCATCGACGCGACGCAGCAATTCACCCACCAGCCAGCCGTAGGTGATCGCCTCGTAGCCATGACCTTGGCCGGGCGTCCACCACGGGGCTTCGGCCGCCAAGGTATCGACCATCAGTTGCCAGTCGTACAAAGCCTCGGTCGGCAGCATTTCGCGGATTGCCGGCAACCCGGCCTGGTGGCAGAGCAACTGGCGCAGGGTGATGGATTCTTTGCCCGCTGCCGCAAATTCCGGCCAGTAGTTGGCAACGGGTACGTCCAGTTGCAACTTGCCTTCGGCCACCAATTGCAGGGCTGTCACGGCGGTGAAGGTCTTGGTGCAGGAGAACAGGTTGACGATGGTGTCACTGTGCCAGGCCTCGGCACCGTCCTTGTCGGCGGTGCCGGCCCACAGGTCGACAACGGTTTCGCCGCCTATCTGGATACACAGCCCGGCACCACGCTCCTGCGGGTCATCGAACAACGCGGCAAAGGCTTCCCGTACCGCTTCGAACTGGAGTTCGTAATGACCCTGGATCTGCACCTGAACACCCTCGGACAACACAGCAAAAAGTGGCCGACATTGTTCCAGTACTGGTGGGTTTTGTGAACCCGTCAGCCCTCAATCAATGACCATTCCCTGAGTGCCCGCCCGCATGCCCGGCGCCCTGCCCCGGGCCTTTGCCTTCGTGCCCGGCCCTGCCGCCTTCGCTTTCACGCACGGCGCCCGCCGCCTTGGCCTTTTCCGCTTCCTTGCCCAGTTGATCGACCGCTGCCAGATTGCTTTTGCGCACGCTGTCGACAAAACCCTGGAACGGCACATCGGTGATGCCCACCAGGCCAAAGTGGCCATTTTCGCCGTCCAGCAGACGCCCGGTTGCCGGCTGATCCAGGTATTGGAACCAGTGCACGCCGACAATCGACGGTTCAGCCATGGCCTGCTTGAGGAAGTTGCCGTACGCCACACCGCGGTCCTCTTCCTTGGCCAACTGCGTCACACCGCCCCAGAACGGGCCACGGTCAGCCGAGCCGAAGTTGAATTCGGTGATCAGCACCGGCTTATCCAGCGCACGCAGGGCAGCGAAGTCATAACCGTCCTGCGGCTTGAGGGTGTACATGTTGAAGCTCAGCACATCGCAATACTGAGCGCAGGACGCCACGGCTTCCGGCGTGCTCACGGCGAAACGACCGCCCAGCAGCAGCTGGTTGGGCGCATGCCATTTCAGCGAGTCGGAAATGGTCTTGAAGTAAGCATCGGCAAAGGTCTTCTGGAAGTATTTGAAGTCCGCTTCGATCTCCGGGTGCTCAGGGTTGGGCATCGGCGGTTCGAAGCCTGGGTCTTCCATCAACTCCCAGCCCTTCAATTCAATGCCCCAGGCTTTCGACAGGCCCTCTTCGTTACGGTACTTGTCACGCAGTTGCTTGAGGAACGCGCGCTTGGCCGGAACGTCGGTGGTCATGCGTAAAGTGCCGTAGGCCAAGGCATAACGGGACTTGGGATCATCACCTGGGCCGGCCCAGGCCAACTCGTTGTCGGCAAAGAAGCCGATCAACCACGGATCGTCACGGTGATCGCGGGCGGCGATAGCGACGGCGCGCTCGGTGGCCATGGCGAAACGCGGGTCGAACGGGTCGGGCATGCCGCCCCACCAGTCGGTGCCGGTGCTGATGCTGGTGTAGTCGCCGACGATCGACAGCGGCAAGGTGTAGGGTACGCGATCGGCACGGGCGAGATCGTCGTCGCTCCAGTTGCCCACAGTGTTGAAACCCCAGGCTTGCAGGCGGTCGAGGGTGTGAGTGGTCCAGCGCTTCTGGTCAAACCCGTCACCGCCGTAGGTGCGTTGCAGGTTGGCGCCGTAGAAGTCGTACCAGCGCCCGGCGCCAAAGCTGCGGCCTTCACCTGCGCCGTTGCCGGTGCGGTTGTCGCCGCTGCCGTAATACTTGTCGAACGGTTCGCCAGCCTTGGGCAGCGCCGCGAACATCCATTCTCGGCCGGACACGTAGGTCTGGTTGTTGTCCGGGGCCACGGTATTGACGCCCAGCGAATAGAACGGATGCCCCTCCGGCGTCACCAGGTACCAACGCCCGTCGCGCTTCTCGGTGCGGAAAAAGCCGCTGGCGTCGAAGGCCGGGCCTTTGTTCCAACCGCCGAACTTATCCAGTGACAATTTCTCTCGCGTGGCCAGCCAGCCCTGGAGCTGCTGTTGCTCCTTGGCGGCGGCAGCCTTGAGCTGTTCGTCGCTGCTGACCTTTTCCGGCCAGCGGGCACGGGTGGATTGACCATAGGCATCCACCAATTCGCTGTAGGCGGCCTTCAACACCGGCTCGCTGTCCTGCACGCCAAAGCGTTCCAGCAGGATGCTTTGGGCGGCGTTGGGCTTGATCATCGACAACGTCACCGAAACCACCTGGCTACGGTCGATTTCACCCGCGCTGCTGGCCAGCAAGACGCGCTGGCCGTCTACGGTGATCGGCATCGGCGGGCCGGCCTTCATGCCCTGGCTCAGCGGCGAGTTGGCCTGCAACGGCACCAGCAGGGTCTGCGCCGGGCCCGCCGGCAGGTCGATGCGGCTGATCAGAGTGCGGCCATCACTGCTCTGCACTTTCGCGTAGAGCGTCAGCGCCCAATCCATCGCACTCTGGATGCGCAGGCTCATGGCCCCCGACTGAGACCAGTCCCAGGCGCCCGTCTGTGGGCTGAGCACCAGGCTGGGTTCGGCAGCCGGGTTGAAGGTGATGCGGCGTAGCACTTCGCCTTCGGGGGTCTGTTCAGCGTTGTACTGCGGCAGGCTGGCGTCCTGGGTCGCCACCTTGACCACATCGGCAGGCCGGACGAAATTGAACAGGGTCTGTTGCCCGGCGGGCGCCGCCAGCAAGGGCGCGGCGAACAGCAGGGCAAAAAGAGCGGGCAGCGTGCGAATCATACGAGCAAGGTTCTCCCAGACGGCCGATGAATGGCCTGATGAAATACAGTGAGATAGACCACGAAGTGGGCGAATCCGCCCACGGTGGCTTAAGAAATTTCGCGCCTGAACGGCGGCAACGCATTAAGGATAGCCTTGCCATAGCGCTGGGTGACCAAACGGCGGTCGAGCAAGGTGATGGTGCCTCGGTCTTCTTCGGTACGCAGCAAGCGACCGCAGGCCTGGACCAGCTTCAAGGAAGCATCCGGCACCGAGATTTCCATGAACGGGTTACCGCCCCGTGCTTCGATCCATTCGGCCAAGGCCGCCTCGACCGGATCATCCGGTACCGAGAACGGGATCTTGGCGATCACCACGTGCTCACAGTAGGCGCCGGGCAAGTCCACCCCTTCGGCAAAGCTCGCCAGGCCGAACAGCACGCTGGAATCACCGCCATCTACCCGCGCCTTGTGTTTGTTCAGGGTTTCCTGCTTGGACAGGTTGCCCTGGATAAACACCTGCTTGCGCCAGTCACGGTCGAGGCCGTCGAACACGTCCTGCATCTGTTTGCGCGACGAGAACAGCACCAGCGTTCCGCGTGAACCTTCTACCAGTTCCGGCAGGTCACGGATGATTGCGGCGGTGTGAGCCGCCGCATCCCGTGGGTCGGCCTTGAGGTCCGGCACCCGCAACACGCCGGCATCGGCATGATGAAACGGGCTCGGCACCACCGCAGTGACGGCCTTTTTCGGCAGGCCGGCGCGCATGCGGAAGCGGTCGAAGGTGCCCAGGGCGGTCAGCGTGGCCGAGGTAACCAGGCAGCCGTAAGCCACGTTCCATAGGTTGCGGCGCAGCATTTCCGCCGCCAGGATCGGGCTGGCGTTGACCTCGATGTCGAACAGCGCACCGCTTTCCGACAGGGTCAGCCAACGCGCCATCGGCGGGTTGTCTTCCGGGTCTTCAACGGTGAAGGCCGTCCACAACTCCCAGTTGCCCTGGGAGCGGGACAACAGGCTGCCGAACAGTGGGTACCATTCCTCGGCCTGGTTGCTGGCGATGCCGATATTGACCTCGCCGTCCATGCCCTCTTTGAGCAGGTCGGTGAGGCGGGTGAACAGATCGGTCAGGCGTGAGAAACCCTTCTTCAGCTCAATGCCCATTTCGCGCATGTGCTCGGGAATCAAACCGCCGACGAACCGATGACGCGGCCGCTCGCGGCCCTCGACGTCTTCACCGGGTTTGAAGTCCGCCACCTGCTCGCAGGCGCTGAACATGAATTGCTGCTGGGTCTTGATCTCCCGCGCCAGCTCCGGCACCTGTTCGATCAGCTTGCCCAGATCGCCGGGCAGCGGGTGCTGGGCCAGCAACTTGGTGAGGTTCTTCGCGGTGGTTTCCAGCCAGTCGGCAGTGGAACGCAGGCGCGTGTAGTGGGCAAAGTGGCCGATGGCCTTGTCGGGAAGGTGATGGCCTTCGTCGAAAACGTAGAGGGTGTCACGCGGGTCCGGCAGCACGGCGCCGCCGCCCAGGGCCAGGTCGGCCAGGACCATGTCGTGGTTGGTGACGATCACATCAACCTTGCCCATGCCTTCGCGGGCCTTGTAGAAAGCGCACTGGCCGAAATTGGGGCAATGACGGTTGGTGCACTGGCTGTGGTCGGTGGTCAGGCGCGCCCAGTCGGCATCCTCCAGGGCGGTGGGCCAGCTATCGCGGTCGCCGTCCCATTTATTGCCGGCGAGTTTCTCGATCATGCTGGTGAACAGCTTCTGGCTGACTTCATCCACCTCGATCTTGAAGCCTTCTTCTTCGAACAGTGACGCGGTGGCGGTTTGCGCGTGGCCTTCCTGTAGCAGTACGTCGAGCTTGGACAGGCACATGTAGCGGCCACGGCCCTTGGCCAGGGCGAAGGTGAAGTTCAAGCCGCTGTTGCGCATCAGGTCGGGCAGGTCTTTGTAGACGATCTGCTCCTGCAGGGCGACGGTGGCGGTGGCGATCACCAGGCGCTTGCCGGCGGCCTTGGCGGTGGGGATCGCGGCCAGGCTGTAGGCCACGGTCTTGCCGGTACCGGTGCCGGCCTCGACGGCCACGACCGCGGGCTCACCCTCGCGGCGGCCTTCGTCGTCGGTGTCGATATCCCCGAGGACCTTGGCCACTTCGGCGATCATCAGGCGTTGGCCGTAGCGCGGTTTCAAGCTCTTGGCTTCGAGAAAACGCGAATAGGCGCCCTGGATCGTGGTTTTGAGTTCAGTGCTGATCATGGATAGTCGGGCGCAAAAAACGCTGGATAAATTTTCAGTGGTTCGGATCGGCGGCTATCATACCCCGCTAATGAATCCCGCGCAGAACGGAGTACCACAATGACCGCGTTTAGCCTCGCTTACACCCTGCATGTATTGGCCGCCCTGGTATGGGTCGGCGGTATGTTTTTCGCCTGGATGATCCTGCGCCCCGCCGCTGTGGCGGCACTTGAGGGCCCTGCCCGGCTCAGGTTGTGGGCGAATGTGTTTCAACGTTTTTTCGTGTGGGTGTGGGTCGCGGTGGCGATTTTGCCGATCAGCGGCATAGGCCTGCTGCAGTTGCGCTTCAACGGCTTTGAGACAGCGCCGCGTTATGTGCAGGTGATGATGGGGTTGTACCTGGTGATGACGGCGTTGTTTATCCGTATCCAGGCGTTGAAATTCCCGGAATTGCGTACGGCGGTGGCGGCCGAGGACTGGCCGGCGGGGGCTGCGGTGCTGGGGCAGATCCGCCGGTTGGTGGGGATCAATTTGATCGTGGGGTTGGTGGTGGTGGCGATTGCTTCGGCTCGACCCATGTTGTAGTGAGCGGGCTTG
>NZ_JACART010000049.1:0-80795 GCF_013386445.1 Pseudomonas sp. P7759
GGAATAAGGTATGGGATCCGTGCAGCTTTCCTGAACCAAACCTGAGGCGTGCCCAGCTTTCTTCATTGCCTGTTAATTTGTAGGCTGCCCCAGCCCAATGGGCTGAGGGGAGGCGAGGGTGTTGTTTTCAACAAAAATTCCCGTGAAAAAAGCTAGGCGCGGTGCAATAATGGCGCCAAGCCATCACCCTATTTTTTAAAGTATTCTTGATGAAAACAACTTTTTTCGCGCAATTATTTATTGTTTCTATTGTTTCCCTGCTGGTCTGCGTTACGTTTCTCCTGATTAAAGAAATGCTCTAACGCGGCTCACGCTGTTTGTATTGTCGAATAAAAAATCTGCCCAATACAAAGACACTCCCGAGTATCAGCCCTAGAAAAGCGCCCAGGAAAACAAATTTCTTGGTGCTCTTGGTGGTATAAGTTTTTACGTCATCGAGAGTGTTAAACGCTTTTAATGTATTGCGGGCATCCAGTGTCGGCAAGTTAAGCGCTACGGCTTCGGTACTGGCAATCGCCATCGCGGATTTCAGCTGCGCAGTGGCCTGTTCTGCCGTGGTCGCAATGGTTGATGCGATGTAAAGCACAGGTTCACCTGCACCTGATTTCGGTGGGATGTCTTTCAAGCTGACGGATTTGGCAGCCATGACGCCCATCGCGGAATAGAAAACGTCATTCTGGATGGTGCTGTACAGCTTGGTTTCCAGCGACTGTGGACTCGGTGTAGCAGGCGCGTCCTTTTCATTCACTTCTTTATAAAGGCTGTAGAGCGAAGGTTTAGTGATGTAAGTGCTGGCAGTCCACTGTTCAGGTATCGATGCAGAGAGCGCCAGTGAAGCCGCGATGCCCACTGCGGCAGCCGCGATAATAGTGATCTTGCTTTTCCACAACGCCTGAACAAGGGGGATCAAATCAATTTCATCATCGTTGGTGCGGGCTTTAGAATTCGTTGGACTGCTCACGAAAAATTCCTATATTTGCGTTCCGGAATTGTAGAGAAAAAAACACGAAACGCCCATTTAATAGTGCGATGGGTGCTGGATGCGAATAATTCGTCTTTGTTGGGTTCGGCGCGACTTTTAGGTTGAGTCGCGCAGACTTTTCACAGGATCACTCCTACAGCACCTTCGTTCAAGCGGCTCGGATTTCAATGTCCGCCCTGCATCCGTCGGGCCACCAGATACACGCCAAGCCCGACCAGCGCCGTGGCCGCCCCGATGTACCCGGTGCTCGTCCATCCCAGCCCGGCCGTGATCGCCATCCCGCCAAACCACGGGCCCAGCGCGTTGGCCAGGTTGAATGCGGCATGGTTGGATGCCGCTGCCAGGCTCGGCGCTTCATGGGCGATATCCATCAAGCGGATCTGTAACGGCGCCGCCAATGACACCATGGTGCCGACCAGCCCGATACCCAGCAACACGCCCCACAACGAGCCTGCGGCAAACGGGAAGAACACCAGCACCGCCATCGACCACACCAAAATCAGGCCCACTGCGCGAAACTGCAGGCGGTCGAACAGTTTGCCGCCAGCAATATTGCCGATGATCCCACCCACGCCAAATGCCGCGAGGCCGAAGGGGATCCATTGCGGCGAGACTTTGGTGACTTCGAGCATGGTCGGCGCCAGGTAGCTGAACACGCAGAACATCCCCGCAAAGCCGATGGCGCCAATGGCCAGCGCCATCCATACCTGCGGTTTGGTGAAGGCGCGCAGTTCCTTGCGTGGATCGCTGCGTGGTTCGTCGTGGCGGTCGGGGACGAATTGCCAGACCAGTGCAATCGTGCACAACGCGATGACGCTCACTAGCGCAAACGCCGAGCGCCAGCCCAGATATTGACCGAGGAAGGTCGCAATCGGGTTGCCCAGGAGCATCGCCAGGGTCAGTCCCATCATCACCCGTGCTACAGCGCCGGCGCGCTTGTCGTTCGGCACCATGCTCGAAGCCACCACTGCGGCAATACCGAAATAGGCACCGTGGGGCAGGCCGCTGATAAATCGAAACGCCACCAGTGAGCCGAAGGTCGGGGTGAAGGCCGTGGCCAGGTTACCCAGGGCATACAGCCCCATCAGCAACAGCAGCATATGTTTGCGCAGGAGTTTGGCGCCGAGGATCGCCAGCAGGGGTGCACCGACCATCACGCCAAGGGCGTAGGCGCTGATCGCGTGGCCGACCTGGGGTTCGCTCAGGTTGAGGTTATGGGCGATGTCGGGCATCAGGCCCATGATGGCGAACTCGCCAGTGCCGATCGCGAAGGCGCCCACGGCCATGGCAGCTTCCATTTTTGCGGCGCTGCGCGCGGACAGCACATGCCCGGGTGTTTGCTGGATAGTCATGGGTAACTCTATTGGAATGGATTGCACGAAGGGGAGCCGTCGATGCTACGCAAGCGGCGCCGAGGGTGTCTAGAACAGCCTTTTTCGGCAGAGTTCCGCGCCTGTGACCCCAGGTCGCGCCTGCCAGGCTTGACATCGGAGCATTAAAAGCCGCGATTTAGAGCTGTCAATTGGCCAAACGGCGCATAAACGCTGTTTGCCGTGATATTCTGCGCGCCGTCTTGGTCTAGTCTTTCCTGGGTGCGTACATCCGCATACGTCCCAGCGATTGGCTGTCGCCCAGGTAGCTGAAGCCAATAATGATAAGAAGTCAGCGCAGAAGGGACATAAACAGTGAGGTCGATACGTCGGCCTTGTGTGCCCACCCTGCAGTTCTCTCGTGAATGTGCAAACCCCGCGGTGCTGCCTTGCGCAGCTGCGATGGAGGGTTGCCCATGATCAGGGGCGGTAGGGCGGATGGCGTTTTATCATAGGTGCTACTGATGTTTAAAAAAGTAAACACTGCCCTGCTGGGGCTGGCTTTGTCGCTGGGGATCAGCTCCGTTCACGCGGAAGAGGCAAAGAAAGTCGATGTGCTGCTCATTGGCGGCGGCATCATGAGTGCAACCCTGGGTGTATGGCTCAATGAGCTGGAGCCGGGTTGGTCGATGGAAATGGTCGAGCGTCTTGATGGCGTGGCCGAAGAAAGCTCCAACGGCTGGAACAACGCGGGTACCGGTCACTCGGCCCTGGCTGAGCTGAACTACACCCCGGAAGACAAGAACGGCAACGTTGAGATCCCGAAAGCGGTCGAGATCAACGAAGCGTTCCAGATCTCCCGTCAGTTCTGGGCCTGGCAGGTCCAGCAGGGCGTGCTGAAGAACCCGCGTTCGTTCATCAACACCACACCGCACATGAGCTTTGTGTGGGGCGATGACAATATCAAGTTCCTGAAAAAACGCTACGAAGCCCTGAAAGCGAGCCCGCTGTTCGCGGGCATGCAGTACTCCGAAGACCCGGCGCAGATCGCCAAGTGGGTTCCGCTGATGATGGAAGGGCGTGACCCGAACCAGAAAATCGCGGCGACCTGGAGCCCGCTGGGTACCGACATGAATTTCGGCGAGATCACTCGCCAGTTCGTCGCTCACCTGCAAACCACCCCTAAGTTCGACCTGAAACTGTCGAGCGAAGTGCAGGACATCACCAAGAACGCTGACGGTTCGTGGCGTGTGAGCTACAAAAACCTGAAAGACGGCACCAAGACCGAAACCGACGCCAAGTTCGTGTTCATCGGCGCGGGCGGCGGTGCACTGCACCTGCTGCAAAAGTCGGGCATTCCTGAAGCCAAGGAATATGCTGGCTTCCCGGTAGGCGGCTCGTTCCTGGTAACCGATAACCCAGCCGTGGCCGAGCAGCACCTGGCCAAGGCCTACGGTAAAGCGTCGGTGGGCGCACCGCCGATGTCGGTTCCGCACTTGGACACCCGCGTGCTGGATGGCAAGCGCGTGATCCTGTTTGGCCCATTCGCGACCTTCTCGACCAAGTTCCTGAAAGAAGGCTCGTACCTGGACCTGCTGACCAGCACCACCACTCACAACATCTGGCCAATGACCAAAGTCGGTATTCGTGAATACCCACTGGTCGAGTACCTTGCTGGCCAACTGATGCTGTCCGATGACGACCGCTTCAAGGCGCTGCAGGAATACTTCCCGAACGCCAAGCAATCCGACTGGCGCCTGTGGCAAGCCGGTCAGCGCGTGCAGATCATCAAGCGTGACGAAGAGCAGGGCGGCGTCCTGAAACTCGGTACCGAAGTGGTCAGCTCCGCTGACAACACCATTGCAGGCCTGTTGGGTGCATCGCCAGGCGCGTCCACCGCGGCTCCGATCATGCTGACCGTGCTGCAAAAAGTCTTCAAGGACAAGGTCGCGACCCCTGAGTGGCAGACCAAGCTGCACCAGATCGTACCGAGCTACGGCACCAAGCTGAACGACAGCCCTGAAGCGGTTGCCAAGGAATGGGCGTACACCGCCGAAATCCTGCAACTGCCGACGCCACCTGCGATTCCGCAAGGTGCTGCTCCGAAGGCCGCCGAGGCTGCCAAGCCAGCAGCTGAGCCAAGCAAGCCGGCCTCTGACCTGGCGCTGTAAGCCAAGTATCGAGTCGCTGTAAAAAGCCCGCTGAACCGGTAACGGTCAGCGGGCTTTTTTGTCCCTGGCGTTCAGACCTGGAAGTGCCTGAGCTGCTCATGCAGATGCAACGCCAGTGCATTGCTGCTATCGCACAACAAGTACAGGTGTTGTGCTGGTAGTGGAGGCAGGTCTGTTATCTGCCTGAGCCCTTCACCCATGCGGCTTTCCTCCATCAGGCCTACCGCCACGCCACTGCGAACGCAGGCCTCGACGGCGGATGAATTGGGGCTTTCCAGCAGCATCCGGTGATAAATCCCGTGATCCTTCAGTACCTGCAAGGCGGCGGCGCGATAGGGGCAGCCGGCGATGGGGACGGTGATGGGCAGCGGTGCATTCGACGGACAGCTAAAGTGCTCGGCCGCGACCCATAGCGGTTGTACGGGGCCGAGACGTTCACCCTGGGCCAGCGGGTGTGCGCTGACGGTGATGGTCAGGTCCAGGTGATTGGCCGTGAACAGGTTGAGCAGCTCGCCGCTGGTGCGGGCTTCGACTTCAAGCTCCAGCAGCGGGTTGTCAGCGATCAACCGGGGTAAAAACTCCCGAATGAAGGCCGGTGCATAGGTGTCCGGTACACCCAGGCGGATCTTGCCCTGCATGCGCTGGGGCATCAGCGAGATCAGCAGGCGATCATGGCTCTTGAGGAACTCGGTAGTTTCGCCCAGCAGTTTCTTACCGTAGAGCGTCAACTCCACGCCTTGGTTGTTGCGGCTGAACAAGCGCTGGCCCACCTGATCTTCGAGCTTTTGTATCTGTGTGGTCACGGTGGACGCGCTGCGGTGCACCTGCTCGGCCGCTTCGTTGAAACGTCCAAAGCGCGCCACGGCGTGAAAGGTACGCAGCAGGTCGATATTCAGTTGTTTGGCCATGATTCCGCTTTTATGGATTGATGGTGCAGATTATTCAAATATACAGAATCATGCGTGGCCCTTAGCCTTTCAGTCAATGCGTACTGACCGGAGGCTACATGACGCGATCAACCTTAAAGCGACTGCTGTTACAGGTGGCGTTCGTACTGTCATGGAGCTCCGGTTATATCGGCGCCAAACTGGGTACGCAGGGCGGCGGGGCGTTCAATCTGTTGTTCTGGCGATTCCTGTTGGTCGCGGTGTGCCTGGGGCTGTTCCTGAACGTCAGGTTGTTGAAGGTTTCTTTGGCGCAGGTTCGCCATTACGCCGTCATTGGGTTTCTCTCACAGTTCCTGTACCTGAGTTGCCTCTACGTCGCGATCCAGAACGGCTTGCCCCCCGGCATTGCTGCGATCATCGCGGCCCTGCAGCCGTTGATGACGGCGGCGTTGTCGACCGGCAGCGCAACCGAGCGCAGTGGTGGCTGGCAGTGGGTTGGCCTGATGATCAGCTTCGTTGGCGTTTCCATTGTGATAGCCGGGCAGTACGGCAGTGGCGGGGAAGGCGTTGGTCTTGTCATTTACTTGCTGCCCTTGGCTGCGGCGCTGGGGCTGACGCTGGCGACCCTGTATGAGCGCCGCACGGTGCAAAGCCAGGACGCAGGCTTGGTCTTGCCGCTGTTCATCCAGTCGTTGCTGACCTTGATCGGCTTTACCGTCGCCGTGCTCTATACCGACACGCTGAGCATTCCCCGCGATCCAGACGTATTGATCTCAATTGTCTGGCTCACTGTGTTCTCAACCTTCGTTGCCTATTTGAGCCTCTGGATGCTGCTGCGCGTCATGACCGCGACCCACGTCGCTGCGCTGGTCTACCTGGAGCCGCCAGTAACGCTGGTGTGGGCAGCGCTGATGTTCGGCGATGTGATCCATGCCTCGACCTGCGCCGGCATTGCCGTGGTTGTCGCCGGGCTGCTGTTGGTGCGTCTGAAACGACCGACCGTCGCGTGCGCCTCTTGAGGCTTGCGGGTTCAGCAAGCTGACAGACATCACCTGTTAAAAATACCCACAGCCAAGCAGGAGCGCGGCTGTCACAACGGGGGATTTTTCGCGGTGCAAGTGTTGGGCGTCAGCGCCCGAGGGGGTTGTATGTGGCTACGTTATGCGGCATTGACGGCCATGGTCGTCGCAGCATCCGGGTGTGTGCAAGAGCGCGTCGTGCATGAGCGCAGGCCGGTACAACGCGAATATGTGGAAGTCATCGCGCCGCAACCGCCGCCGGTTCAGGTGATCGAAGTCGAGCCGCCGGTGCGCTATGGCTACATTTGGTCACGCGGCTATTGGCGTTGGGAAGGCGGGCGCTATGTCGCAGTACACGGTCACTGGGAGCCGGTGCGCGAAGGTTATCGCTACGTGCATCCACATTGGGTCCAGCGCAACGACGGCTACCATTGGCAAGGCGGTGGCTGGGTTCGTTGAGCCTTGGTCAGATCGGCTTCGTCGTGCCCAGAAGCCGAACTTCACGCAATAGCGCGGCGCCGAGTTGATCGGTGCCCAGTTCCTTGTAGCCGACGGCTTTGATTTCGCCGTTCTCTTCTGCCTGGATGAGGATCACCGGGGTTTCCTTGCCGGTGGCTTCGTCGACGTGCAGGGCGTACTGCGGAATATCCAGCTTGATCGGCGTGCCTGCGGCCTGGCCTTTCACGTTGATCAGGAAGGCTGCACAGCCCGCGTCGACGTCCAGGCTGGTGGCGGAGCGACCACTGACGAAGCAGGTCTTTGGCAGGTCGGGCCAGGTGATCGATTCGGCGATCACCGTGCCGGACGCCATCGTCAAGGTAGCGAGAAGAAGCGTGCGCACGTAGGTCTTTCTCTCGATGGGGGTTGAACGCGACTTTTACCAAAGCCTGGTGGGCGTCGCAACGGCAAAGGCTCAGATCAGTCGTTTCATCCCCGCGGCCTTCGCAGCGTTCAAATCAAAGGTGGCGGTATATACGCAGCCTGCAGCATGAGCACAGCGTTCTATCAGGCAGTCCGCGAAATCGGCTGTGCTGGCGGTGAATCGTCGCAGTGCCTGCCAGATGATCTCGGCGTGTTCGATGGTCAGTTCTCGGGTGCGTAGCAGCGTTTCGAGCACGGTCACCACATCACCCTTGGCAGACTGATAACAACTTTGCAGGACCCATACCAACTCCACCACGGACACCAGGCTGACAAAGCCTGGTGCAAAGGCGGTGAGCGACTCAATCAATTCAGATGCCTTGGGCGATTGCACAGGATCGTCCTGGGTGACATAGCGCACCAGCACATTGGTATCCAGTCCGATCATCCCGCTTTCGCCCCTTGTGCCGCGATGGCACGGTTCATCTCATCCAGCGAGACGGCCTTGGCGGGCTTTTGGATCAGGCCTTTGAGGTCCTGTACGGTTTTGCTGGCGGCAATCATGGAAAATTTGCCGTCTTCCATTTCGACAAATTCAACGCGATCGCCTGTCTCCAGGCCCAGGGCAGTTCTGACCTGGACGGGAATGGTGATTTGCCCTTTTGAAGTAAGCGTGGCGGTGGCCATAGTGAAGATCTCCATCGTGATGCTCCTTACCTTAGGGTAAGGAATTATGGAGGACAAGATCCGTTGGTCCATAGGTTGCTCTTCTGGTGTGAGTTGATCGGAACAGGTAAAAAGATAGCCCGAGTTATGCCTCGGGCACGTCCGAAAACACCCGCAAAGAGATACAACATATGACCGATCGCCAGCTCATCATACCTATTGCCATGCAGCCCATTGTCGAACGCGCCGGCTACGTGCCCGCCGTCAAGATCGGCAAGACGTTGTACTGCGCGGGGCAGGTCGGACGCACGGCGGCATTGGCGGTGATTGACGACCCAGAGGCGCAATTCATCGCCGCCTGGGAGAACCTGAGGCAGGTGCTGGAGGAGGGTGGCTGTACGTTCGAGGACGTGGTGGACATGACCACCTACCACGTCAACATGAGCGAGCACATGGCGGTTTTCCGTGACGTGAAAAACCGCCTGTTCCCGCGCGGGCATTGCGCCTGGACCACCATCGGAGTGTCCGAACTGGCACACCCCGGCCTGCTGGTGGAGATCAAATGCGTGGCAGTGCAGCGCTAGCTTACTGAACCACGCGATAGCACGGCACATACGCCGCGCCTCCCGGCAGCTTCATGCGGTGCTGGGCGACAAATGCCTGTAGCAGCTCGTCCAGTGGTTTCATGATGGCCGGGTCACCGTGGATCTCGTAGGGGCCGTTCTGCTCGATCAGGCGGATGCCCTTGTCCTTCACGTTACCCGCTACGATCCCCGAGAACGCACGGCGCAGGTTGGCGGCGAGTTCGTGGGGCGGCAGCGCGTGGCTCAGTTGCAGGCTGGCCATGTTCTCGTGGGTCGGATCGAACGGGCGCTGGAAGCCCTCGTCGATCTTCAGCAGCCAGTTGAAGTGGAACGCGTCGTTGCGCTCGCGACGGAACTGCTTCACGGCCTTGAGGCCGGCGGTCATCTGGCGCGCCACTTCGGCGGGGTCGTCGATGATGATCTGGTAGTGCGCCTGCGCCGCTTCGCCCAAGGTGGCGCCGACGAACGCGTGCAACTGCTGCAGGTACGGCGCTGCGTGTTTCGGCCCGGTGAGGATGACCGGGAACGGCAGGTCGCGGTTGTCCGGGTGCATCAGGATGCCCAGCAGGTACAGGAACTCTTCGGCCGTGCCAGCGCCGCCTGGGAAGATGATGATGCCGTGGCCCACACGCACGAAGGCTTCAAGGCGTTTTTCGATGTCCGGCAGGATCACCAGCTCATTGACGATCGGGTTCGGCGCTTCGGCAGCGATGATGCCCGGCTCGGTCAGACCCAGGTAGCGGCCTCCGGTAATGCGTTGCTTGGCGTGGGAAATGGTCGCGCCTTTCATAGGGCCTTTCATCACGCCGGGGCCGCAGCCTGTGCACACGTCGAGGCTGCGCAGGCCCAGCTCGTGGCCGACCTTCTTGGTGTATTTGTATTCTTCGGTGTTGATCGAGTGCCCGCCCCAGCACACCACGATCTTCGGCTCGACACCGGGGCGCAGCGTACGGGCGTTGCGCAGCAGGTGGAACACGTAGTCGGTGATGCCCTGGGAATTGCTCAGGTCGATGCGCTGGCTGTCCAGTTCGTTCTCGGTGTAGACGATGTCGCGCAGTGCACTGAACAGCATTTCACGGGTGCTGGCGATCATTTCACCGTCGACGAAGGCGTCGGCGGGTGCGTTCAGCAGTTCCAGGCGTACGCCGCGGTCTTGCTGGTGGATGCGTACTTCAAAGTCTTTGTAGGCGTCGAGGATGGTCTTGGCGTTATCGATATGCGCGCCGGTGTTGAGGATCGCCAGGGCGCACTGGCGGAACAGGGTGTAGATGCTGCCGGTACCGGCTTCGCTCAGTTGCTGGACTTCACGTTGGGACAGGGTTTCGAGGCTGCCCTTGGGGCTGACGGAGGCATTGATGACATGACGTTGGGGCATTCTGATTCCTTGAAAGCGCAGCCACCGCACCCGCAAGGGGCCGCGATGGCTTGAGAATGATGGGCGCCGAATTCGGTCGCACGAGACGAATATTTACCTCAGGCGCAAGGCCGAGCGCAAACACCGTCCAGCACCATCATGCCGCAGAACTCACTGAATCAGCTTCCAGTTTTTGTAGAAAACCCGACGCAGGGTAAAGGCCATCCCGGCAAACCCAGCGATCACTGCGTTAAGGACCATCGGCACCGGTGTCGGCCGCACGATGTCGATAAACAGGCAGTAACGCTTGGCATCATTTTTGTTGAAAGACGCGTGCATCAGGGTGTCATCGAAGATAAACAGCGGGTCGTCGTGCCAGTAATGCTTGTGCTTGCCGACCTGGATGTAGACGCCTTCATGATGGGGCGCTGGTGCCATGTTGTAGAGCACGCGGAACATCATGCGCAGGGGGCCGAAATGGAAGGAGGTGGAGCGGTTTTCGTTGAATACCGACACGCCGATGGTCTTCACGAACGGTAGCTTTTTGCGCAGCTCCGGAATGTTGAGCGTGGTCTCGATGGGTTGGCCGTACCACTGAAAAAACAACATGCCGCGCTTCTTCTCGGCCATGCGTGCGTCCAGGTAACCGATGATTTCGTCCTTGTGGGCCATGGCGTCATCGAGCACCTGTTGCAGGTCTTCACGCCAGGCCGGTGGCAGGTCGGCCATCGTGTAGACGTGGCGGTTAGGTGAACTGAACAGGTCGAACAGGGTGTTGAACGGTGCCAGCAGCCAGGTGTTACGGCCACTGCCAATAAAGTATTTTTTGACGGTGGGCGCGTCATAGAGGCCATTACGCAGGAAGTCGTAAATGCCGCAGATCACCACCAGGCCGAAAAATACCAGCGTGGTCTCGGGGAAAATATCGATAATCATCAGCACGCCTAATACCCAGGCGACCGATACCGCTTTTTTACGCAAAGCAGGGTTATTCATGACACTCAGCTCCAGCAGGACGCCATTCGACAGGTCCGGATCCGTGGCCGCGAGTGGTGGGGTTTCGAAACATATTGAAACAACTGCGTCATGATAAGACGTTCGGCGCTGGAGAGGCGTTTTAAATATTGCAAAATTGTGAAGGCTCAACACAGTTTTTAACCGTCTCAGCGCTGAGTGGATTGGATTTTGTAAACAGAAGATTTGCGACTATCGTGACGCTTCGGTTTTTTGGACGTCATAGACCGGTACGATTGAAGTTGAATGGCCACCACTGGCCTTCGGCACCTTGGAAGAGGCAGAAATTTTATGATCATCAAACCGCGGGTTCGTGGCTTTATCTGTGTGACCGCTCACCCTGTTGGCTGTGAAGCGAACGTCAAAGAACAGATCGACTACGTGACTCAACACGGCGTCATCGAAGGCGGCCCGAAAAAGGTGCTGGTCCTCGGCGCTTCCACCGGTTACGGCCTGGCTGCGCGCATCAGTGCTGCCTTCGGCTGCGGCGCCGACACCCTGGGCGTGTTTTTTGAGAAAGAAGGCGAAGAAGGCAAGCTGAGCTCCGCCGGCTGGTACAACAGCGCCGCGTTCGAGAAGTTTGCTGTCGAGAAAGGCCTGTACGCCAAGAGCATCAACGGCGACGCGTTCTCCGACGAAATCAAGCGCCTGACCATCGAAACCATCAAGAAAGACCTGGGCAAGATCGACCTGGTGGTCTACAGCCTGGCCGCGCCGCGCCGTACCGACCCGCAAGGCGTGGTGCACAATTCCACCCTCAAGCCGATCGGCAAGGCTGTGACCCTGCGCGGGATCAATACCGACAAAGGCGTTGTGGTCGATACCACCCTTGAGCCTGCGACCCAGGAAGAAATCGACGGCACCGTCAAAGTGATGGGCGGCGAAGACTGGCAGCTGTGGATCGACGCCCTGCGTGACGCAGACGTGCTGGCCGAAGGTGCCAAGACCACTGCGTTCACCTACCTTGGTGAGAAGCTGACCCAGGACATCTACTGGAACGGCTCCATCGGCGAAGCCAAGAAAGACCTCGACAAGAAAGTCCTGACCCTGCGCGACAACCTCGCGGCTCTCAAGGGCGACGCCCGTGTGTCGGTGCTCAAGGCCGTGGTCACCCAGGCCAGCTCGGCCATTCCAATCATGCCGCTGTACCTGTCGCTGCTGTTCAAAGTGATGAAAGAGCAGGGCACCCACGAAGGTTGCATCGAACAGGTCTACGGCCTGTTCAAGGACAGCCTGTACGGCAGCCAGCCGAAACTCGACGCCGATGGCCGCTTGCGTGCCGACCTGGCCGAGTTGGAGCCGAAAGTCCAGGACGCCGTGGCGGCACTGTGGAACCAGGTCACCGACGACAACGTCAACGAGATCAGCGACTTTGCCGGCTACAAGGCTGAATTCCTGCGTCTGTTCGGTTTTGAAATCGACGGCGTGGACTACGAGGCTGACGTGAATCCGACCGTGAAGATCAACGGTCTCGTCTCGGCCTAATTGCTGGGGTGGGCAGCAGCCTCGATGATGAGGCTGCTGTTTCACTTGCGCCCTGCGTGATCAACCGTGGCTGAAGCGGTCTCGGGCTTGGTTGAAGCCAGTGCGTCTAATACTGGTCACTTCGTTCTCCCAAAGCGGGTTGATAGGCACCTGATATCCGCTGTCTTTGGCCGTTTTTATCAACTGCGCCAGTTCCTTGCTGTCGTGGATAATACAGACTTCGTCAAACTGCCCCAGCTTCGTCGGCAGGAAGAACGTCGCCGGGTAGTTGGCGGCGACCTCCGTAACGGGGTTCGCAGTATCAGTGCTGTGATGAACTACCCGCTCGCCGTTGCCGACCAACTTGTCATTGATCTGCTCTATCATTTGCTTTATTCGTGGCGTGACATTGCCTAGTTCGTGGTCAGCCTTATCATAGAAGTGTGAGGAGCTTTCGAAGTCTGCACGTAACTGCATGGGGACCTGGAAAGCCTCGGGATCAGAATGTTGCCTTTTATAGCGATCAACCTTTTGGGTGAACACGCTGTGCGCAACGTCGGGCAATGGGAGTCTATCGTCGGGGCCGAAGTTACTGATATGAGGCGCCACCATGTGCAGGTCGTAGTCGGCCGTCAGTGCTTTGCCGTTTTTCTCTTTCGCCAGTACTTCAACTTTCTTGCCCTCTTGGGTAATGAGGTAGTTCTGTTCTGATGGCGATGACCGCGTGCCTTCGAATGTATAGAGCTGTTGGCTTGGTCCTCGGGCACTGAATAGCAGTTTGCCGTTTTGCTCTTCCGGTTTAGTGATCTTGCCTAATTTCACCAATTCGTCGAGTCGGTTGTATGAAACCTCCAAAGGGACAGCAACCGCATATCCTTCGTTGATGGACTTCTCAACCTGGTTGTTAGCGCTGGCTACTCTGTCGGCGTCATTACGCTGGAACTTTTCAAGTTTACTGAAGGCTTGGTCCCGGCAGATTAAACCTGCTTGTGGCCCCCAGTTGGCGCTTTTTCCCTTGATATGTAGATCCTTGGTAGGGTGACCGGCCTCTATCAGCCCGGTTGCAATGGTTTCTACGGGGCGTACGCCGATGATGGAGTTGGTGTGTGCCGCGATTTTCTGCAAGGGGACAAGGTGGGTCGCGACGATCCCGGTTTCTTCTCTGGCGCGCTCAGCTGCAAGTTCTACCGGGTTGACTTCGCCTCGACCGGTACCGGTAGACTGCCTTGAAGGGGCGTCTTGCAATGCGTTTATGTGCGGCATGGAAGGAGCGTTAGCTGAGGTTATTCGTCCTATCATGGTACTACTCCGAATCATGTTTATCGGCATGTTGGATAATCCCTTCCAGACCAGCGTAATCCCTCGGTTGCACTTGAAAACACTAAGGGAGTCTTGAGTTTGTCGCGACAGAAAGAGTGTGACGGGTTGTGAGATGCCTCGTTGGACAGCGAGCGTTCAAGGCCCCAATCAAGGGGGGGTGTCACGCGGGCCGTATAGGAGCTGTGAAATTATCGGAGGGGTCCTACGCTTAATTGCTCGCGACCGTGTGTTACTGGTATGGGGGAGTGTTGCAACACACTCATTGGGAGGCGCATATGACAATTCGTGCAGTGGTTTTTGATTTCGGCGGTGTCCTGTTCGATTGGAGCCCGCAACACCTTTACCGCAAGCTGATTGCCGATGATCACGAACGGCAGTGGTTTCTTGAGAACATCTGCACCCAGGCCTGGAATACCGAACAGGACGCCGGTCGCTCCCTGGCCGAAGGCACCCGCCGCCTGATTGAGCAGTACCCAGATCATGAGCCCCTGATCCAGGCCTATTACGACCGTTGGCACGAAATGCTACGTGGTCCGCTGCCGGAGGGCGTGGCGATTCTGGAGGCGCTGCACCAGGCCGATATGCCGTTGTTCGGGCTCACCAACTGGTCGGCTGAGACCTTTCCTTATGCGCGAGCCAATTACCCATTCCTTGAATACTTTCGCGACATTGTGGTATCCGGCAAGCTGAAATTGATCAAGCCCGACGCAGCTATCTACAACGCCAGCCTCAGTCAGGTCCGTGCTCACCTGCCGGATATCCAGCCCGCTGAAGTGGTGTTTATCGATGATGTCGCTGGCAATATCGAAGCGGCCATCGCCCTTGGCTGGCAAGGGATTCACCATGTGTCTGCCGAGGGCACTGCGGCGCAATTGCGGGCGTTGGGCGTGGGCTTTTAGCGCGCCCACTTCTCCATGGCGAAGTCGACGAACGCCCGTAGTTTCGGCAGGCGGTAGCGGTCCTGGCCGTAGAGCAGGTGCATGGGGCGGCTGGGCAGTCGGTAGGTGGTTAACAGTGCCACCAGCTTGCCGCTTTCCAGATCCGGTTGCACCAGGGCATCGGCCAGCATGATGATGCCCATGCCGTTGACGGCCGCCTGGCGTAAGCCTTGCGAGCTGTTGATGGTCAATGAGCCGGACACCGGGACTTCCACCTCGCCGCCATCGCCGGTCATGCGCCACAGTTTGTCGGCGTCGCGCCAGTTGTCACTCGCTGGGTAGGCGAACGCCAGGCAGTCGTGGTGCTGCAGGTCATCGGGTGTCTGAGGCGTGCCACGTCGCGCCAGGTATTCAGGTGACGCGCAGAGTGTGAGGGTGTATGCCTGCATTGGCCTGGCGATCAGACTGGAGGTTTCCAGTTCGCCGAGACGGATCGCCACGTCGAAGCCGCTGTCGACCAGATCCATCCGCTCATTGCTCAGCACCACGTACAGGTTGATCAGCGGATAGCGCCGGGAAAATTCACTCAAGGCGGGTGTAAGGCGTTCGGTGCCGAACACGGGGGGCGCGGTGATGCGCAGGGTGCCTTTGGGGATGTCACTGTGGGCTTGTTCGGCGAGTTGCTCGGAGTCGGCCACCAGCCCCAGCACTTCCAGGCAGCGCTGGTAATACTGCCCGCCGAACTCCGTGAGGCTTTGTTTACGCGTGGTGCGTTTGAGCAGACTGACGCCCAGTCGCTGCTCCAGGGCGCGCAGGTGATTGCCGACCATGGTGGTGGACATCCCGCAAGCCTGGGCTGCCGCCGTCATGCTGCCGGTCTCGACCACTTTCACGTATACCGACATTGCCTGGAACAGATCCATTATCAAGCCTTGGTTTAAAGTCATTGCAGGAATTCGCAGTTTATCCAGCATGAGTGGCTAACGATACTGCAGCCATCACTACGATGCACTGGAGCCACACCATGACCGCCGCCTGCCTGATGACCACTTATCAACCCTTGGCCCTGAGCTTCACGCGCGGCCTGGGCACGCGACTCTGGGACCAGCAGGGCCGCGAATACCTGGACGCGGTTGCCGGCGTGGCGGTGACCAATGTCGGCCATTCGCACCCCCGGCTAGTAACGGCGATCAGTGAGCAGGCTGGGCTCTTGCTGCACACCTCCAATCTTTACAGCATCGACTGGCAACAACGGCTGGCCCAGCGCCTCTCTCAGTTGTCAGGCCTGGACCGCGCCTTCTTCAACAATTCCGGTGCTGAAGCCAATGAGACAGCGCTCAAGCTGGCGCGCCTGCATGGCTGGAAAAAGGGCATCGAAGAGCCGTTGGTGGTGGTGATGGAAAACGCCTTTCATGGCCGCACCCTCGGCACCATGGCCGCGAGCGATGGCCCTTCGGTGCGGCTGGGCTTCCAGCGTTTGCCGGGGGATTTTCTCAAGGTGGGCTTTGGTGATCTGGAGGCGCTGGAGGTGATCACCCAGAAGTTTGGTCCGCGTATCGCGGCGGTGCTGCTGGAGCCGATCCAGGGGGAAAGTGGCGTACTGCCGGCGCCACCGGGTTACCTGCGAGCCCTGCGCGACCACTGCACAGGCCATGGCTGGCTGATGATGCTGGACGAAATCCAGACCGGCATCGGCCGCACTGGCACCTGGTTCGCCTTCCAGCATGAAGGCATCGTCCCGGACGTGATGACCCTGGCCAAAGGCCTGGGCAATGGTGTGCCGATCGGCGCGTGCCTGGCTCGGTCCGCCGTGGCCCAATTGTTCACGCCAGGCAGTCACGGCAGCACCTTTGGTGGCAACCCGCTGGCGTGTCGTGTGGGGTGCACCGTGCTGGACATCATCGAAGAACAAGGCTTGCTGCAGAACGCCGCGCAACAGGGCGAGCGCCTGCTGGCGCGGTTGCGCGCGGAGTTGAGTGAGCACCCGCAGGTCCTGGCGATTCGTGGCCAGGGGCTGATGATTGGGATTGAGTTGGCCAGCCCTTATCGGGACCTGGCTCAGCGCGCCGCCCAGGAGCACGGGCTGCTGATCAACGTCACGCGAGGCAAGATCATTCGCCTGCTGCCGCCGCTGACCCTGAATGCCAAGGAGGTCGAGATGATCGTGCGGGCCATTACTCGGTTGCTGGCGTAGGGCCGTTGAGCCATTCCTGGTTCAGGGTTTCGGTATCGCCCAGGTATTCCAACAGCCAGGCCATGGCCGGGGACAGCTTGTTCTGCGCCCAGGCCACACACGACGGGCTGGCCGGAAACGGCCGGCTCAATTGCAGTGCCACCAACTCACCGCGCTCGATCCACGGCAACACCTGATGCGCTGGCGCCATGCCGACGCACAGGCCGTCGCGCAGGCAATCGATGGCAGAAGCCCAATTGGGCACCACCAAGCGTCGCTGGTTATCCAATGTCCACGTGTCGCGCTTGGGCAGGTTACGCGAGGTGTCGGTCATGCACAGCGAGGCAAAGGGGCGCAGTTGATCGTCACTCAGTAACCCTTCGACACTGGCCAGAGGGTGTCGCGCGCTGACCACGCACAGCCAGTTCAACAAGCCCATGTCGCGGAAAGTGAAGTGGCTGGCCACGGGCACCGCGCTGGTCGCGCCGATCACAATGTCGGTGCGTTCATCGGCCAGGGCATCCCACACGCCGTTGTACACCTCGTATTCCAGCAGCAGCTCGACCTCAGGAAATTGTCGATAGAAGTCCAACACCAACTGTCGGCAGCGCTGGGGTTTGACGATGGAATCCACGGCCACCTTCAATTGGCCGCTCCAGCCATTGGCCACCTGCTGGCACAGGCGTCGTGTGCCGAGCATTTTTTTCATCACGCCACGGGCTTCGTCGATAAACAGGCGGCCAGCGGGCGTCAGTTCCACGTCCCGGTGGCGCCGCACAAACAGCGGCACTGCCAACCATTCTTCCAACTGGCGCACGGTATAGCTGACGGCCGACGGCACGCGATGCAGTTCCTGGGCGGCGGCGCTGAAACTGCCATGGCGCGCCACGGCATCGACCACATCCAGGGAATATTCTGACCACATGGCGGCTGCCTTCAAATTTATTGATAAGAGTGTCCAATTATTATCGCTTCACACAGAAAATGTCAGCTTCATAATGGGCGCCAGTCAGCAAATAGTTTGATGGCAGGATTAACAAGGCTTCAATGAAAAATTCTTTTGGTTTCACTTGGTATCTGGCGGGGCTGAGCATGCTCGGTTACCTCGCCATGGACATGTACTTGCCGGCATTCGGCGCCATGGGCGAACAGTTGCAGATTGGCGCAGGCGCGGTGGGTGCCAGCTTGAGTATTTTCCTCGCCGGCTTTGCGGTGGGGCAGTTGTTGTGGGGGCCGTTATCCGACCGCCTGGGGCGCAAGCCCATCCTGCTCGCCGGGCTGAGCCTGTTTGTGCTGGGTTGCGCGGGGATGTTCTGGGTCGAGACCGCACCGCAATTGCTGGCGCTGCGTTTTGTCCAGGCGATTGGCGTGTGTTCCGCCGCCGTCAGTTGGCAGGCGCTGGTGATCGACCGCTACCCGGCCGACAAGGCTCATCGTGTGTTCGCCAGCATCATGCCGCTGATGTCGTTGTCGCCAGCGCTGGCGCCGTTGCTGGGCGCGATGGTGCTGAACCACTTGGGTTGGCAGGCAATCTTCGGCGTATTGCTGGGCGTCTCATTGCTGTTGCTGCTACCGACGTTGTTCCTACGCACCACGGCGAAACGTCCGGCAGAGGAGGGTGAGCGTTCGCGCCTCGGTTATGGGCAGTTACTGACGTCTCGCGTGTTTACCGGCAACGTCATGATCTTCGCCGCCTGCTCGGCCAGTTTCTTCGCCTGGCTGACGGCTTCGCCCTTCATCCTGGGCGACATGGGCTACAGCCCCAATGACATTGGCCTGAGCTACGTATTGCCGACATTGGCCTTCCTGGTCGGTGGCTACAGTTGCCGCAGCGCCTTGCAGCACTTCCAGGGCAAGACGCTGTTGCCCTGGTTGCTGCTGGCGTATTGCATCAGCATGCTGGCGTTGTACCTGGTTGCCACGCTGACGGTGCCAACCCTCACCACCTTGCTGATTCCGTTCTGCCTGATGGCGCTGGTCAACGGCGCCAGTTACCCCATCGTCGTGGCGAATGCGCTGATGCCGTTTGCGGAAAATTCCGGCAAGGCAGCGGCATTGCAAAACACCCTGCAACTGGGCCTGTGTTTCCTCAGCAGCCTGCTGGTATCGTCGATGATCGACCAGCCGCTGCTGATTACCGTGATCGTGATGCTGGCGACCGCGCCACTGGCGGTGTTGGGTTACTGGCTGGCGCGGCCGAAAGCCGGTGATTCGGAACTGGCGACCGCCTAGAACGTCACTTCCAGGTTCACCGTCGGCGTCGATGTGCGGCTACCCCGGCCGCCATCCACGCCGAACTTGTTATGCCAATACTCGTAACCCACCCCCAGGTAGAGGTTTGGCTTGACGTTTTTGCCCGGTCGCACCGCCACCATCAACGCGGTACGCATCAGGGCCTCGGGCGCGGTGTCACGGCCGTGGTAGTCCTCGCCTTTTTCCCCGACGTAATTGATGAAACCCTGGAATTTCGCCGCATGGTTGGCGATTTCGAAGGGGCGCATCCACGTCAGGTTGAGCATGTAGGTGTCTTCAAACGTGTGGTTCGACTCTTTCGCGCCGGGGATGCCGGTGTGGTTCCTTTCCTTGTAGTACATCAGGCTCAGGTCGAGAACGCCGACGGTGTTGAACTTCACTGTCGGGCCAATCACCAGTGCGCGTTTCTTCGCTGAGGCGAAGTTGTTGTTACGGTTGGCGTCAAAACCCAGGGTCAGCGCGTAATCCTTGACTAGGCCGGTGCCCAACGGCACATCGAACACCCGCGACGCATACAGTTGGTGGCGGTACACCGCGTACACCTCACTCCCGCCATGATCAGTACCCTTGCGCGGGTCACGGCTGTCGGACAGGAACACATCGAGGTTGAGGAAATTGCTGCCGTACTGGTAGCCGCTGGCGTGGGTGAAGCTGTAGATGCGCTTGCTGAATTCGTCGGGGTTATTCGGATTGGTGAACTGCTGGCCGTAGCGAAATCCTACGCTGTTGTTCATCCATTCCACTGCGACGGCCTCCCCGCCGCCGAGCAGGGTGAGTGCGACGGTTGCGCCCTGTAGTGCCTTTTTCATTGTTCTGGGTCCTTTGGCGTTCTGGCTCATCACGGCCGGATTGTTTTTGTAACGCCGATGGAGGGTAACTTGTTCGATTGATTGTATACAACTCTATGGACATCCAGTCCAAACATTGCATACAGTGGCCGCACAACAAAAACAGAGAACCCCTCACCATGACTATCCCGAAGGCGTCACCGCAGCGGCCAGAAGATGAGAATCTTGGCGTCGCCGCCAACATGGCTTACGGCCTGCAACATGTGCTCACGATGTATGGCGGCATTGTTGCGGTGCCCCTGATTGTCGGCCAGGCGGCCGGGTTGTCCCCGGCGGATATCGGCCTGCTGATCGCCGCGTCGCTGTTTGCCGGTGGCTTGGCCACGCTGTTGCAGACCTTGGGTCTACCGTTTTTTGGCTGTCAGTTGCCGCTGGTGCAGGGCGTGTCGTTTGCCGGTGTGGCAACCATGGTGGCGATTGTCGGCAGTGATGGCGCCGGCGGGGTGCCGGCGATTCTCGGGGCGGTCATGGCTGCGTCGTTTATCGGGCTGCTGATAACCCCGGTGTTTTCACGGATCACCAAGTTCTTCCCGCCGCTGGTGACGGGCATCGTGATCACGACCATCGGCCTGACCCTGATGCCCGTTGCGGCGCGCTGGGCCATGGGCGGCAACAGTCGCGCGGCGGATTTTGGCAGCATGTCCAACATCGGCCTGGCGGCGCTGACCCTGGTGCTGGTGTTGCTGCTGAGCAAGATTGGCAGCGCGACTATCTCGCGTCTGTCGATTTTGCTGGCCATGGTCATCGGCACGGTGATTGCGGTATTCCTCGGCATGGCCGACTTCTCCGGCGTGACCCAGGGGCCGATGTTCGGTTTCCCTGCGCCATTCCATTTCGGCATGCCAACCTTCCATGTCGCCGCGATCATTTCCATGTGCATTGTGGTGATGGTAACCCTGGTCGAGACCTCGGCGGACATCCTGGCGGTGGGCGAGATCATCGACACCAAGGTCGATTCGAAACGCCTGGGCAACGGCCTGCGCGCCGACATGCTGTCGAGCATGTTTGCGCCGATCTTCGGTTCATTCACCCAAAGCGCCTTCGCCCAAAACGTCGGCCTGGTGGCGGTGACCGGGGTCAAGAGCCGCTTTGTGGTAGCCACGGGCGGGCTGTTCCTGGTAATTCTCGGCTTGTTGCCCTTCATGGGCAGGGTGATCGCGGCGGTGCCGACTTCCGTGTTGGGCGGGGCCGGGATTGTGCTGTTCGGCACCGTGGCGGCCAGTGGCATCCGCACGCTGTCGAAGGTGGATTACCGCAACAACATGAACCTGATCATCGTGGCCACTTCCATCGGTTTTGGCATGATCCCGATTGCGGCACCGAGCTTCTATGATCACTTCCCGACCTGGTTCGCGACCATCTTCCACTCAGGGATCAGTTCGTCGGCCATCATGGCGATCCTGCTGAACCTGGCATTCAACCACTTCACCGCCGGTAACTCAGACCAGCAGTCGGTGTTTGTGGCAGGGACTGAGCGCAGCCTGTGCTTCCGTGATGTGTCGGAACTGCGCGATGGGGATTACTTCAAAGGCGGCAAGTTGTTTGATGCCGAGGGGCGGGAGATTCCGCTGGTGCCGGATGCCCCGAAAAGGGCAACCAAAGCTGAGGCTACCGAGGTCTGAAGTAAGGGGGGCTGGCCTGCCAGCCCCTACACTGATTCAGCCAGCCTTGAGCACGTTGTACTTCGCTGAACATACCTCATCCAGAAACTTCACCACAGTCCCCATGCACGCCTGGCGTTCTTCCACATGGGGCATGTGGCTGGAGTCTTCAAACAGCGCCCAGCGCACATCGGCGATTTCATCCAGGAACGGCTTGACCACCAGCGGCGTGGCCTCGTCGTGTCGGCCAGAGATCACCAGTGTCGGTACATTGATCGCCGACAGACGGCCCGTGGACTTCCAGTCTTTCAAGCTGCCGATCACATGGAACTCGGTCGGGCCACTCATGGCGTGGTACACCGTCGGGTCTGCGTCGACCGCAGCGAATGTGCGTGCCACTTCCTCTGGCCACGGGATGACTCGGCACACGTGCTGGTCATAAAACACCCGTGATGCAGCGAGGTATTCAGGGTCCTGGTAAGTGCCAGCGGCTTCGTGCTTGAGCAGGGTTTCATGCACACCTTCCGGCAACAATTTGCGCAGTCGGTTGGCTTCGCTGACCCAGGTGCGCATGCAGGTGGGCGAGTTGGCCGGGATGAACGCGCGCAGGCCCTTGGGCTGCAGGATCGCGTGTTCACTGCCGAGCATGCCGCCCCAGGATTGGCCGAGGATCGCGTAGTTATCGCTGATCTGCAGGTGGTCCAGCAGGTTGTCGAGTTCTGCGAGGAACAGGCCCACGGTCCAAAAGGACGGGTCTTTTTCGGGGAGATGAGTGGAGCGGCCGTTGCCCAACTGATCGTAGTGGATCACGGCATGGCCGCTGGCGGCGACGTCCTTGAACGCGTCAACATAATCATGGGTGCATCCGGGGCCGCCGTGGATAACCACCAGGGGAGTGCGGCCGGTCGACAAGTCACCGGTGACGCGGTACCAGGTTTGGTAGGCGCCAAACGCCGCATACCCTTCGCGGATTTTTTCGATGAATTCCATTTCGTACCCTGCTCTGAAAAAAGGATCAGGGACACGATAATGCGTGGGCGAAATTTAAGTAACTAGCAAAACAGCTAGGTTTTGCCCACCGGTCAGTCTTCGAGCAGGCGGTAATGGGTGGCGCGCACCACCGCCTGCACGCGGTTCTTGGCCCCCAGCTTGTGCATCGCCGAGGCCAAGTGCAGGGTAACCACCGCCAGCGAGCGGCTCAATTGCGTGGCAATTTCGGCGGCTGTCAGCCCGTCGGCGGCCCATTTGAGGCACTCGCGTTCGCGTTTGGTCAGGTGAATATGCGGATAAGTGCGTAGCTCCTTGCTGAACAGCGGGTAGGCCGCTTCCTGCAAGGCATGGGAAATCAGGCTGAAATCCGACAGGGTCTGCTGTGCATCCTTCAACACGGTGCGGGCGTTGCCGGTGCGCAGGCCAGTCAGCGAGGCGAAGCCGCCACGGGGCAGGTGGATCGGCACGCTGACGCCGCAGGTCAATTGCTGGTCGTGCAAGTAGGACGAAACCGGCGCATGGCAGGGATCGATGATCTTTTGCAGTGGGGTATCGGCCTTGACGTCGTAGGACCACACGAACGGTGACACCGTGCTCAGGGCCAGATGCTGCACCGGGTCGATCTGGTAGAACCCTTCGCTGCACCACAGGGCATGCCAGTCGGGCGGGGTATTACGCAGTGCGAGCACCGAGGGCGTGATCAATGCGCCATCCTGGTCCATCGGCACCGGGGTGTAGTCATACACCAATGCATCGAAGCCCAGTTGTTGGGCGAGGATAAAGGTATTGTCCATCTGCTCGTCCAGGCTCCTGCCCGGCATCAGACGGTGATTTAACGCAGTCAGCTTGGCCAGCATCCGTTCGGCTCCCGAATTCATTTGAATCTCGACTTGCGGCAAGTAGAATGCCACGCCCCGGCGAAGGACTGCCAGGCCAAACCTATAAGAAATACTAGGTTATGGACGCACGGCATCCTCGGTAGTGTTGGCCTGATAAACGGCCGCTACCTGCCAGGCCGATACAACACAAGGAATGTATGCATGTGGCGTGAAATTGCCCCCGACCAGCAGTACAACGTGCAAGTCGACGGCCATAACCTCGTGGTCTATAGCTTTGGCGAAGGCGATGAGGTGCTGTTGTGCCTCAACGGCGGGCCTGGCCTGCCGTGTGACTACTTGCGCGACGCCCATGGCTGGCTCAAAGAGCATAACCTGCGAGTGGTTGCATTCGACCAGCTTGGCACGGGCGCATCAGCCAGACCCACCGACGTTTCGCTGTGGGAAATCCGCCGTTATGTCGAAGAAGTCGAAACCGTGCGTCAGGCCCTGGGCTTGGGCCGTGTGCACCTGCTCGGGCATTCCTGGGGCGGCTGGCTCGGTATCGAATACGCCATCCATTACCCCGACTCGCTGAAAAGCCTGATCCTGGAAAACACCGTGGGCGACATTCCGCACCTGTCCCAGGAACTGGAGCGCCTGCGCGGCGCCCTCGGCAGCGAAACCGTGGCGATGATGCAGCGCCACGAAGCCATGGGCACTTTGGACCATCCGCAATACCAGGCCGCGATCACCTTGCTCAACTATCGCCACGTGTGCCGCCTGGACGAGTGGCCCGCGCCGGTCAAACGCTCCCTCGACGACTGGAACATGGGCCCCTACGAGACCATGCAGGGCCCCAACGAATTCCTCTACATCGGCAACCTCAAGGACTGGAACCGCATCCCCGAGATGGCCGAGTTCAAGATGCCGATCCTGATCACCACCGGCCAGCACGACGAACTCACCCCCGCCTGCGCCATGCGCATGAAACTCGCGGCCCGGCACGCCGAACTGCACGTCTTCCCCAACAGCAGCCATATGCCATTCTATGAAGAACCCCAGGCATATTTCCCGGTGCTGCTGGACTTTCTCGCTCGTCATCGAGGCTGACGGATGAACCTGGCGCGCTACCGTTTTGTGCTGTCCCGGCCGCTGCAATTGCTGCCGGTGCTGTTTGGCATCAGCCTGATCACCTTTGTGCTGGTGCGCTCGATTCCCGGCGACCCGGCGCGCGCGCTTCTGGGCTCGCGCAGCACGCCCGACGCCTTGCTGAAGATCCGCGCCCAGTACGGCCTCGACCAGCCGTTATGGCTGCAATATTTCTACTTTCTGAAGAACCTGCTCAAGGGCGACCTCGGCCAATCGCTGCTGTACAAGGTCGACGCCCTCAAGCTGATCGTCACGCGCATCGAGCCTACGCTGGTGCTGGTGCTCGGCAGTGTGCTGCTGGCGCTGTTGATCGCGGTGCCGATGGCAACCTTGGCTGCGCGCAATAAAGGCGGCTGGGTAGATAACCTGATCCGTGTGTTCACCACCGTCGGCCTGGGTATGCCGGCGTTCTGGCTGGGGTTGATGTTGATCCTGTTGCTGAGTGTGCAGTGGGGTTTGTTTCCGGTGTCGGGCTATGGCCGCACCTGGCTGGACAAGGCGCACCACATGGTTTTGCCCTGCCTGACGATTGCCCTGGCGCTGTCGGCGGTGCTGGTGCGCAACCTGCGGGCGAGCATGTTGATGGAATTGCAGGCCGACCATGTGACCGCCGCCCGGGCACGTGGATTGTCGGAAGCTGCGGTGTTTCGTCGCCATGTGTTGCCCAATTCCCTGGTGCCGGCGGTCAACCTGCTGGCGGTCAATATCGGCTGGCTGATCAGTGGCACGGTGGTGATCGAAAGCCTGTTCGCCATCCCCGGCATCGGCCAATTGCTGGTGCGTGGGATCTTTACCCGCGATTACATGGTGGTGCAGGGCGTGGCCATGGTGCTGGCCTGCGCGACAGTGATCGTCAACTTCATCGCTGACGTAGCGACGGTGGCCCTTGACCCACGGGTGAAGATGCAATGAGCAGCCGCCCGTTGATTGCCCCTTGGCGCTTGCGCCTGCGCTTTGGCTTTCGCAATGGCCGGCTGACGGCGGCGTGGGGCTTGCTGATTCTGCTGGCGTGGCTGGTGCTTGCGGTGTTTGCACCGTGGATCGCACCCTACGACCCGATTGCGCAGAACACGGATTTCAGTTTGCTCGGACCTAGCCTGGCTCATCCGTTTGGTACGGATAACTATGGTCGGGACATCCTTTCCAGGGTGATCTGGGGCGCACGCATTGACCTGCAACTGGCCATCGTCGGAGTGATCTTCCCGTTCATGATCGGCACCTTCGTTGGCGCGGTCTCCGGATACATCGGCGGGCGTTTTGACAGTGTCTGCATGCGTGTGATCGATGTGATCCTGGCATTTCCGTTCCTGGTGTTGATGTTGGCGATCATGGCCATCCTCGGTCCGGGTTTGAAGAGCTTCTACATTGCCATGGCGCTGGTGGGCTGGGTGTCGTATGCGCGGCTGATCCGCTCGCAGATCCTGGTGCTCAAGGAAAGCGACTTTGCCCTGGCCGCCAAGAGCCTGGGCTTTGGCCATGGGCGGATTCTGTTCCGGCACCTGTTGCCCAATGCGATGTTCGGCTCCATCGTGTTTTCCATGTCGGACGCGGTGTTGGTGTTGCTCAATGGCGCCGCGGTGAGTTACCTGGGCTTGGGCGTGCAACCGCCGACCGCCGAATGGGGCACGATGGTGGCCGAAGGGCAGGCCTTCATCACCACCGCTTGGTGGATCTGCACCTTTCCGGGCCTGGCCATCGTGACACTGGCCATGGGTTTTAGCCTGCTCGCTGATGGCGTGGCGCAAGTGCTGGGGGATCGCTCATGAGCCTGTTGCAAGTGCGCGACCTCAGTGTGATCGCCAACAACGCCGGGCGGGATGTGACCTTGGTGGATCGCGTGTCCTTCGATCTGGCCGAGGGCGAGATCCTCGGCCTGGTCGGGGAAAGCGGCTCGGGCAAAACCATGGCCTGTCGCGGCCTGATGCGTTTATTGCCTTCCCCCAATCTGCGGGTGCAAGGCGGTGCCGTAAGGCTGGCCGGCCAGGATCTATTGTCACTGGATGACGCCGGCATGCGTGCCGTGCGCGGCGGTCAGTTGGGCATGATTTTCCAGAACCCCAGCAGCCACCTCGACCCGTTGATGCGCATCGGTGAGCAGATTGCCGAGGGCATTCGCCTGCACCAAGGCGCCTCGAAAAAAGACGCACGGCTGCAAGCTATCGACGTGCTGCGACAGGTGGGCATCCCCGATCCCCAGGCGCGGGTCGATAACTACCCCCACGAGTTTTCCGGTGGCATGCGCCAGCGCGCGATGATCGCCGTGGCCCTGGGCTGCAACCCGAAAGTGCTGATCGCCGACGAACCCACCACGGCCCTGGATGTAACGGTGCAGGCGCAGATCCTGCGGCTGTTGCTGGAATTGCGCGACCAGCGCGGTTTGTCGATCATCATGATTACCCACGACCTCGGCGTGGTCGCGCAAACCTGCGACGCCATCGCCGTGATGTACGCCGGGCGCCTGTGTGAGCACGGCAGCAAATATGATTTGCTGGCGCATCCGCAACATCCTTACACCGCAGGCTTGATTGATTGCCAGCCCGCCCACAGCAGTGGCCACGCGTTGCTGCGCACGATCCCTGGGCAGCCTCCGTTGCTGGACGCATTGCCCGCCGGCTGCCGCTTCAACCCGCGTTGCCCACAGGTCGGCGCCTTGTGCACCGAGGTGCTGCCGGAAGGCGCGCGAGTCGCCTGTCATTACCCCTTGGGAGTGCACCCATGAGCCTGCTGCAGATCAAGGACCTTGAGGTGAAGTTTGCCGCGTCCGGCACCGGTTTGTTCGGTTTGAACAAACAGTGGGTGAGGGCGGTGAACGGCGTGTCGCTAGACCTGGCGGCGGGTGAAACCCTGGGGTTGGTCGGTGAGTCTGGCAGCGGCAAAAGCACCCTGGGTCGCGCCATCCTGCACCTCAATCCGATCAGCGCCGGGCAGGTGTTGTTTGATGGCATCGACATGGCTCACGGTAGCGCCATCGACATCACTCGTCTGCGCCATGAAACCGCAATGATCTTCCAGGACCCGTATGCCGCGCTGAATCCGCGCCACACCATCGGCGAGACGATTGCCGAAGTGTTGCGGGTGCAGCGCAAAGTCGCGCCGGAGCAGGTTCCGGCGCGCGTGAATGAACTGCTTGACCTGGTCGGCCTGCGCCCCGAACTGGCCAGCCGCAAACCCGGCTCACTCAGTGGTGGGCAATGCCAGCGCGTCGGCATTGCCCGGGCACTGGCGGTGGAGCCACGGCTGATCATCGCTGATGAGTGTGTGGCGGCGCTGGATGTGTCGATCCAGGGCCAGATCATCAACCTGTTGCTGGAACTGCAACAGCGCATGAACCTGGCGATCCTGTTCATCGCCCATGACCTGGCCATCGTTCGTCGTTTGTGCGACCGCGTGGCGGTGATGTACCTGGGCAAGATCGTCGAGGAGGGCCCAGTGGAGGCGGTCTTTACCGCGCCACGTCACCCGTATACGGCGGCGTTGATCCAGGCGATTCCCGAGATCGATCCCCATCGGCCATTGCCTGCCGAACCCTTGCCGGGTGAACCGCCGAGTCCGCTGAATTTGCCTACAGGCTGCGCCTTCCACCCGCGTTGCCGGCATGCCCGAGCCTTGTGTTCCGTGGTGTTGCCGCCGACGCATTTCCTGCACGAGCATCGGTACAGTTGCGTGCTTGAAGAACCTTTGCTTTGACCCTTCCCTGCCATTCATGAACAAGGAGTTATGACATGCAATCGCGCCACTTGAAGTTGCTCGCCGCCGCTACATTGACCGCATGGTCCCTCACTGCCGGGCTGGCCCACGCCGCCGGCGTCCTGACCATCGGCTGCCGTGAAGACAGCACCACGTTCGACCCGATCAAAAGCGCACAAAACCGCGACACTTGGGTATTCGCCAACGTCTACGACACTCTGGTACGCGTCGACAACCTGGGCACCAAGATGGAACCGGGCCTGGCCGAAAGCTGGGACATTTCCAAGGATGGCCTGACCTACACCTTCAAACTGCGTGATGCGAAGTTCTCCGACGGCTCGGCGATCACCGCTGACGACGCCGCGTTCAGCCTGCTGCGCATCCGCGACAACAAGGCCTCGCTGTGGGCCGATCCGTTCAACTTGATCAACACGGCCAAGGCGGCTGATCCGAAAACCCTGGTGGTCACCCTGAAGACGCCGGCGGTAGCCTTCCTCTCGCAATTGGCGTCGCCAACGGTGTCGATCCTGTCGGAAAAAGCCATGACCAAAATGGGCGAAGACGCCTACTCGGAAAACCCGGTGACCTCCGGCGCGTTTACCGTGGACGAGTGGCGCAAGGGGGATCGGGTGATCCTCAAGAAGAACCCGAACTTCTGGCAAGCCAAGAACGTCAGCCTGGATGGCGTGGAGTGGGTCTCCGTGACCGACGACAACACGCGCATGCGCATGGTGCAGAACAACGAGTTGGACACGGCGATCTTTGTACCCTTCTCGCGGGTCGAAGAGCTGAAGAAAGACAAGAACGTGGTGATCCACGCCGACCCGTCCACCCGTGAGGATCACCTGCTGATCAACCACGAGCACGGCCTGCTGGCCAAGCCGGAGGTGCGTCAGGCGCTGGACATGGCCATCGACAAACAATCGCTGGTGAAGACCGCCACTTACGGTCAAGGCACCGTGGCTTATTCCTACATTCCAAAGGGCTCGCTCTACCACTACGCCAACAACCTGCAACGCCCGTACGACCCGACCGCCGCCAAGAAGCTGCTGGAGCAGGCCGGTGCCAAGGACTTGAAGCTCAACTACGTGGTCAACGCCGGCAACGAAGCCGACGAGCAGATTGCGGTGATCATCAAGGACCAACTGGCCAAGGTCGGTGTGACCGCCAACCTGCAAAAGGTCGACCCGACCCAGAGCTGGCAGATGCTGGTGGACGGTGAGTACGACATTTCGGTGATGTACTGGACCAACGACATCCTTGACCCGGACCAGAAGACCACCTTCGTGCTGGGCCACGACACCAACCAGAACTACATGACCCGCTACAAGAACGACAAGGTCAAGGCGCTGGTGGCACAGGCGCGCATCGAGGCGGACCCGGTCAAGCGCGAGCAGATGTATGTCGAGTTGCAGAAACTGGCGAAACAGGACGTGAACTGGATCGACTTGTACTACAGCCCGTACATCAACATCTCACGCAAGAATGTGAGCAACTTCCTGCAAAACCCGCTGGGGCGTTTCACCCTTGAGGAAGTGGTGAAAAACTAAGATCCAGAGAGCACTGCATACAACTGTGGGAGCGGGCTTGCTCGCGAAAGCGGTACATCAGTCAGTAATTTTTTGACTGACACTCCGCTTTCGCGAGCAATCCCGCTCCCACATTTAGTTCTCTTGCGTACCTGTTATTGCGCGTCAAACGCCTGGCCGTTGATGCCGGCACTGTCCGGCCCCATCAGGTACAGGTACACCGGCATGATCTCTTCCGGAGCAGGCCGCTCCATCGGGTTTTCCCCCGGATACGCCTGGGCGCGCATGCTGGTGCGCGTGCCACCTGGGTTGATGCTGTTGGAGCGTACCGCGGCCACATCCTCAAGCTCATCGGCCAGGGTTTGCATCAAGCCCTCAGTCGCAAACTTCGACACGCCATAGGCGCCCCAGTAAGCCCGACCCTTGCGCCCAACGCTGCTGGAGGTGAACACCACCGACGCATCCTGGGACAGCTTGAGCAGTGGCAACAAAGTGCTGGTCAGCATGAACATCGCATTGACGTTCACGTGCATCACCCGCATGAAATTCTCACCGGACAACTGCTCGATCGGCGTACGTGGGCCGATGATCGAGGCGTTGTGCAGCAGGCCGTCGAGGTGGCCGAATTCCTTTTCGATCATCGCGGCCAGCTCATCGTATTGATGGGGCAGGGCGGTCTCCAGGTTGAACGGGATCACCACCGGTTGCGGCTGGCCCGCGGCTTCGATTTCGTCATACACCTGGGCCAGGTTGGCTTCGGTCTTGCCCAGCAACAGCACGGTGGCGCCGTGGGCGGCGTAGGTTTTTGCCGCCGCGGCGCCTATCCCGCGACCGGCGCCGGTCACCAGGATCACCCGGCCTTTGAGCAGTTCTGGACGTGCAGAGTAATCAAACATAAACAACCTCGACAGAATTCACAGAAAATCCATTTCGACCATCAGCAACTGCACAGTGCGTTATCCAGCACCTTGCGCAGTTCCAGCGGGTGATCCACCACCACATCGGCGCCCCAGTGGCGCGGGTTGTCGTCCGGGTGGATATAGCCGTAGGTGACCGCCGCAGTGCGGGTGCCGGCGTCGCGGCCGGACTCGATATCGCGCAGGTCATCGCCCACGAACAGTACGCTGGCCGGGTCCAGGTCGAGCATCTTGCACGCCAGGATCATCGGCTCCGGGTCCGGCTTGCTGTTCTTCACATGATCGGGGCAGATCAGCAGCGCCGAGCGCTCGGCCAGGCCCAACTGCTGCATGATCGGCTCGGCAAAACGCAGTGGCTTGTTGGTAACCACGCCCCAGACCAGCTTGGACTTCTCGATGTCTTCCAGCAGCTCGGCCATGCCGTCGAACAGTTTGCTGTGGACCGCGCAGCCTTTGAGGTAGCGCTCGAGGAATTCCTGGCGCAGCTCCTCAAAGCCTGGGGATTCCGGGTCCATGGAAAAGGTCACGGCCACCATCGCCTTTGCACCGCCGGAAATTTCATCGCGGATGTGCTGGGGGTTGATCGGCGCCAGGTCGCGGTCGGCGCGCATGGCCTGGCAGATGGCGATAAAGTCCGGCGCGGTATCCAGCAGGGTACCGTCCATGTCGAAGAGAACCGCTCGCAACTTCACAGGCTCACTCCTCGCGCAGGGTCTGGATCATGTAGTTGACGTCAACGTCGTTGGCCAGCTTGTAGTGCTTGGTCAGCGGGTTGTAGGTCAGGCCGATGATGTCCTTGACGGTCAGCCCGGCCTGGCGGCTCCAGGCGCCCAGCTCGGACGGGCGGATGAATTTCTTGAAGTCATGGGTGCCGCGCGGCAGCAGCTTCATGATGTATTCGGCGCCGATGATCGCGAACAGGTAGGCCTTGGGGTTGCGGTTGATAGTGGAGAAGAACACCTGGCCGCCCGGCTTGACCATGCGGAAGCACGCGCGGATCACCGAGGACGGGTCCGGCACGTGTTCGAGCATTTCCAGGCAGGTGACCACGTCAAACTGCTCGGGCATCTCTTCGGCCAGGGCTTCGGCGGTGATCTGGCGGTATTCCACGCTCACGCCGGATTCCAGCTGATGCAACTGGGCCACGGCCAGCGGGGCTTCGCCCATGTCGATGCCCATCACGGTGGCGCCGCGTTGGGCCATGGCTTCGCTGAGGATGCCGCCGCCGCAGCCCACGTCCAGCACCTTTTTGCCGGCCAGGTTGACGCGCTCGTCAATCCAGTTGACCCGCAGCGGGTTGATGTCGTGCAGTGGCTTGAACTCGCTTTCGCGGTCCCACCAGCGGTGAGCCAGGGCTTCGAACTTGGCGATTTCGGCGTGGTCGACGTTGCTCATGGTGAATCCTCTAAATCTGATAAATCGTTGGGTCAGTCCTGAACCCAGGGGTTCAAAACCTTCGTTATTCGCTGTGCCCGCTGATGCGTTGGCCCCAGGCAATGGCCGTGGCGGTCAACTGTTGTTCATCCATGCGGGTCAATTGCCGGTCGTCGAGCAACTGCTTGCCGGCGACCCAAAGGTGTTTCACGCAATCGCGTCCGGTGGCATATATAAGCTGTGAGACCGGATCGTAGATCGGTTGTTGCGCCAGCCCCGACAGATCGAAGGCGACGATATCCGCCGCCTTGCCGACCTCCAGCGAGCCAATCTCGCTTTCCAGGCCCATGGCCCGTGCACCGTTGAGGGTGGCCATGCGCAGGGCGCGATGGGCATCCAGCGCGGTGGCCGAACCGGCGACGGCCTTGGCCAGCATCGCTGCGGTACGGGTTTCACCCAGCAGGTCGAGGTCATTGTTGCTGGCGGCGCCGTCGGTGCCGATGGCCACGTTCACGCCAGCCTGCCACAGGCGCTCCACCGGGCAAAAGCCGCTGGCCAGTTTCAGGTTCGATTCCGGGCAGTGAATGATGCTGGTGTTGCTTTCTACCAGCAAAGCCAGGTCATCCTCGCTGATTTGGGTCATATGAACGGCCTGGAAGCGCGGCCCCAACAGCCCGAGGCGACCCAGGCGCGCTAATGGCCGTTCGCCGGTCTGCTCGACGGCTTGCTGCACTTCAAAGGCGGTTTCGTGAACGTGCATGTGGATGGCGGCGTCCAGTTCTTCGGCGATTACGCGGATTTTCTCCAGGTTGTCGTCGCACACGGTGTAGGGCGCGTGCGGGCCGAAGGTGATCTTGATGCGTGGGTGGTGCTTGAGGTCGCCGAACAACTCGACGCCCTGACGAATCGCCTCATCGGCGGTGCTGGCGCCGGGGATCGGGAAGTCCAGGATCGGGATCGCAATCTGCGCGCGCATGCCACTGTTGTGCACACAGTCACTGGCGACCTTGGGGTAGAAGTACATGTCGGAGAAGCAGGTGATGCCGCCCTTGAGCTGTTCGGCGATGGCCAGGTCGGTGCCGTCGCGCACGAAGGCTTCATCAACCCACTTGGCCTCGGCGGGCCAGATATGTTTTTCCAGCCAGGTCATCAGCGGCAGGTCGTCGGCCAAGCCGCGAAACAGGCTCATCGCCGCATGCCCGTGGGCGTTGATCAGGCCGGGGCTGAGCAGCATGCCGGGCAGTTCGCGCACTTCGTTGGACGAAAGCTTCAACGCTGCGGCCCGTGGGCCGATAAACACGATGCGCCCGTCGCGGATGCCCAGCCCGTGTTCCTTGAGCACCACTCCGGCCGGTTCGACAGGCACCAGCCAGGTTGGCAGCAACAATAAGTCGAGCGGGGCGGCAGTGGCGGTCATCGCAGGCTTCTTCCCAGGCAGCTATAAAAGAAGGACGAAGTATACCCGAGCGTCCTGGCTGGCGGATCGCTATAATCGGCGGCTTTGTTTATGAGTGCGGAGTAAGGGATGCGCGATCGACTGTTGGCAGCGGAGAAAGTGAAGGCCATCGATTGGCGTGATGGCGCGCTGTACCTGCTCGATCAGCGTGCCTTGCCGTCCCGGGAAAGCTGGGTGGCCTGCGTGACGGTCGATGACGTGGCGGCCGCCATTCGTTCGATGGTGGTGCGCGGTGCGCCGGCCATTGGTATCAGCGCCGCGTATGGCCTGGTGCTGGCCGCCCGTGAGCGCATCGCCGAGGGTGGTGACTGGCAGGCTGCGTGGGAAGAAGACTACGCACTGCTGGCCGATGCCCGACCCACCGCGTCGAATTTGTTCTGGGCGTTGAAACGCATGCGCGACCGCCTGGACCGCGTCAAAAAGCACGCCGATCCGCTGGCGGTGCTGGAGGCAGAAGCCATCGCCATCCATGAAAGTGATCGCGAAGCCAATCTCACCATGGCCCAACTGGGCGTCGAGCTGATCCGCAAGCACCAGGGCAATGCCCAGGCCATCCTCACCCACGGCAACGCAGGCGCCCTGGCGACCGGCGGCGTGGGCACGGCGCTCGGGGTGATTCGTGCGGCTTATCTTGAGGGCATGGTCGAGCAGGTCTACGCCAATGAAACCCGGCCTTGGCTGCAAGGTTCGCGGCTGACCGCCTGGGAGCTGGCGGGCGAGGGCATCCCGGTGACGGTGAATGCCGATTCTGCAGGCGCACACATCCTCAAGACCAAGGGCGTGACCTGGGTGATCGTCGGCGCCGATTGCATTGCTGCCAATGGCGATGTGATCAGCAAGATCGGCACCTACCAATTGGCGGTGTGTGCGATGCACCACGGTGTACGTTTCATGGTGGTGGCGCCGAGTTCAACCCTGGACCTGATGATGGCCACGGGTGATGAGGTCGCCCTGGAAGAGCGCGATACCGGCGAGTTGCTGGAAGTCGCCGGCCAGCGTTTCGCCGCCGATGTGAGCGCCTACAACCCGGTGTTCGACGTGACCCCGGCCGACCTGATCGACGTGATCGTGACCGAAAAAGGCGTGGTCGAACGGCCGGACACCGCCAAGCTGGCCAAGTTGATGTGCCGTAAGCGCCTGCATTAAGCCAATTCGTCATCAAAATTGGGCTTGGATCCAGCTCTGAGCCCCTCTCGTCGCCCTCAAGCCTGTCATCCGTCAACTTACTATGCTCCATGCACATCAGGGGGATAGGTGCGTGGCGGCGATTGTGATAACATCCGGCGGTTTCCAGGGTTGCCCCGAGGGGTGGCCTATAACGTGCAGATCCGTGTCATAACTCGTTGATTTGTCGTAAGTCGTTGTCAGACACTCTGTCGGCAGCGGCGAGCTTCGTTCGTCCCATATGGATGTGACGAGGTTTCACCCGAAAAAGGAATCAGGCTTCTCATGGGCGAACTGGCCAAAGAAATCCTCCCGGTCAATATCGAAGACGAGCTGAAACAGTCCTACCTCGACTACGCGATGAGCGTAATTGTCGGTCGGGCACTGCCTGATGCGCGCGATGGCTTGAAGCCCGTGCACCGGCGTGTGCTGTTCGCGATGAGCGAGCTGGGTAACGACTGGAACAAGCCGTACAAGAAATCTGCCCGTGTTGTCGGTGACGTGATCGGTAAGTATCACCCCCACGGCGACACTGCGGTGTACGACACCATCGTTCGGATGGCCCAGCCGTTTTCCCTGCGCTACCTGTTGGTAGACGGTCAGGGCAACTTCGGTTCGGTCGACGGCGACAACGCCGCGGCCATGCGATACACCGAAGTGCGCATGACCAAGCTGGCGCACGAGCTGCTGGCCGACCTGCATAAAGAAACCGTGGACTGGGTGCCGAACTACGACGGCACCGAAATGATCCCGGCCGTCATGCCGACCAAGATCCCCAACCTGCTGGTCAACGGTTCCAGCGGTATCGCCGTGGGCATGGCGACCAACATCCCGCCGCACAACCTCGGTGAAGTCATCGACGGTTGCCTGGCCCTCATCGACAACCCTGAGCTGACCGTCGATGAGCTGATGCAATACATCCCCGGCCCGGACTTCCCGACCGCCGCGATCATCAACGGTCGCGCCGGCATCATCGAAGCCTACCGCACCGGTCGCGGCCGCATTTACATGCGCGCCCGCTCGATGATCGAAGACATCGACAAGGTCGGTGGCCGCCAGCAGATCGTCATCACTGAACTCCCGTACCAGCTGAACAAAGCGCGCCTGATCGAGAAGATCGCCGAGCTGGTTAAAGAGAAGAAGCTCGAAGGCATCACCGAGCTGCGCGACGAGTCCGACAAAGACGGTATGCGCGTGGTGATCGAGCTGCGTCGTGGCGAAGTGCCTGAGGTGATCCTCAACAACCTCTACGCCCAGACCCAGCTGCAAAGCGTGTTTGGTATCAACGTGGTTGCACTGATCGACGGCCGCCCGCGCATCCTGAACCTCAAGGATCTGCTGGAAGCCTTCGTTCGTCACCGTCGTGAAGTAGTGACCCGCCGTACCGTGTTCGAACTGCGCAAGGCCCGCGAACGCGGCCACATCCTGGAAGGCCAGGCGGTTGCGCTGTCGAACATCGACCCGGTCATTGCCCTGATCAAGGCCTCGCCAACCCCGTCGGAAGCCAAGGAAGCGCTGATCAGCACCCCTTGGGAATCCAGCGCCGTGGTGGCCATGGTTGAGCGTGCCGGCGCCGATTCGTGCCGTCCAGAGACCCTGGACCCGCAATACGGCCTGCGCGAAGGCAAGTACTTCCTGTCCCCGGAACAGGCCCAGGCCATCCTGGAACTGCGCCTGCACCGCCTGACCGGCCTGGAGCACGAGAAGCTGCTGGCCGAGTACCAGGAGATCCTCAACCAGATCGGCGAGTTGATCCGCATCCTCAGCAGCGCCGTGCGCCTGATGGAAGTGATCCGCGAAGAACTGGAAGTGATCCGCGCCGAATACGGCGACGTGCGCCGCACCGAGATCCTCGATGCCCGCCTCGACCTGACCCTGGGTGACATGATCCCGGAAGAAGAGCGTGTGGTGACCATCTCCCACGGTGGCTATGCCAAGACCCAGCCATTGGCGGCGTACCAGGCCCAGCGTCGTGGCGGTAAAGGTAAATCGGCTACCGGCGTGAAGGATGAGGACTACATCGCTCACCTGCTGGTCGCCAACAGCCACACCACGCTGCTGCTGTTCTCCAGCAAAGGCAAGGTGTACTGGCTGAAAACCTACGAAATCCCGGAAGCGTCCCGTGCCGCTCGTGGTCGTCCGCTGGTCAACCTGCTGCCGCTGGACAGTGATGAATACATCACCACCATGCTGCCGGTCGAGGAATACACCGAAGGTCACTTCATCTTCATGGCCACCGCCAAAGGCACTGTGAAGAAGACCCCGCTGGAATCCTTCAGCCGTCAGCGCAGCGTGGGCCTGATCGCCCTGGAGCTGGACGAAGGTGACGTACTGATCTCCGCTGCCATTACCGATGGCGAGCGTGAAGTCATGCTGTTCTCCGACGGCGGCAAGGTCACGCGCTTCAAGGAATCCGACGTTCGTGCCATGGGCCGTACCGCCCGCGGTGTACGCGGCATGCGCCTGCCGGAAGGGCAGAAGCTGATTTCGATGCTGATCCCGGAAGAAGGCAGCCAGATCCTCACCGCTTCCGAGCGTGGTTACGGCAAGCGTACGGCCATCAGCGAGTTCCCGGAGTACAAGCGTGGCGGCCAGGGCGTGATTGCCATGGTCAGCAACGACCGCAACGGCCGTCTGGTCGGCGCGGTGCAGGTGCTCGACGGCGAGGAAATCATGCTGATTTCCGACCAGGGCACCCTGGTGCGTACCCGTGTGGCTGAAGTGTCGAGCCTGGGCCGTAACACCCAGGGCGTGACCCTGATCAAGCTGGCCAAGGACGAAAAACTGGTTGGCCTGGAGCGTGTCCAGGAGCCGTCGGAAGTCGAAGGCGAAGAGCTGGAAGGTGAAGAGTTTGACGGCGAGGTGATCGCAGCCGGCGATGACAACGTCGACGAGCCGACCCTCGACGCTGCCGCAGACGAAGAAGAACCGCAGGAATAAGCGGACACACAGGGGGCGGATGAAGATTCGCCCCCTTGTTGTTTGTCCCTTCTGAAAGTATTGAAACACCCGTTTATTGCACCACCCCACCAGATCAGAGTGAGATTGGATGTGAGCAAGAGAGCCTATAACTTCTGTGCCGGTCCCGCGGCGCTTCCTGAAGCAGTCCTGCAGCGTGCGCAGGGTGAACTCCTCGACTGGCATGGAAAAGGCCTCTCCGTGATGGAAATGAGCCATCGCAGCGATGAGTTCGTGTCCATCGCCACCAAGGCCGAGCAGGACCTGCGCGACTTGCTGGACATCCCATCCAATTACAAAGTGCTGTTCCTGCAGGGCGGCGCCAGCCAGCAGTTCGCCCAGATCCCGCTGAACCTGCTGCCGGAAGACGGCACGGCTGACTATATCGACACGGGCATCTGGGGCCAGAAGGCCATTGAAGAGGCTTCCCGTTACGGTCACGTGAATGTCGCGGGTACCGCCAAGCCGTACGACTACTTCGCCATTCCCGGTCAGAACGAGTGGAAGCTGTCGAAGGACGCTGCCTACGTGCACTATGTCGCGAACGAAACCATCGGCGGCCTGGAGTTTGACTGGGTGCCGGAAGTCGGTGACGTGCCGCTGGTGTGCGACATGTCCTCGGACATCCTTTCGCGTCCTATCGATGTCTCCAAGTACGGCATGATCTACGCCGGCGCGCAGAAGAACATCGGCCCGAGCGGCATCCTGGTCAACATCATCCGCGAAGACCTGCTCGGTCGCGCCCGTTCGCTGTGCCCGACCATGCTCAACTACAAGGTCGCGGCCGATAACGGCTCGATGTACAACACGCCGCCGGCGTTTGCCTGGTACCTCTCCGGCCTGGTGTTCGAGTGGCTGAAAGAGCAGGGCGGTGTGGCCGCCATGGGCAAGCTCAACGAAGTGAAGAAGCGCACCCTGTACGACTTCATCGACGCCAGCGGCCTGTACAGCAACCCAATCAACCTCACCGACCGCTCGTGGATGAACGTACCGTTCCGCCTGGCTGACGACCGCCTGGACAAGCCGTTCCTGGCTGGTGCCGACGAGCGCGGCCTGCTCAACCTCAAGGGCCACCGCTCGGTGGGTGGCATGCGCGCCTCCATCTACAACGCCGTCGACATCCACGCGATCAACGCGTTGGTTGCCTACATGGCAGAGTTCGAAAAGGAACACGGCTAATGTCTGAGCAAGAACTCAAGGCCCTGCGCGTACGCATTGACAGCCTGGACGAGAAAGTCCTGGAGCTGATCAGTGAACGTGCGCGGTGCGCCCAGGAAGTGGCACGGGTGAAGATGGCGTCCCTGGCCGAAGGCGAAGTGCCGGTGTTCTACCGGCCCGAGCGCGAAGCCCAGGTGCTCAAGCGCGTGATGGAGCGCAACAAAGGCCCACTGGGTAATGAAGAGATGGCGCGGTTGTTCCGTGAAATCATGTCTTCTTGCCTGGCCCTGGAGCAGCCGCTGAAAGTGGCTTACCTCGGCCCCGAAGGTACCTTCACCCAGGCGGCGGCCATGAAGCACTTCGGCCACGCGGTGATCAGCAAGCCAATGGCGGCGATCGACGAAGTGTTCCGTGAAGTGGCGGCCGGTGCGGTGAATTTTGGCGTGGTGCCGGTGGAAAACTCCACCGAAGGCGCGGTCAACCACACGCTGGACAGCTTCCTTGAGCACGACATGGTGATCTGCGGCGAAGTCGAGCTGCGCATCCACCACCACCTGTTGGTGGGCGAGAACACCAAGACCGACAGCATCAGCCGTATCTACTCCCACGCCCAGTCCCTGGCCCAGTGCCGCAAGTGGCTGGACGCGCACTACCCGAATGTCGAGCGCGTGGCGGTCTCCAGCAATGCCGAGGCGGCCAAGCGCGTCAAGGGTGAGTGGAACTCGGCGGCCATCGCCGGTGATATGGCAGCGGGCCTGTATGGCCTGACGCGTCTGGCTGAGAAAATCGAGGATCGCCCGGACAACTCCACGCGCTTCCTGATGATCGGCAGCCAGGAAGTGCCGCCAACGGGCGACGACAAGACGTCCATCATCGTCTCCATGAGCAACAAGCCCGGCGCGCTGCATGAGCTGCTGGTGCCGTTCCACGATAACGGGATTGACCTGACGCGCATCGAGACTCGTCCTTCGCGCAGCGGTAAATGGACTTACGTGTTCTTTATCGACTTCATCGGCCACCACCGCGACCCACTGGTCAAAGGTGTGCTGGAGAAAATCAGTCAGGAAGCCGTGGCACTCAAGGTGCTGGGCTCTTACCCGAAAGCGGTTTTGTGAGGCTTTAACATGAGTGGCAACTTCCTCGCCCTGGCGCAGCCGGGCGTGCAACAACTGTCGCCTTACGTTCCGGGCAAGCCTGTGGACGAGTTGGCGCGTGAGTTGAACCTGGACCCGGCGAACATCGTCAAGCTGGCCAGTAACGAAAACCCGCTGGGCCCGAGCCCAAAAGTGTTGGCGGCGATTCGTGAAGAACTGGCTGAGCTGACCCGCTACCCCGATGGCAACGGCTTTGCCCTCAAGACACTGCTGGCGGAAAAATGCCGGGTCGAGCTGAACCAGGTCACCCTGGGCAACGGCTCCAACGACATTCTTGAGCTGGTTGGCCGTGCATACTTGGCGCCGGGCTTGAACGCGGTTTTCAGTGAGCACGCGTTTGCGGTCTATCCGATCGTGACCCAGGCGGTCGGTGCTGATGCGCGCGTTGTTCCTGCGAAGGATTGGGGTCACGACCTGCCAGCCATGCTGGCGGCGATCGACGCCCAGACCCGCGTGGTGTTTATCGCCAACCCGAACAACCCGACCGGCACCTGGTTCGACGCGCAAGCGCTGAACGACTTCCTGCAAGACGTGCCGGAACACGTGCTGGTCGTGCTGGACGAGGCCTACATCGAATACGCCGAAGGCAGTGATTTGCCGAACGGCCTGGATTACCTGGCGGCGTACCCGAACCTGCTGGTCTCGCGTACGTTCTCCAAGGCGTATGGCCTGGCGTCGCTGCGGGTCGGCTATGGCCTGTCCACCGCCGTGGTGGCCGATGTGCTGAACCGTGTACGCCAGCCGTTCAACGTCAACAGCCTCGCCCTCGCGGCGGCGTGTGCGGCGGTGAAAGATGCCGAGTACCTGGAAGAAGGCCGTCGCATCAACGAAAGCGGCATGCTGCAACTGCAGGAAGGCTTCCGTGAACTGGGCCTGGGCTGGATCCCGTCCAAGGGTAACTTCATTTGTGTCGACCTCGGCCAAGAGGCTGCTCCGGTGTTCCAGGGGCTGTTGCGCGAAGGCGTGATCGTGCGTCCGACCGCCAACTACGGCATGCCGAACCACCTGCGCATCACCATCGGCCTGCCAGCAGAAAACGCCCGCTTCCTGGAGGCGCTGGCCAAGGTTCTGGCCCGTGGTTGATGTCACTGCATTGCAACCTGTTGTGCCTATGATCGGTCGCCTGGTGGTGGTCGGTCTGGGGTTGATCGGCGGCTCCTTCGCCAAAGGCCTGCGTGAAAGCGGGCTGTGTGGCGAAGTGGTCGGTGTGGACCTGGATCCGCAATCGCGCAAGTTGGCGGTTGAGTTGGGGGTGGTGGATCGCTGTGAGGCGGACCTGGCGCTCGCGTGCCAGGGCGCAGATGTGATCCAGCTGGCCGTCCCGATCCTGGCCATGGAGAAATTGCTCGCCGTGCTGGCGGGCATGGACCTGGGCCAGGCAATCCTGACAGATGTCGGCAGTGCCAAAGGCAATGTGGTGCGCGCGGCGCAACAGGCCTTTGGCGGCATGCCGCCGCGCTTCGTACCGGGCCATCCGATTGCCGGCTCCGAGCAGAGCGGGGTGGAGGCGTCCAATGCGCAGCTGTTCCGTCGCCATAAAGTCATCCTGACGCCGCTTGCGCAAACCGATCCGGCTGCGTTGGCGGTGGTGGATCGTTTGTGGCGTGAGCTGGGCGCGGATGTCGAGCATATGCAGGTCGAGCGCCATGACGAAGTGCTGGCCGCGACCAGTCATCTGCCGCACTTGCTCGCATTTGGCCTGGTGGACTCCCTGGCCAAGCGCAACGAAAACCTCGAGATTTTCCGTTACGCCGCCGGTGGCTTCCGTGATTTTACGCGGATTGCCGGCAGCGACCCGGTGATGTGGCACGACATCTTCCTCGCCAATCGCGAAGCGGTGTTGCGCACCCTGGACACCTTCCGTAGCGACCTCGACGCCTTGCGCGACGCGGTTGATGCTGGAGATGGCCATCAATTATTGGGCGTGTTCACCCGTGCGAGGGTGGCGCGTGAGCATTTCAGCAAGATCCTGGCGCGCCGGGCCTACATGGAAACCGCTGTGAACGCTGATGAGTTGACCTTCCTCGCCGAACCGGGTGGCCGCTTGAGCGGAAGCATTCGGGTGCCGGGCGATAAGTCGATCTCCCATCGGTCGATCATGCTGGGTTCGTTGGCTGAGGGTGTGACTGAGGTCGAAGGTTTCCTTGAGGGCGAAGATGCCCTGGCGACCTTGCAGGCGTTTCGCGACATGGGTGTGGTGATTGAAGGCCCGCACCATGGGCGCGTGACCATTCATGGCGTGGGGCTGCATGGCCTGAAGCCGGCGCCGGGGCCGATTTACCTGGGTAACTCCGGTACTTCCATGCGTTTGCTGTCCGGGTTGCTGGCGGCGCAGAGCTTTGACAGTGTGCTGACCGGCGATGCGTCCTTGTCCAAGCGCCCGATGAGTCGTGTAGCCAAGCCGCTGCGGGAAATGGGAGCGGTGATCGAGACGGGGCCGGAAGGGCGTCCGCCGCTGAACATTCGCGGTGGCCAGTCGTTGAAAGGCCTGGCTTATGCGATGCCGATGGCCAGTGCCCAGGTCAAATCCTGCCTGTTGTTGGCTGGGTTGTACGCTGAAGGTAAAACCGCGGTGACCGAGCCTGCGCCGACCCGTGACCATACCGAGCGCATGTTGCGTGGCTTTGGTTATCCGGTGGCGGTGGAGGGAGCGACGGCGTCGGTGGAGTCCGGTCATGCGCTGACGGCTGCCCATATAGAAGTGCCGGGGGATATTTCCTCTTCAGCGTTTTTCCTGGTAGCGGCTTCTATTGCTGAAGGTTCTGAGCTGCTGCTTGAGCATGTGGGTGTCAATCCGACGCGCACCGGCGTGATCGATATCCTGCGACTGATGGGGGCGGATATCACCCTGGAAAACCGGCGTGAGGTGGGTGGAGAGCCTGTCGCGGATCTGCGCGTACGAGCGGCACCGCTGAAGGGTATCGAGATTCCCGAGGCGCTGGTGCCGTTGGCGATCGATGAGTTTCCGGTGTTGTTCGTCGCGGCGGCCTGTGCCGAGGGACGAACGGTGTTGCGTGGCGCTTCAGAGCTGCGCGTAAAGGAGTCCGACCGTATCCAGGTCATGGCCGACGGTCTGCTGGCGTTGGGCGTGAAGTGTGAACCTACCCCTGATGGGATTATCATTGAGGGTGGCCCGATGGGCGGTGGCGACGTGCATGCCCATGGCGATCACCGCATTGCCATGGCCTTCAGCGTGGCTTCCCTACGGGCGGCGGCGCCGATTCGTATCCGTGACTGCGCCAATGTTGCTACGTCTTTTCCGAATTTTCTTACACTGTGTGCCCACGTCGGCATCCGTGTTGCCCAAGAGGCTCAATTGTGAATATCAAAGCACCGGTGATTACCATCGACGGGCCAAGCGGCTCGGGCAAAGGCACGATCGCCGGCATCCTGGCCAAGCGCCTGGGCTGGTGCCTGCTGGATTCCGGCGCGCTGTACCGCCTGCTGGCATTTGCCGCACGCAACCATGGCGTCGACCTGACCAACGAAGAATCCCTGAAACTGTTGGCGGCGCACCTTGATGTGCAGTTTGTCGGCGCGACGGAAGGTCATCCCCAGCGCATCATCCTCGAAGGGGACGATGTGACCGATGACCTGCGCAACGAGCAGGTCGGCTCCTGGGCTTCCCAGGTTGCCGCGTTGCCGGCCGTGCGTGATGCGCTGCTGCAGCGTCAGCGGGCTTTTCAGGAGCCGCCGGGCCTGGTGGCCGATGGTCGTGATATGGGCACCGTGGTGTTTCCCGAGGCGCCTCTGAAGATTTTCCTGACCGCCAGCGCCGAGGAACGGGCTCGCCGCCGCTACTTGCAGTTGAAGGGCAAAGTCGATGGTGTTAGTCTGTCGAGTCTGCTAGATGAGATCCGTGCACGCGATGAGCGTGATACCCAGCGCGCAGTAGCCCCGCTCAAGCCGGCGGCTGATGCCATACAGCTGGATTCCACGGAGTTGTCCATCGAGCAGGTGCTGGAACGCATCTTGAGTGAAATCGCCATTCGCGATATCGCCGGGTGATCAAGAAGGCCGCAGGGGACCAGTCATAGTCCTGCGGTGGCTTCTTTTAACTGAAACTGACCCACACCGTCTGGGGTGTGGAGATGGGCGTATTCTTCGCCCTTATCAACAGGAATTAAAATGAGCGAAAGCTTTGCGGAACTCTTTGAAGAAAGCCTAAAAACCCTGAACCTTCAGGCAGGCTCCATCATCACCGGTGTTATCGTTGATATCGATTACCAAGCTCGCTGGGTAACCGTTCACGCTGGTCTGAAGTCTGAAGCTCTGATCCCGCTGGAACAGTTCTACAACGATGCTGGTGATCTGACAATCAATGTCGGTGACGAAGTTCACGTTGCTCTGGACTCGGTTGAAGACGGTTTCGGTGAAACCAAGCTGTCCCGTGAAAAAGCCAAGCGCGCTGAATGCTGGATTGTTCTCGAAGCAGCCTTCGCAGCTGAAGAAGTGGTCAAGGGCGTTATCAACGGTAAGGTTAAAGGCGGCTTCACTGTCGACGTTAACGGCATCCGTGCGTTCCTGCCAGGTTCTTTGGTCGACGTTCGTCCTGTGCGCGACACCACGCACCTGGAAGGCAAAGAACTCGAATTCAAGGTCATCAAACTCGACCAGAAGCGCAACAACGTTGTCGTTTCCCGTCGCAGCGTCCTGGAAGCAGAGAACTCCGCCGAGCGTGAAGCTCTGCTGGAATCCCTGCAGGAAGGCCAACAAGTCAAAGGTATCGTCAAAAACCTCACCGACTACGGCGCATTCGTCGACCTGGGTGGCGTGGATGGCCTGCTGCACATTACCGACATGGCTTGGAAGCGCATCAAGCATCCTTCCGAAATCGTCAACGTTGGCGACGAGATCGATGTCAAGGTTCTGAAATACGATCGCGAGCGCAACCGTGTTTCCCTGGGCCTGAAGCAACTGGGTGAAGATCCATGGGTTGCTATCAAAGCCCGTTACCCAGAAAGCACTCGCGTAACCGCGCGTGTTACCAACCTGACCGACTACGGCTGCTTCGCTGAGCTGGAAGAAGGCGTGGAAGGCCTGGTACACGTTTCCGAAATGGACTGGACCAACAAAAACATCCACCCTTCGAAAGTCGTACAAGTCGGCGACGAAGTGGAAGTTATGGTTCTGGACATCGACGAAGAGCGTCGTCGTATCTCCCTGGGCATCAAGCAGTGCAAATCTAACCCATGGGAAGATTTCTCTGGCCAGTTCAACAAGGGCGATAAAATCTCCGGCACCATCAAGTCGATCACCGATTTCGGTATCTTCATTGGTCTGGACGGCGGCATCGACGGCCTGGTTCACCTGTCCGACATCTCCTGGAACGAAGTGGGCGAAGAAGCTGTTCGTCGTTTCAAGAAGGGCGACGAGCTGGACACCGTTATCCTGTCGGTTGACCCAGAGCGCGAGCGCATCTCCCTGGGTATCAAGCAACTGGAAAGCGACCCGTTCTCTGAATACGTTCAGGACAACGACAAAGGCGCAATCGTTAAAGGCATCGTGAAAGAAGTTGACGCTAAAGGCGCCATCATCACTCTGGCCGACGATATCGAAGCGACTCTGAAAGCCTCCGAAATCAGCCGTGACCGCGTTGAAGACGCGCGCAACGTTCTGAAAGAAGGCCAGGAAGTAGAAGCCAAGATCATCAGCGTTGACCGCAAGAGCCGTGTAATCCAGCTCTCCATCAAGTCGAAAGACGATGCTGAAGAGAAAGAAGCCATCCAAAGCTTGAAAGACAAGCCTTCGGATAGCATCGCTGCTGGTCCTACCACTCTGGGCGACCTGTTGCGTGCACAAATGGAAAAACAGAACTAAGTTCTGTCAGACCATAGAAAAAGGGCGACTTCGGTCGCCCTTTTTTGTGCCTGAAATTCGTTGAATCAACAACTTAGAACCAAGGCGTACAGCTCAGTGTCAGAACTGACTATAGTCTCAAGAAAAAAAGCGTTCTCTTGTTGTAGCTTCAGTAAGGATTTGAATGAACAGGCTTATCGTAATACTCGCCGTGGTAATGCTTGCAGGCTGCTCCACCACCAGCGCCAAGACCCACGCCAAACGCGGCGTGAGCGGCATCGAGATCGATTGCTCAGGGCTGGGCAACAACTGGCAGAAGTGCGAAAAGCGCGCCGCCCGAGAGTGCAAGATGCAAGGCTACAAGGTCATCACCAAGTCCAGTGACGCCAAGGATGAGGAGGGCGACTACCTGTTCGGCTGGAATCCTGCTGGCGCAGTAACGCGGACGATGCTGGTCATCTGCAATTGAGCGTATAGCGCGTGCGATACGGGTGTTTATTCAACCAGCAGATAAGTTTATGCATGGGCTGTTCAAATTCATCAAGTCATGCTAAAACCTTCGAAGCGCTTTTCCTAGCTGCTTGAAAAAGAAGGGAAAAATATGACGAAGTCGGAGTTGATCGAACGAATTGTCACCCATCAAGGGCTGCTCTCATCCAAGGATGTCGAGCTGGCTATCAAGACCATGCTTGAGCAAATGTCCCAGTGTCTAGCAACCGGGGACCGGATCGAGATCCGGGGGTTTGGCAGTTTTTCGCTGCACTACCGCGCGCCGCGGGTAGGGCGGAATCCGAAGACTGGACAGTCCGTCAGCCTTGACGGCAAGTTCGTTCCTCACTTCAAGCCGGGTAAAGAGTTGCGTGATCGGGTGAACGAAGAAGAGGAAGAAGGCGTCTGACTGTTTTTGGGGTAGGAGAAGGTTATGCGTGGGGTTAAGCGCGTTGTACTGGTGCTGATGGTGCTGGTGGTTGCGTTGGTGGTTTTGGCGTTTGTATTAGAGAACCAGCAAGGTGCCTCTTTGTCTTTCTTCGGCTTTGCAACAGGTCAGCTGCCAGTTTCGGTATTTGTGGTTGTGGCATTTATTGTTGGTATGCTCATTGGGCCGCTCTTGAGCGCGGTGGTGTCTAAGCGTCGTCGCGCGTCCGCTTCTACAGCACGTATATAGAGCCTGCTGTTGCGTGATTTGCCGCAATAGTTGGTAAAGTTTCTATCCCGTCTATCAGATAGGTTACCGTCGTTGCGCTGTGTAGCGATGCGGCTGCTTGGCTGAGCAGCAGCGCTAGGGGAGCCGTGCGCGTTAGTCGGTTCTTGTGAGCAGCCATCTATTTTATCCTTACTTGGGCATGTCTTATATGGCTGCCTGGTCGCCTAAGAACTGTCCTGATTGTTATATAGGCAAAAAATTTTCGATGGACACTCTGTGCTTTAAAAAATGAGCGGAGACGCTTGATTTAAAGTTACACCATTAAAATAAAAGAGCATGCGCTGACCTGTACTGCGTAACAAGGCAGTAGTCTTTTGAAAACAGGCTGCCAACTGAGCGCGCGAGCCTTTGAAAGGCTTGCTGGGCACTCTTTGACGCTCATCCCCTCCCTTCCTGATCCTAAAAATAACCCCGCGCTGAGCTTTGCTTTTGGGGTGCGGTTTTCTTATGTTTTGTCTATGCAATGAGTGAGAAATATCTGTAGGTCGGCTCCTGTGGGAGTGGGGGGCTGAGGGCTTTTCGATAGAGCCTTCTGACAGACTCTTTGTGCATGCTGCCGGTTGTCCGTTGGGGAGATCTGCCAGCTTAGCGAAGAACTCTCCGATATCTTGTGTACACAGCGTTTTATCCTCATTTTTCAATGATTCAATGAGCGATCTATTTCGATCCTACGAGTAATTGCAGTGCCTGCGGGGCGTTGATCTGATATTTTCCTAGCTTAATTTTGACGACTGGCCGGTGAGCACCCCCGAGGCCCACGTAAGGCATTTACTCAAGCATCGTGAGTGGTATCCATGACCTGGGATGGCGGCGAAAAAAATGAAAGGTCCTATCCCTGCCATAGCAGGCTACGGATTACTTTATACTTCTCGCAGTTTTCAAGCGCGCTTGCTGGGTGCTTCCGGTGTGTCAGACCTTGGCGGGCGTCATTTTCGACGTTTACCGCGTTGAGCACCATTTAGGTGTCAGTGAGCGAGCAAGACCTTGCTATCCCATGGCCCAGAGCTAGCTGAAGGCCTCTGGCTCGCTGCATGGGTACGTTGCACCAGGGCGCCGTTCCCCAGGCTAGACGTTGAATCAAAAATAAATTTGGCCACCGCACCGGCGTTGGCTGAGGAGAACTCTAAATGAGCCTGATTAATTTAATCGAATTTAATGTCCTGGGAGACGAACGAGGTCAGCTTGTTGTACTCGAGGCTATGAAAAACGTCCCTTTCGACATCAAGCGCGTGTACTACCTGACGGGCACCAAGCCTGAAGTACCGCGCGGCTTTCATGCGCATAAAGAACTGGAGCAGGTGGCGGTCTGCGTGTCCGGAGAATGCTTGATGATCATGGACGACGGGGTGAAAAAAGAAGAGGTGTGGTTGGACTCGCCCAGCAAAGCTATCTTTATTGGCAAGATGATCTGGCACGAAATGCATCGTTTCAGCCCAGATTGCGTTTTGCTAGTGGTCGCCAGTGATTTGTATGATGAAAATGATTACATTCGCTCGTATGCAAAATTTGTCGGGATGATAAACAATGACTAATATTCACCCTCTCGCGGACGTTCAAAGTGAACATGTTGGGCCTACTACACGAGTATGGCAATTTAGCGTTGTATTGAAGGGCGCCATTATTGGAGAGGGCTGCAACCTCTGCGCGCATACTTTAATTGAAGGTGATGTTGTTATTGGGAATAACGTGACCGTGAAGTCCGGCGTATTTTTATGGGCTGGAACGCGCGTTGCGGATGATGTTTTTATTGGTCCGAATGCAACGTTCACCAATGATGTTTCGCCGCGCTCAAAACAGTACCCTGAGCGTTTTGAAGGAATTACGGTCGAGCAGGGGGCGAGCATAGGCGCCAATGCGACTATCTTGCCAGGTATCGTTATCGGTCGTTATGCAATGGTCGGTGCCGGGGCTGTCGTAACAAAAGATGTTCCTGAGTACGCAGTCGTGGTAGGCAACCCAGCCAAAGTCATTAGGTATATGGAAAAATGATCAATTTTCTAGATTTGAAATCCGTGAACGCGGCGCACCACGATGAGCTGGCAGCGGCCTGCGACCGAGTTATTCGATCGGGCTGGTATATCGGTGGCCGTGAGCTCGCAAACTTTGAGACTGAGTTTGCTGAATATTGTGGTTCTAAACATTGTATCGGCGTTGCCAACGGGCTAGATGCTTTGGTCCTGACGATGCGCGCCTGGATGGCTTTGGGCCGCCTCGCGGAGGGCGATGAAGTTATCGTGCCCTCCAATACCTATATCGCAAGTATATTAGCCATTTCGGAAAATCGCCTGACGCCAGTACTGGTTGAACCGGACGTGACAACCTTCAACCTTTGCCCTGCGAACGTCAGGAAGGCGATAACACCCAAGACACGAGCGATATTACCTGTCCATTTATATGGCCAGCTCGCCGACATGCCTCAAATACTCGCGATCGCCGAAGAACACAAACTTCTCGTGTTGGAAGATGCTGCGCAGTCGCACGGTGCCAGTTTCAATGGCAAGAAAGCTGGTAGTTGGGGGCATGCCGCTGGATTCAGCTTTTATCCCGGTAAGAACCTCGGCGCTTTGGGGGATGCGGGGGCAATCACCACTGACGACTCGGAACTCGCCGATACCCTGCGAGCGTTGCGCAATTACGGTTCCCACGAAAAATACAAAAATTTGTATCGCGGGGTTAACAGCCGGCTCGATGAAATCCAAGCAGCGATGCTGTGCGTTAAATTAAAGTATTTGGATGAGCAAACACGACACCGGCGAGAGATCGCTACCCTTTACTCTGAAGGGATTGATAATTTGGCTATCCAGCTACCTTCGACGGGAGGACGTTCAGCTACTGACTTCGAGAATCATGTTTGGCATCTTTTTGTCATCCGTAGCGCGCAGCGTGACGCACTTAAAGAGCATTTGGCAGCGAAAGGGGTCGAGACACTCATCCATTACCCGATTCCTCCGCATCAGCAACCTGCTTACTCTGAGTGGAGCGACCACTCTTACCCCGTCTCCGAGAGTATCCATAATCAAGTACTGAGTCTTCCAATGGGGCCATCGTTGAGCTTGGATGATGCGAGGCTGGTGATTGAAGCGTGCAATAGCTTTTCGGGAAATGGTTGATCGGGAATGACTTTAATCCGAACAAGCCTGCTGAATGCAATTGCCGTGTTCATCAAAATGTTGACCTTGTTGGGCATCAATAAAGTTTTGGCGATCTACGTCGGCCCGAGTGGCTACGCGGCACTTGGGCAGTTTCAGAACGCGGTACAGATGATCACTACCTTTGCCAGTGGTGCCGTTAACACAGGGGTTACCAAATACACGGCGGAATATAAAGATGATGTAGCTGCACAACACCGAGTCTGGCGAACAGCGGGAACCATTGCACTGTCAGGGTCGCTGTTCTTTTCGGTTTTGATTGTCATATTCAACGAGACCCTGGCAATCTGGTTTCTGAAAGATGCCGGTTTTGGTGGTGTGTTCGTTTGGTTTGGTACAACGCTTGTACTGTTCACGCTGAATACGCTGATGCTGGCGATATTGAACGGCAAAAAGGAGATCGGTAAATACGTCATTGCCAATATTGCAGGTAGCTTGTTTTCACTGCTGGTGACGGCATTGATGTCGATGTCATACGGCCTGTACGGCGCGTTGGTCGCGCTGGCTGTATACCAATCTCTCAGCTGTTTCATCACGTTCTTTTTGTGTTTAAAGTCACCATGGTTCAAGTTGTCTTACATGATTGGCACGTTAGACAAAAAGACCACAATCAATTTGTCGAAATTTACAGTAATGGCACTTTCATCAGCCTTGTGCGTGCCAATCAGTCACATATTGGTCCGGAATCACCTTGGTGAGACGTTTGGCTGGCAGTCTGCCGGTTATTGGGAGGCAATGTGGAGGCTCAGTTCGGCTTACCTGATGTTGGTCACCACAACGCTGAGTGTTTATTATTTACCAAAGTTGTCTGAGCTGAAAGAATCCAAAGATATAAAAAATGAGATCCTGCAAGGCTATAAGGTGATTTTCCCGGTTGCTATTGCATGCGGTTTAATTATGTATTTCCTACGCGATTTCATTATTTCCGTTCTGTTTACCTCTGACTTTTTGCCAATGCGCGATTTGTTTGGATGGCAGATGCTAGGTGATGTGCTGAAAATCGCGAGCTGGATCTTGGGTTATGTATTGGCGGCACGGGCGTACTGGAAGATTTTTGTATTTTCAGAACTGTTCTTTGCGTTGCTGTTCTATGTGCTAGTGGTTGTTTTTTCGAGTTTCGAGTTGGAAAGTGCCGTTATAGCGCACGCGGTTACTTATGCGTTGCACTTTTGCTTTATGTTTGCAGTGATGAAAAAGAAGGGGATATTTGCTTGAGCGGCCTATTTAAAAAAATCAGTGCCTACGGCATTGGCCGGCTTCCGGTCTATGTGTTTATCAAAGCATTTCAGTCTTTTCGTATAAAAGTCTATCGCCATCTGTTTTCCGATAATCGGGCGCATACCAAGGGCGTGAAATTCAACCAGCCAGCGCAATTTGTTGGGTTAGGATCAATTGTGTTTGACTCTCAAGTGACGGTGGGCGTCTGGCCATCGCCCTACTTGATGGGGGGCTATGCTTATTTTGAGGCACGAACGGCTACCGCAGAAATTACTGTGGGTGAGGGAACATGTTTCAATAATTCGGCGGTGGTTATAGCTGATCGCGGTAAAGTTGAGATCGGTCGTCGCTGCATGATGGGCAATAATTTTTTTGTTGCTGATTCCGACTTTCATGGGTTGGAAGTAGAAAATAGAACGAACGGTCAATATCAGTGCGCAGATGTCTTCATCGGTGATGACGTATTTTTCGGAAATGATGTCAAAGTGCTTAAAGGTGTGACTATCCACAATGGAGCTGTCATTGGCAGCGGGGCCGTCGTTACCGGCGATGTGCCCGCAGGATGTATATACGCTGGAGTACCTGCCAAGTTTGTCAGACACATTTCCCGACGTGAAGGAGACATCGTTGATGAATAATGATCATGCGTCTAGCCCGTTAGTGACCATGTGCGTACCTGTCTATAATCACGAACATTTTGTGGTGGACAGTGTTAGAAGTATTATTGAGCAGACTTATCAGAATATTGAATTAATTATCATTGATGACGGGTCTACGGATCGCTCGGCAGAAAAAGTCGCAAGTCTGGTTGACGAATGTGAGGCGCGATTTACCCGTTTTCGGTTCGTCTCACGCCCTAACAAAGGTTTGTCAGGAACACTGAATGACGCATTGCAATGGGCGACCGGCACTTATTTTTCTGCGCTGGCGTCAGATGATATTTTGTATCCGACAAAAACCGCAGTACTGGTTAAACACATGATAGAAAATCCGAAGTGTGTTGCTTCATTTGGTTCCGTGTCGCTGATCGACGACCAGGGGATTGAAAGAGGTTTCAGGAAGAGCGCAGGAAAGCATAAATTTGATGAGATTTTCTTGTTGAAGACTGAGTTGCCGGCGCCCGCCAGTATGGTGGTTCTGCAGGCGATCATCGAAGCGGGCAGCTACAATCCAGAGGTCAAGATAGAAGACTGGGATATGTGGATGCGTCTGACGATTGGGAATGATAAATTTGTAGAGGTTCTTCCCGACGTACTCGCGAAGTATCGCATGCACCCTGCCAATACCATGAAACAGCATGATCTAGTGCATGATGGCTTGCTATTGATTGTCAAGCAGCATAAGACTCACCCTCTGTATAATCGTGTCTTGTGTATTTTAAACTGTGTTCGATTCAGGAATTTGGCGACAGGCCGGAAAAAAGAAGCCTTAGGTTTACTCGCCAAACTGCTGATGAATCCTGACAGCTATCGTGAGCCACGGCTATATCAAGGGGTACTGTACTTATTGCTTAAGTGGTGAGCGGGTTGAGTAGTATCCGCTGTTGGGTATTTGTAAGGTTGTGTTGAGTCACTAAGAGTGAAAAATGTGGAAAATGTTCAGGATGGGCTCGTCAATAGAAGCATGCCGATGTGGCGTGCGTTCCTGGTGCTGGTGTTAGTACTGGGGTTTCCGCGAATTTACGGCACGGAAATACCGATGGCGCTGATTCTTGTGCCGTTCTATCTTACGGGCTTCTGTCGTTTTTTTTTCGCGCGAGGTTGGTTTGCTGTTGTTTTTTGTATTTTATTCGCAATTTGGGTGATAGGTGGCGTTCTAGCCTACATGAATGGGGGCGGCGAAAGTCGTGATCTTTTCTTTCATATAGTTGTTTCAGTCAAAGTACTACTAAACTTTTTTTTCGGCTATGTCATTTGTCGCGTCATTCTTGCCAAGCCTTCAGCCCTTATTGCCTGGCTGATATTCCAAATCCTCGTTATCGTGTTCTCGATGCTAAGTCATGGGTTTTATTCGTTCATGCTTGGTTTTATTTCACCACGTTCTGCAGATGTGTTTCAGCATATCTATGGGCTCAGGGCGTTGGGTTTCGGTTTGTTTCATGTTGATGGCGCGCTGACGATTGTACTGGCACTGTTTTTCAGTATTTTGGTATCTGATTCAAAATTTATGAATGGCCTGTTGCTGGTCCTCTTGTTACCCCTGTCGATGGCAGTGGCGAGAAGCGCAGTGGTGGCGTATGCGATTATGAGCGTTTTCAGAAAAGGCTTTTTGTTTAAGTTGATTTTGGTCTTGGCGCTCTTAGTGATGATCTCGCTGAGTTTCTATGTGAACAGTGGACCGCTATTTGAAGCGACTGAAATTTTTCGAAACTTATTCCAGCATGGTGAGCTGAGAAGTCACAGTGTCAACGTGTTATCAGAGATGTACACCCTTCCGAATACTTTGAGTGAGTGGTTGTTCGGCGGCGGGCAGTACTTTTCCGGAAGTGAAAACTCCCTTGAGTTCTATAAAGGCACCGACGTGGGGTACCTCAGAATTCTTTATTTTTCGGGTATAGGCTCAGTGTTTGCTTATATCCTGCTGAATTCCTATTTTTTGCTGGGACTGATTTTTGCCCGTGGCGGCCCTGGCTTTTTCAAAATTCGGCATTTTGCCTTTGCGCTCACCGTTATCTTCCTGATCATCAACTTCAAGGGGTTGCAGGGAATGCCAATTTTCGCCATTGCCCTCTATGTATATGCTGTTGAGTCTCATAGAAAACAACGTTCCGGCCCCATCGTAAGGTCTGGCGAATTGTCTAACGAGCGTTCTGGCGAAAAGGAGGTGAGATGAGAGCGTTGGTATTGGGCGCAAATGGCTTCATCGGTTCCAATCTTGTTCAATACCTTACTGAGCAAGGTGTCCAGGTGAGGGTCTTGACGCGTAAGGGGCTCACACAGGCTAACTCATCGGTTGAAACCGTTATTGGCGATTTGGTTGGAGATGATATCGACTACCCGGCGCTACTTTCTTGCTGCGATGTCATATTCAATTGCGCAGGCGAGATTCATAACGAGCAGTTGATGCATCGGCTCCACGTGGACGCGACGGCTAAGTTTTTGGATGCCGTGGCGGTCGCTTCAGCTCAAGGACAATCGATACGGTGGGTTCAATTGAGCAGTGTCGGAGCCTACGGCCCTTCACGCGCCAAGAGTCGTGTAGTGACTGAGGACATGCCTACGAACCCTGTAGGGACTTATGAAATCACCAAGACGTTGGCGGATGCTTTGATCACAACCCGTGAAATGCCAGAGTCTTTTTCATTTTCCATACTGCGTCCTTCCAATGTGTTTGGACCGACAATGTCTAACAATTCGTTAAGACAACTCGGTCAGATGGTCAAAAAGAGACGTTTTTTCTTCATCGGCTTCTCCCCTGCCACGGCTACCTACATTCATGTTGATGATGTGGTTTGGGCGCTTTATAGATGCGCTACGGACCCACGAGCGAAAGGGCAAATATTCAACCTTTCAAATGATTGCATGATGCCCGAACTCATTGCCGGCATGGCGCGTGCGCAGGGCGTGGCAACGCCTCGCCTGGTAGTACCGGAATTTATGGTACGCGTGGCGGTAGCGCTTGTTTCGCCACTGACCCGTGGTCGGATTACCCAGAAGCGTGTTGATGCCCTGGTGAGCCATACGACTTATTCCGCCAAGAAAGCCGCAGATCTGTTGGATTTTGCGCCCGGCAAGCCTGTCCCGGAAAGTATCGGTGAGCTCTTTGGCTAGCCATTTACTCGCTAACGGCTCATTAATGCGCCCCAGAGCAATTGTGGGTGTGGCAAAATGTACCGTTTTTAACGCAGTCTGCGAGGTGAGAGTTGGCTGACAGAAAATTGCGGGTAGCGCGTGTCTCGACAGTACCTTTTTTCGTGCTTACCCAGTTGAGCTCTCAGATTCAAACGCTTCAGGCGCTGGGAACGGAAATTACGGTAATCGCCAGCGATGACGAATTCGCAGATAAAATGGCTGCTCTTGCTGATGTGGCCTTTACGCCAATAAACATTTCAAGAAATATCAGCCCGCTCAACGATCTGGTCAGTTTGGTGAAGTTGTTTCGCGTGTTCAAGTCAAGTCAATTCGATATCGTCCATTCGACCACGCCCAAAGCGGGTTTGCTATGCGCGATAGCAGCGCTTTTTGCACGTATCCCAGTTCGAATCCATACGTTCACCGGACAGCCTTGGGTGACAATGTCTGGCATGAAGCGCCAGGTCCTGAAGTACTGTGACCGGTTAATTGGTGCCTTGAATACACACTCTTATACGGACAGTGAAAGTCAGCGGCAATTTCTTGTCGATAACAACATTGTCTTTCCCGCAAGGATAAGTGTTCTTGGTAGTGGGTCATTGGCGGGTGTTGATCTGAAACGTTTCAACCGAGACAAGTATACCGAACAGGACAGCCTTTCCTTGAAAAGCCAACTGGGTATTCCGGCGGACGGCAAGGTAATACTATTCGTCGGCCGAATCACCCAAGACAAAGGCATTCAAGAGTTAGTCGATGCTTTTCACAGCATTGCTTTGCATGACGTATCCCTTCATTTGCTTCTGGTGGGGCCTTTTGAAGATAACGGCAAGGCGATTGTGGATTCTGTGAGCAGCAGTGATGTCGCAACGCGCATCCACAGTGTTGGCTTTTCGGACGAACCCGAAAAATACATGGCAATAGCCGACTTGCTCTGCTTACCCAGTTACCGTGAAGGCTTTGGTACGGTTGTTATCGAGGCGGGCGCTATGGCGTTGCCGACCGTTGGAACCGATATTTACGGTCTCTCCGACGCGGTTGTAAACGGCGTCACAGGTGTTCTAGTCCCGCCGAGGGATACGCGATCTCTTGGTGAGGCATTAACACGCTTATTGGTTGACGATGATGCTCGTCTGCGTATGGGGGAAAACGCCAATGCGAGGGCTTGTTCCGAGTTCAGTTCGGCCAAGTGCGCGACGTTATTGTTAGACGATTATAAAAGGCTTTTGAATGAGCGCTGATGGATTGGAGAGGGTCTCTCGCGTAGCGGTGACGGGCGCAAGCGGCTTTGTAGGCGGTGCTTTGATCAAGCTCCTTTCGACGCACAGCAACTTTGACCCGGTGGCTATTTACAGAACTACACCAGAACGACCTCCCCTGGGGTGTGAGACGTTTGTGTGCGGAGAATTGGCTTCAGACACGGATTTCACCGCTGCATTGAAAGGGGCTGATAGCGTTGTTCATTGCGCTGCTCGCGTGCACGTCATGAACGAGCGTGCTGCCGACCCCATGGCTGAATTCAGGCTGGCAAATGTGGCGGCAACTCACAACCTTGCCAGGCAGGCGGCGAAATGTGGTGTAAGACGTTTTGTCTTCATCAGCTCCATCAAGGTCAATGGTGAGTCGACTCAATCGGGTCAGCCTTACCGAGCAGATGATGTGCCTATGCCTGCTGACGCTTATGGCGTCTCTAAGATGGAGGCGGAGGAAGGACTGAGAAATATTGCCGCTGAAACAGGCATGGATGTCGTTATCATTCGGCCCGTGCTTGTATATGGACCCGGAGTGAAGGCTAACTTTTTCAATATGATAAAGTTGTTGGACAGGGGCGTTGTACTCCCGTTCGGTGCAATCAATAACAAACGCAGCTTGGTGTCTCTTTATAATCTCGTGGATTTGATAAGCGTTTGTCTCACGCATCCCGCCGCTGCTAATCAGACGTTTTTGGTCAGTGATGGTCAGGATGTGTCGACTACGCAGTTGCTCAGGAAGATGGCGGAAGCACTTCGGTGCCGTGCACGGTTGTTACCCGTCCCTAGCAGCTTGCTTGTTGCTGCCGCCAGGTTGCTGAACAAAAAGTCGTTGTCTCAACGCCTGTGCGGGAACTTGCAGGTTGATATTGAGAAGAACCGCGAATTATTGGGATGGACACCTCCGATGTCCGTTGAACAAGGTTTTGCATTGACCGCGGAGCACTTCCAGGGGCATACGGAAAAATGATATTGGCTATAATTTTAGTGTTTCTCACATCATTTTTGCTGACTGCGATGTTACGTAAATATGCTTTGTCGCGAAGTATGATAGATGTCCCCAATGCACGCAGCTCTCATTCGATCCCGACGCCTCGGGGCGGCGGTTTGGCGATCGTCATCACCGTGATGCTATCACTGGTCGGTCTCTACCTTACGGGCGCAATCGAGTTTGCGGTGTTTGCCTCTTTATTTTTTGCAGGTGGTCTTGTCGCCATTATTGGTTTTATGGATGACCATGGCCATATCGCTGCGCGCTGGCGTCTAATGGGGCACTTTTGCGCTGCAGCAATTGTGCTTTTCTGGACTGGCGGATTGCCGATTATTGATTTTTTCGGGACGCCTCTGAACCTGCATTACGCGGGCTACGTGTTCGGCTCACTCTACCTGGTGTGGATGCTCAATCTATACAATTTCATGGACGGAATTGACGGGCTGGCGAGTATCGAGGCAATTTGTGCGTGTTTAGGCATGTGTGTTGTTTACCTCATTGCCGGGCACACCAGCCTGATTCAGGTGAATATGCTGTTTGCATTTGCCGTGGCGGGTTTTTTGTACTGGAATTTCCCCTCCGCAAAAATTTTCATGGGCGATGCTGGCAGTGGCTTCATAGGTATAGTGCTCGCCGGGCTTTCTGTTCACGCTGCATGGTTGTCCGCAGATCTCCTATGGTGCTGGCTCATCCTTCTCGGCGTGTTCATTGTCGATGCCACAGTTACCTTGTTACGTCGACTGCTACGCGGTGCACGTGTCTATGAAGCTCACCGCAGTCATGCCTATCAATATGCATCGCGCCTAGTGGGGCGACATGCTCCAGTGACCTTGACCGTGTGTCTAATCAACGTGTTTTGGCTGCTACCACTCGCGGTTTGTGTCGCATACTCGCTGTTGAGCGGAGCGGCGGCATTGGTTGTAGCTTATATTCCCTTGATTATTTTGGCTGTTCGCTTTCGTGCAGGCGAAACAGAAGGGCCGCGCTCCTGAAAAATCCTGAGCTGGCTTTTTTTCACACACCGTTTTGATGAGCGATGTACCATCTTAATCTTGGAAAAATTTGGGTTTTTTGAGGGAGCTATGGATAAGGTCAGGGTGTTTTTGCAAGGCCTCCCGCGCAGGCAAAAAAGGCTGATTCAGATAGCCGTCGATGTGGTACTTATTTGGTGTGCCTTGTGGATGGCTTTCGTTGTACGCTTGGGCATTGATGAAATGTCTAACCCGTTGGTACAACATCTTTGGTTATTTGTAAGTGCCACGTTTGTAGCCATTCCTCTTTTTGCTAGATTTGGACTTTATCGTGCGGTAATGAGGTATTTTGGCAATGACGCGCTTATTGCAATTATTAAAGCGGTCAGTTTGTCTTCTTTGATTCTTGGGGTTATTGTCTACTGGTATAGCAACCACCAAAACGTTGTCCCTCGCTCCATTATTTTCAACTACTGGTGGCTCAGCGTAATTATGGTGGGTGGGTTGCGTTTAGCGATGCGCCAGTTTTTCCTTGGCGATTGGTTCGCGGCTGCCCAACATGTACCCTTTACCAGTCGAGACGATGGGTTACCCCGAGTGGCCATTTACGGCGCTGGTGCGGCGGGCAATCAATTGGTTGCAGCACTTAGAATTGGTAGGGTCATGCGACCGGTCGCCTTCATCGACGATGATGAAAGCATTTCCAATAGGATAATTTCCGGGCTCCAAGTCTACAAGCCTACACATATTCGGAAGATGATAGATGTCACCGGAGCTCAGGAAATCCTACTTGCGGTTCCTTCCTCCCCACGTGCACGACGCAGAGAGATTCTTGGCTTTCTTGAAGGTTATCCTTTGCATATCCGCAGTGTGCCTGGGTTCATGGATTTGGCCAGTGGCCGGGTCAAGGTTGATGACATTCAGGAAGTGGATATTGCGGATTTGCTTGGCCGTGACGCGGTGCCTGCCCAAGCTGAACTCTTGGAACACTGCATTACGGGCAAGGCCGTGCTTGTCACTGGCGCGGGCGGATCTATCGGATCTGAACTCTGCCGGCAAATCCTTGAATTGCGCCCCACCTGCCTCGTATTGTTCGAACACAGTGAGTTCAATCTCTACAGTATTCTTTCCGAGCTTGAGCAGCGTGTTGTAAGAGGTGCTTTTTCCGTACGGCTGTTGCCGATTTTGGGGTCTGTCCGTAATCAACAAAAGATATTTGATGTGCTGAAGACCTGGCGCATTGAAACTGTTTATCATGCGGCCGCCTACAAACATGTGCCTATGGTGGAACATAACATTGCCGAGGGCGTCCTTAATAACGTAATTGGCACGTTGAATACCGCTCAGGCAGCACTGCAAGCAGGTGTGGCCAACTTTGTGTTGATTTCAACCGATAAGGCCGTACGCCCGACTAATGTCATGGGCAGTACCAAACGCCTCGCCGAGATGACACTGCAAGCGTTGAGCCGGGAACTGGCACCTGTGTTTTTCGGTGATAACGCTAATATTTCCAGGGTTAATAAGACCCGTTTCACCATGGTGCGTTTTGGTAATGTGCTGGGTTCATCCGGTTCGGTGATCCCTTTGTTCCACAAGCAAATCAAGTCCGGTGGTCCGCTGACAGTTACCCATCCGAAAATCACACGTTACTTCATGACTATTCCTGAGGCAGCGCAGCTGGTTGTTCAAGCGGGCTCGATGGGGCGCGGAGGGGATGTTTTTGTTCTTGATATGGGAGAACCGGTCAAGATCGCAGAGCTGGCCGAAAAGATGATTCACTTGTCAGGCCTCAGTGTCCGTTCAGAGAGGAACTTCCACGGCGATATTGCGATTGAATTCACCGGTCTGCGCCCAGGTGAAAAGTTGTATGAAGAATTGCTCATCGGCGATAACGTCGTCGCGACCCAGCACCCAATGATCATGAGCGCCAACGAAGACTACCTGCCTTGGGACGTCCTCAAAGGCAAGCTCACTGAACTCCTTGCTGCCGTAGACCAGGACGACTACACCCGCGTTCGTCAACTCCTGCGCGACACCGTCAGCGGCTACTCCCCCGATGGCGAAATCGTCGACTGGATCTACCAGCAGCGCCGCCTGGAACCCTGATTTAACACCTTGTAACTCAAGCGTTTTTGACGAATCCCCAACATCACCTAAGTTAGAAAAGCAGCTTCGGAAAAGCTGCTTTTCTCTTATCAATGTCATGGAGCGTCAAATGCAAAACACTTACCTTACTTCCCTGATCTTCGCTTTCCTCACCACCCTTTCGGTCACCACCACCGCAGCCCCGTCCATCAAACCCGAAGCGCCAACCCCCATCGCCGCCCAGATGGCCAAAACCGAACACTCCGCCAAGGTCAACCTCAACGCCGCCGACGCCGAAACCCTGCGCCGTGACCTCTTCGGCATTGGTGCGGCCAAAGCCAAGGCAATTATCGCCTACCGCGAAAGCAATGGCCCGTTCACGGCGGTAGATGAATTGTTGGAAGTGAAAGGGATCGGCAAGGCGCTGCTGGAGAAGAACCGCGATCGGCTTGTAATCAACTAAGCCAATAGGGGAGGCCGGTCATTGACCGGCTTTTTCATCTTCTGAAATGTGGGTTTTCAAACTATCTCGCACCACGTCCATGATTCGCATCGCCAGCGCCTTGTCCTCAACACTCCGAGCGAGAACCAGGGCTCCCACCAACGTCGACATTATCACCAAGCCTTGTGCATCACCCCGTCCATCCGCTAACGCCGTTTCAATCTGCTTGAGCCGTGCGCCGAGCACTGCATCCGTCGTTGCACTGTGCTGGCCGCGTAGCCCCAGTTCAGAGGAAATGGTTGGCAACGGGCAGCCTTGATCCGGAGACGTCAGGTGCCACTCCGAGAGGTAGCTATCAATAAACGCTTCCAGCGGGCACTCCTGGCTGAAAAGCATCTCGCAATGGGCGTCCAACTCTGCCGCAGCAGCCTGCAGCGCCTTTTCCACCAGTTCGTCCTTGGACTTGAAGTGTGCGTAGAACCCCCCATGCGTCAGGTTCAGTGCTTTCATCAATGGCTGTAAGCCGGTAGCGCCGATGCCGTCACGGCGAAAGCGTACGGAAGCTTCCTTGATGATGCGTTGGTGGGTTTGGGCTTTGTGGTCGGATGAATAACGCATAGGGCGGCCTCGGTTACAGGCTGGCATTTTAACTAACTTGAGCCTTTTTACACGCATGCACATTGGCATGAAACGTGATTACCTCTACACAAAGGATTGTTGAACAATCACGAGGCAGTCATGACTCTCAGCTTGTCGTTAGCCGACCAGATCGCCCTGGAGCTTCGCGCCGACATCATCGGCGGACGATTGTTGCCTGGGATGCCGTTGGTCGAAGTAGAACTGGTTAAGGCTTACAACGCCTCACGCAATACCATCCGCGAAGCGTTGCATCGCCTGGGACAGGAAGGGCTGACACGTTATGTGCGCAACAAAGGGGTAGTGGTCCGGCGTCTGGAACGAGAAGAAGTGCGTGATTTGTTTGCCGTCCGTCGCACGTTGGAACTGCAGGCTATCGCCCACAGCACTCCTCTGACAGAAGCCCAATCCGAAAGCATGCAAAACGCGATTGACGCCACCACCCTGGCCCGTGAGCGCGAAGACTGGCGTGCAGTTGCCACCCATAGCCTGGTGTTTCACCAGCAGATCGTGGGGTTGATGCGCAGCCCTTTGTTCGATGAGTTTTTTGCCCAGGTCATTGCTCAGCTGCGCTTGGTGTTTTGCGCCGCGCCTGATGAGCAGCGTTTTCAATCGCCATGGTTGGAGCGCGACCTTGAAATTTTCACCTTATTGGCCCGGCAGCATAAAGCGGCTGCAGGAGAGGCGATGAGCCTGTATCTGGATGATTCGGAACGCCTGTCCCTGGCCTTGTTTAACCGTCCCTGAACGAGGATCTGCACCATGTACAAAGACTATCCGGCCGCTTATCAGGTCAGCAAAGGTTCGGCATTGCAGGTCGACACGGTGTTTTACGAGCGCATTCGTGACCGAAAAGATCAGCGCAGGCTGATTGAGCAGTTTGAGGTGCCGATTCGCACGGGCCGTGCGTGGAAGGTGCCGGCGGGGCATGTGTTCCGTGTGACCACGCCGGTCGGCCCGCAGGTGGGAGACTTCAACGTGTGGAACGCCAACGACCCTCGCGAGCGCTTGTGGGCGGCCCGTACACGGCAGTTGCAAGGTGCGCATGTCAGTACTCATGACCGGTTATGGTCGAACCTGCCATTTCTGAGGCCTTTGGTGACGATCACCGATGACAGCCTGGCGGGTTACGGCATAGACGAGCACGGCGGGCGTCTGCATGACTTGCTCGGCACGCGTTGCGATCCGTATGTGAACCGGATGCTGACCGGTGAGGACTTCCATCACCATTGCCATTCGAACCTCACCCGCGCGGTTTTGCCCCACGGGCTGACCGAGTTCGATGTGCATGACGTGCTGAATATTTTCCAGTGCACCGGTCTCAATCATGACGACATGTATTTCATGAAGGCTTGCCCGGCGCAGAAGGGCGATTACCTGGAGTTCTTTGCCGAGATTGATTTGCTGTGCGCGTTGTCGACGTGCCCCGGTGGGGATTTGTCTTTGCCGATGTGGGGACCGGAGGCGCAGGATCCGCTGACGGTGTGCCGTCCGCTGGGAGTCGAGATCTACAAGCTGGAGGATGAGTTGCTGAACGGCTGGAGCCAGCCTGAACGTGCTGCCTATAAGGGGCAGCACGGGTTGCATATTGCCAAGGCGGCTTGGGAGTAGCTCCTCAGAGGGGCTGCTTCGCAGCCCAACGGGAGCAAGCTCCCTCGCCACAGGTGTGAATCAGGTCAGCCACGTCAGCGATCCTGCGCGTCCTTGGCATCCGCCTGGGCGTTGCGCTCGGCCACGCGCTTGCGTTGTTCGTCGGTGAGTTCCACCTTGTTGGCGCTGTCACGCAGCATCATCAAACCACCGACGATCGAACCGATCGCGACCACCATAATCAACCACGCATACCACGGCATAAGGCTCTCCTTGAGGCAGATTGCCGCGGGAGAACTTTCCCACGGGAATAACTGCTTTGAGTGACGGGCTTTCTTACTAGTTCAGTGTAGGCCCGTTCTGCCTCTCAGTAGATCAGAGCCCGGTCAACATCGCATCCGCCGGTGCATCGGCACGGTCTTGCGCAGTCATCTGGAAGTAGGCAAACCCCACCGCCATGAAGCCCAGGAAGATCAATCCGATCAGTGCGTTGAACCAGGCCATGGCCACCAGGCACACCACCGCCAGTACCAATGCAATGCCCGGCACGATGGGGTAACCCGGTGCGCGGAAGGTGCGTTCCAGCAACGGTTCGCTTTTACGCAGTTTGAACAGGCTGAGCATGCTCATGATGTACATCACAATGGCGCCAAACACCGCCATGGTGATCATTGCGGCGGTCAATGTCATGCCGCCCAGGTTGATCAAACCATCGCTGTAGATCGCCGCGATGCCGACCACGCCCCCGGCGATGATTGCCCGGTGCGGCGTCTGAAAACGCGACAGTTTGGCGAGGAAGGAGGGCAGGTAGCCGGCGCGGGCCAGGGCAAAGAACTGGCGCGAGTAGCCAAGGATAATGCCGTGGAAACTGGCTACCAGGCCAAACAGGCCGATCCACACCAGCATGTGCAGCCAGCCAGAACTGTCACCCACCACGGTCTTCATGGCTTGTGGCAAGGGATCGTTGATGTTGGATAGGGTGCGCCAGTCGCCCACGCCGCCCGCGAAGAACATCACGCCCATGGCCAGGATCACCAGGGTCAGGATGCCGCTGATGTAGGCCTTTGGAATGGTGCGCTTCGGGTCTTTCGCTTCTTCGGCGGCCATGGCCGCGCCTTCGATGGCGAGGAAGAACCAGATAGCGAAAGGAATCGCGGCAAACATGCCGGCAATCGCGGGCGCGCCAAAGGTGTCTGAGCCGGCCCAGCCGTTCAGGGCGAAGTTGCTGAAGCTGAACGCAGGTGCGACGACGCCCATGAACACCAGCAGCTCGGCGACGGCGAGCACGCACACCACCAATTCAAAGGTGGCGGCGAGTTTCACGCCGAGGATGTTCAGGCCCATGAACACGATGTAGGCCCCGACGGCTGCGTGTTTCGGGTCCAGTGCCGGAAACTGCACATTCAGATAGGCACCGATGGCCAGGGCGATTGCCGGTGGTGCGAAGACAAATTCGATCAAGGTTGCGAGCCCCGCGATCAGTCCGCCTTTTTCACCAAAAGCGCGACGGCTGTAGGCAAAAGGCCCTCCTGCGTGAGGAATCGCGGTGGTCAGTTCGGTGAAACTGAAGATGAAGCAGGTGTACATCGCGGCGACCATCAAGGAAGTCACCAGGAAACCCAGGGTCCCGGCTACGCCCCAGCCATAGCTCCAGCCGAAGTATTCGCCGGAAATCACCAGCCCGACGGCGATGCCCCATAAATGCAGGGTGCCCAAAGTGGGTTTGAGTTGTGTGTTCATTGTGTTGCTCTCCCTGAACCGTGTGGAATGATTCAAGGTGTTGCAGCGGCCATGCCAGGAGGGAAATCATTGTCGTAAAGCTGCGCAACTGTCGCCAAGGGAACGGTTCTGCGTTTGAATTCGCATCGTCCTGCACCAGATCAGGGCGAGTCCTACCGCAAGTGCGCATAAATCCCCCTGTAAACCCCGCATAAACCCACTCTTTACGTCGTCTTTACGCCCTGCCTGCTCCCTCGCTCTCGTTCCTTTACGCCACTCCTGCCGACAATTGCCCCACACGCGGCACTCGCCGCTAAACGGAGAGACTTCCATGAGCGTTCTGGACGGGGTGTCACTGCTATTGGCCGTGGCGCTGTTCATTTATCTGCTGGTTGCGCTGTTACGCGCGGATCGGAACTAGGAGCGGGCCATGCACAGTTATGACTATTGGCTGATCATTGCCTTCTTTGCGGTGGTGTTGGTGCCGGCCCCATTTCTGGGGCGGTTCTATTACAAAGTGATGGAAGGGCAGCGCACCTGGCTCACGCCGGTATTTGGCCCGGTAGAACGCGCCTGTTATCGCTTGTCGGGCGTGGACGAGCATCAAGAACAAAGCTGGCAGAAGTACATGCTGGCCTTGCTTGCGTTCAACCTCGCAGGCTTTTTGCTGTTGTTCGCGATCCTGCTGTTCCAGGACTGCCTCCCACTGAACCCGCAGAAATTGCCGGGTCAGGAATGGACCCTGGCCTTCAATACGGCGGTCAGTTTCATGACCAACACCAACTGGCAGTCCTACAGCGGTGAGGCATCCCTGAGCTACCTCAGCCAGATGGCGGGCCTGACCGTGCAGAACTTCGTCAGTGCCGCCACCGGTCTGGCAGTACTGGTCGCGTTGTGCCGTGGGATCGGTCGCAAATCCACCAAGACCCTGGGCAACTTCTGGGTCGATATGACCCGCGCTACCCTCTACGGCCTGCTGCCGTTGTGCCTGGTGCTGGCGTTGTTCCTGGTGTGGCAGGGCGTACCGCAAACCTTCGCTCACTACGTGGATGCCGTGACGATGCAAGGTGTGGATCAAGTGATCCCCCTGGGCCCGGCGGCCAGCCAGATTGCGATCAAGCAATTGGGCACCAACGGCGGTGGCTTCTTCGGCGTCAACTCGGCGCATCCGTTTGAAGACCCGACTGCCTGGGCCAACCTGTTCGAACTGGCGGCGATCATCCTGATTCCGGTGGCGTTGGTGTTCACCTTCGGCCACTACGTGAAGGACCTGCGCCAAAGCCGCGCGATCCTTGGCTGCATGCTGGCACTGTTCCTGATCGGCGGCGCGACCTCGCTGTGGGCCGAATACCAGCCCAACCCGACCCTGAATAACCCGGCCGTGGAACAAACCGCGCCGCTGGAAGGCAAGGAAGCGCGCTTTGGCACCACCGGTACGGTGTTGTGGTCGGTGACCACGACGGCGGCGTCCAACGGTTCGGTCAACGGCATGCAGGACAGCCTCAACCCCCTTAGCGGCATGGTTGCGCTGGTCAACATGATGGTCGGCGAAGTGATCTTTGGCGGCGTCGGCGCCGGTATGTACGGCATGTTGCTCAACGTGTTGATCGCGGTGTTCCTCGCCGGCCTGATGATCGGCCGTACACCCGAATACTTAGGCAAGAAATTGCAGGCCAAGGAAGTGCAATTGCTGGTGGTGACCTTGCTGGTGATGCCGGTTGGCGTGCTGGTCCTCGGTGCCATCGCCGCGAGCCTGCCTGGCCCGGCCGGCGCCATCAGCAACCCCGGCCCTCATGGTTTCAGCCAGTTGCTTTATGCCTACACCTCGGCCAGTGCCAACAACGGCTCGGCGTTCGGCGGCTTCAGTGCCAACACGCCGTTTCACAACTTGATGTTGGGCCTGGGCATGTTGATCGGCCGCTTCGGCTACATCCTCCCGGTACTGGCCCTGGCCGGCAGCCTGGCGATGAAGAAGACCGCACCGATTGGCCAGAACAGCTTCCCAACCCACGGCCCGCTGTTCGTGACCCTGTTGACCGTGACCATTTTGCTGGTGGGCGGCCTGACCTTCCTGCCGACGCTGGCACTGGGCCCAATTGCTGAACACTTGAGCATGGGCTTCTAAGGGGATATGAAAATGAATATGCCTGCAAAAAATGCGGCTCCGGTGCAATCCCAGGAGCCTGCCAAAACCGCCATCTCCGCCCTGTGGCGCCCGGCGCTGGTCCAGGCGTTCGTCAAGCTGGATCCGCGTCAACTGCAACGCTCGCCGGTGATGCTGGTGGTCGAATTGACGGCCATCCTCACTACCGTGTTGTGCTTTGTGCCTGACACCGCCGTGCCCACCTATGTCGCGGTGCAAATCGCGGTGTGGCTGTGGTTCACCGTGCTGTTCGCCAACTTCGCCGAAGCCTTGGCCGAAGGGCGTGGCAAGGCGCGTGCCGACAGCCTCAAGGCCGGCAGCGAAGGCTTGAGCGCTCGTCGCAAGGAGGCCGATGGCAGCTTCAAGGTCGTGCCGGCCACCAGCCTGCGCAAAGGTGATGTGGTGCGCGTGGCCGCCGGGGAAATGATCCCCGGTGACGGCGAAGTCATCGAAGGGATCGCGGCGGTCAACGAAGCGGCGATCACCGGCGAATCCGCACCGGTGATCCGCGAGTCCGGTGGCGACCGTTCGGCCGTCACCGGCAACACTCGCCTGGTGTCGGACTGGCTGCTGATCCGCATCACCGCCAACCCCGGTGAGTCCACCCTCGACCGCATGATCGCGCTGGTCGAAGGCGCTAAACGCCAGAAAACCCCCAACGAAGTTGCGCTGGATATCCTGCTGATCGGCCTGACCCTGATCTTCCTGTTGGTGGTGGTGACCCTGCAGCCGTTCGCCCACTTTGCCAATGGCAGCTTGCCCCTGGTGTTCCTGGTCGCACTGCTGGTGACGCTGATTCCTACGACTATCGGCGGCTTGCTGTCAGCCATCGGCATCGCCGGCATGGACCGCCTGGTGCGCCTCAATGTGATCGCCAAATCCGGCCGCGCCGTGGAAGCGGCGGGTGACGTGCATGTGTTGCTGCTGGACAAGACCGGCACCATCACCTTTGGTAACCGTCGGTGTGCGGCGGTGGTCGCGGCGCCTGGCGTCAGCGGCAAGGAAGTCGCCGAAGGTGCGTTGTTTGCGTCCCTGGCGGATGACACGGCGGAAGGTAAATCCATCGTTGAATACCTGCGCGCCTTGCACCCGCAGGCCGAGCCCTCTGCGGATGAGCTGACCGCCGTGCCGTTCAGTGCGGAAACGCGGTTGTCCGGTGTCGACTACCAGGGCCGTGTGTTCCGCAAAGGTGCGGTGGATTCGCTGCTCGCTTTTATCGGCCAGCAACGTCGTGACTTGCAACCGGCATTGTCGCGGGAAATCGACAAGATCGCCCAAAGCGGCGGTACGCCGTTGCTGGTGTGTGCCGATGGCAAGTTGCTTGGTGCGATCCACCTGAAGGACGTGGTCAAGCCCGGCATCCGTGAGCGTTTCGCCGAGCTGCGCAAACTGGGCATTCGCACCGTGATGGTCACTGGCGACAACCCGCTGACCGCTGCAGCGATTGCTGCCGAAGCGGGCGTGGACGACGTGCTGGCCGAAGCCACGCCAGAGAAAAAACTTGCGCGCATTCGCCATGAACAGAACGACGGCCGCTTGGTGGCAATGTGTGGCGACGGCGCCAACGACGCCCCGGCGCTGGCCCAGGCTGACGTCGGCATGGCCATGAATGATGGCACCCAGGCCGCCCGCGAAGCCGCCAACATGGTCGACCTCGACAGCGACCCGACCAAGCTGCTGGACGTGGTGCAGATCGGCAAGGAATTGCTGGTCACCCGTGGCGCACTGACCACCTTCTCCATTGCCAACGACGTGGCCAAGTACTTCGCGATCCTGCCGGCACTGTTCGCCTCGATCTACCCGCAATTGGGCGTGCTTAACGTGATGCACTTGCAGAGTCCGCAGAGCGCGATTCTCTCGGCCATCGTGTTCAACGCGTTGATCATCGTGGTGCTGATCCCGTTGGCGCTGCGCGGTGTGCGCGTGCAAGCGGCGAGCGCGGCGGCGTTGCTGCGGCGCAACCTGCTGATCTACGGGCTGGGCGGGATCCTGGTGCCGTTCGTGGGCATCAAGGCGATCGACATGCTGCTGACTGCGTTGCACCTGGTTTGACCCGAATCCTGTGGGTGCCAGATGGGTGCCCACAGGTTGCAATGACCGAATTGAGGAATCCGAAATGTCCAACATGATTCGCCCGGCCCTTGGCCTGCTGGTGCTCATGACCCTGATCACCGGCGTCGCTTACCCACTGGTGGTAACCGGCGTCGCCCAAGTCGCCTTCCCGGACCAGGCCAATGGCAGCCTGGTGCGTGACGACAGCGGCAAGGTGCGTGGCTCCAGCCTGATCGCCCAGGACTTTACCGGTGACAGCTGGTTCCACCCACGCCCATCGGCGGGCGCTTTCGCGACGGTTTCCAGCAGTGCCAGCAACCTTGGCCCTAGTAACCCGGCGCTGGCGACGCGCATCTTCGATGACGCAAACAAGCAACTGGTACCCAGCCAGGGGCCCGTACCTTTGGCATCGCTGACTACCTCTGGTAGCGGTCTTGATCCACACTTGCCACCGCAGGCGATTGCCTATCAACTGGCGCGAGTGGCGGCGGCGCGGAATGTACCGGTGTCGACCTTGCAGCGCTTGCTCGATGAGCACATCGAAAGCCCGCTGGTAGGGCCGCCGGTGGTGAATGTGCTGGCGCTGAACATGGCGCTGGAAAAGCTGTAACCCGATCAATACCTGAAGGACACTGCCCGCATGAGCGACTCCGGCCGCGCCGATGCCCTGTTAGCCGATCTGCCCCGGGACGGCCGTGGCCGGCTCAAAGTCTTCCTCGGCGCCGCACCGGGTGTGGGCAAGACCTACGCCATGCTCCAGGCCGCGCATACTCAGTTGCGCCAAGGCGTGCGGCTGATTGCCGGCGTGGTCGAGACCCACGGCCGCGCCGAGACCGAAGCCTTGCTCAGCGGCCTGCCGCAACAGCCTTTGTTGCGCAGCGAATACCGTGGCGTGATGCTCGAAGAAATGGACCTCGACGGCCTGCTCGCCGCCAAGCCCAAGCTGGTGTTGGTGGACGAACTGGCCCATAGCAACGCGCCCGGCAGTCGCCATGAAAAGCGCTGGCAAGACATCCAGGAATTGCTCGCCGCTGGTATCAACGTGTTTACCACGGTCAACGTCCAGCATCTGGAAAGCCTCAACGACCAAGTGCGCGGAATCACTGGCGTGCAGGTACGTGAAACCCTGCCGGACTGGGTGCTGCAAGAGGCCGACGAACTGCTGCTGATCGACTTGCCGTCCCGCGAGTTGCTGGAGCGCCTGCGTGACGGCAAGGTCTATGTGCCCGAACAGGCGCGGGCGGCTATCGATGCGTTTTTCACCCAGACCAACCTCATGGCCTTGCGCGAGCTGGCGATGCAAACCGCTGCTGCCCATGTCGATGACGATTTGGCCCAGGGCTATCGCCAGCTCGGCCAGGCCGCGCCGGCGGTGCGCGGTCGCTTGTTGGTGGGCGTGGATGGCGATGCGCAGGCCGAACGTCTGGTGCGTCATGCCAGTCGCGTTGCCCAGCGTCGGCATTTGCCGTGGAGCATGGTGCATATCGATAACGGCCGTGCGCGGGATGAGCAGTCGCGGTTGCGTCTGCAGAATGCCCAGCAACTGGCCGAGCGACTGGGCGGTGAGGTGGTGTTGCTGCGGGCGGGGGAGGTGGCCAAGACACTGATCCAGCATGCTGCTGAACGTCGCGCCAGCCTGTTGCTGGTGGGGCAGTCGCGGATGCGATGGCGGCGTCGCTTGTTTGGCGGTGGCTTGGCTGCGCGGTTGTTGCGTAATGCGCGAGGCCTGGAAATCAACGTCCTCGACAGCGACGACATCCCTGTACCGCCGCGTTTGCCGGATGTGCGCGGGCTGGTGTGGTTCGACTATGCGTTGGCGGTGGTGGCGACGGTGGTGGCGGCTGCGGTGGCGTGGGCGGTGTCCAGCGTCTTGCCGCTGCCGAATATCTCGCTGGTGTTTCTCGCCGCCGTGCTGCTGGTGGCGGTGCGCAGCAGCCTGGGGCCATCCTTGGTGTGCGCGGCGTTGTCGTTCCTGACCTATGACTTTTTGTTTATCCCGCCGAATTTTTCCTTCGCCATCCAGCGCGAAGAAGATGTGCTGACCCTGTTGTTCTTCCTGTTGATGGCGGCGTTGACCGGCAACCTGGCCGCACGTCAACGCCGGCAGTTGCAAGCGTTGCGCGATACCCAGGAGGAAACCAGCGAACTGCTCGACTTGTCGCGCAAACTCACCGCCGCCACCGATCGCCAGGCGGTGGTCAGCGCCGCTGCACACCATTTGCAAGGCTGGAGCGACCTGGACCTGTGCCTGGTCAATCGCGATGGTCAGGGCGGTTGGACCATCGAGACGGGCGGCCCGCTGACCCTCACCGAAGCTGAGCGCGCTGCGGCCGATTGGGCCTGGCAGCATGACCAGCCGGCGGGCATGGGCACCGGCACCTTGCCGTTCGGGCGTTGGTGGTGGTGGCCATTGTCAGGGGAGGAGGGCCCGCTGGGTTTGCTCGGCGTCAGTCCCAAGCCCGGCCTGGAGTTGAGCGGTCAACGTCGGCGTTTGCTCACGGCCTTGAGCCAACCCTTGGCCCAGGCGTTGGCGCGGGCGCAACTGGCCCAGGAGCTGGAGTCTGCTCGATTGCACGGCGAAACCGAGCAACTGCGCAGCGCGTTGCTGGCCTCGGTGTCCCATGATTTGCGCACGCCGCTGACGTCCATGCGCGGCAGTATCGACAGCCTGCTGGCGCTGGGTGAAGCCATCCCGCTGGAGGATCGCCGCGAGTTGCTGGAAGGCACCCGCGATGAAGCTGAGCGCCTGGACCGCTATATCCAGAACCTGCTCGACATGACACGCCTCGGCCATGGCGCGTTGAAACTGGCCCGGGATTGGGTGTCACCGGGCGATATCGTCGGCAGCGCTCTTGGCCGTCTGCGTGCGGTGCTCGCGCCGTTGCAGGTGAGCACCGATGTGCCGCCCGAGTTGCCCTTGTTGTATGTGCATGCCGCGTTGATCGAGCAAGCGTTGGTCAATGTGCTGGAAAACGCCGCACGTTTTTCACCGCCGCAGGGTCGTTTGCAACTGAGCGCCGGCGTTGCGGACAACCAGCTGTTCTTCGCCGTGGCCGATGAGGGGCCGGGTATTCCGGAAGACGAGCGCGCCAAGATTTTCGACATGTTCTACACCGCCGCCCGAGGCGATCGCGGCGGGCAGGGCACGGGGCTGGGCCTGGCGATCTGTCAGGGTATGGTCGGGGCTCACGGCGGGCATATCAGTGTGGCCGACGGTATTGACGGGCGTGGCACTTGCATCACCTTGTTCCTGCCGTTGCCGACACAGCCTGGCCTGGAGCGCGAGGCATGAGCTACCCTGTTTTCTTCACGGATTTTGATGGAACACCATGAGCCAGACCGCGACGATTTTGGTCATTGATGACGAACCGCAGATCCGCAAATTCCTGCGCATCAGCCTGGCCTCCCAGGGTTACAAAGTGATCGAGGCCGGCACTGGCAACGAAGGCCTGGCCCAGGCGGCGTTGAGCAAGCCGGATTTGCTGGTACTCGACCTTGGCCTACCGGACATGGACGGCCAGCAGGTGCTGCGTGAGTTTCGTGAGTGGTCGACGGTGCCGGTTCTGGTGTTGTCGGTGCGGGCCAGCGAAGGGCAGAAAGTTGAAGCCCTCGACGGTGGGGCGAATGACTACGTCACCAAGCCTTTTGGTATCCAGGAATTTCTCGCCCGCGTGCGCGCGTTGTTGCGCCAGGCGCCGGCGGGCGAAGCCCAGGAAGCGGCGTTGCGTTTTGGCCCGTTGACCGTGGACCTGGCCTATCGCCGGGTGCTCTTGGACGGTGCCGAAGTGGCACTGACCCGCAAGGAGTACGCGGTGTTGGCGCAACTGGCGCGGCATCCGGGGCGGGTGATTACCCAGCAGCAATTGCTCAAGGATATCTGGGGGCCGACTCATACCGAGGACAGCCACTATCTGCGGATCGTCGTGGGTCATTTGCGGCAGAAACTGGCGGATGATCCGACCCAGCCACGGTTCATTGTGACCGAGGCGGGGGTGGGTTATCGGTTGTTGAGTGCTTAGGGTGTAGGTGTCTGGCCATCAGCAACGCCAGATCTTTCAGCCCTGCTCACTTTCATACCGGTCCAATGTGTCACTGGCGATTTCCCGCCCAAGCGCGATCAGCTCCGGCGCCTTGTAGAACTCGAAAAACCGACAGACCCGCTTCGGCACGTTGATCAGCACGTCGGGCGGGTAGCCGGCAATCTTGTACTGCGCCAGCGAGGTCTGCATCACCTCGAAGCTCTGGTTGATCAGATCCAGCAGTGACGCCGGGCCGACGTTATCGATGATGAACGAGCCGGTCGCGGATTTCGGTGCCCCCGGCTTTTCTGGTGCGGCAGCAGGCTGCTGGGACTCCGGCTCGGCCGACTCCAGCCACGGGTTGATCTCCGCTGCCTGGGCCTCCAGGGCTTCCTGCTCCAACTTCATTAATTGTTCGGCTTGTTTGCGGCGAAGCGGCAGGTGCGAGCCGAGTGACTTGGCCAGGTTGTTGAAGCGGCTCTTGAACGCGGGCGGGCGCTGGATCACCGGCAACTGGTAGTGCTTCTGGTTGGTGGCGTTGAGGTTGACCGCGATGATCAAGTCGCAATGGCTCGACACCACCGGCACGATGGGCAGCGGGTTGAGCAGGCCGCCGTCGACCAGCATGCGGTTGCCTTGCATCACCGGGGTGAACAGGCTGGGAATCGCCGCCGAGGCGCGCATCGCCTGGTGCAGGCAGCCTTCCTGGAACCAGATTTCCTGCTGGTTGGTCAGGTCGGTGGCGACGGCGGTGTAGGGGATGCGCAATTCTTCGATATTGATCTCGCCGACGATCTTGCGGATCTGCCCGAAGACTTTCTCGCCGCGAATCGCCCCCAGGCGAAAACTCACGTCTACCAGGCGCAATACGTCGAGGTAATCGAGGCTTTCGATCCAGTTGCGGTAGTCATCCAGCTTGCCGGCGGCGTAGATCCCGCCCACCACGGCCCCCATGGAGCACCCGGCGATACAGGCGATGTCATAACCGCGCCGTTCAATCTCTTCGATCACTCCGATGTGCGCATAACCCCGGGCCCCGCCGGAGCCCAGCACCAAGGCAACCCGTTTTTTCATGGTCCATGTCCTCCCCAAGGCAGGGTCCCACAATGCACCCATTGAGGGGGCGGCTTCAATCTTCGTGGGCGGCCTGCGATATTTTTCCAGAATAGCCCCGGTGCTCGGGTATGCTCTGGTCTGTAGGTACTATCGATTTCAGGCTAAGGACAGGCACTTTTCCATGTAGGCAACGTCTACAACGTACGACTGTTTTTTCTTTTTGAGGTGTCATCAATGAAAGCCTGGATGTGTGTACCTGTGATCATGCTGGCCTTGGCCGGTTGTGCCGGGAAGACCGCGTACCGCGACAGCTGCGGCAGCCAATTGGACGCTGCCTGGAAAGAGCTGGATCTGGCCAAGGCTGAAGGCTTCGCTGGCACCGTGAGCTACTCTAAAGCGTTGTCCCTGCTGACGGGCGCCAAGACCCAGCAACAATTTGAAGCGTTTGAAGGCTGCTCCAACAAGGCCGAGAAAGCGCGGTTCTATATTCGTGAGTCTCGCGCCGGGCGTTGACCTGCAGCAGCGAGTAGGATTTCTCATCAAACAGTGAGAGCAGGATGTCAGCTTTGGTCGATCAGTTAGTCGCTCAGGTCATTGGCCTGGAAGTAGGGTTACTGAGCTGCCAGGCTCGCCTCGCCGCCGTCACCGACGATGAAGCCCTGCATGACCTGCGCACCACCGTGCGCCGTCTGCGCAGCTTGTTGCGCCCCTTGCGCGGATTGCCGGGGGTGGAACAGCTTGAATTGGCCGCCAGTACTGTCGGCCAACTGACGACGCCGCTACGCGACCGTGAGGTGCTGGCGGCGTATTTGCATCAGCATGGTTATCACGAAGCCGCCAGCCGGCGTCTGCGTCTGCAACCTGAGGCCTATCGCCAGGTGGCGCAAAGCCCGGAGCTTGCGCATTTGCTGCTGATCCTCGATGCGTTTCCCCGTTTCATCCGCGCGTCGGAGCATCAGAAATTGCTCAAAGGCCTGCGCCCACGCATTGAAAAACGTCTAGCCAAACAATGGCAGAAACTCGATGAAGCCTTGAAAGACCCTGATCATGACCGACACCGCCTGCGGTTGTTGATCAAGCGAGTGCGCTATGCCGCCGAAGCCTATCCCGAGTTGGACAAGCTGCCTGCCAACGCGATGTCGCGCTTGAAAAAAGCCCAAGGCGCGTTAGGCGATTGGCACGATTGCTGGCAATGGCTGGCCCAGGCCGAGCATCAGGCGGATCTGCAACCTTGTGTTGCGATATGGCATCGCACCATGGCCAAGGCTGAAGGGCAGGCGGACCGCGTGCTGGACAAACTCAGCGCTGATTGTTTCTGAACCGGTCCGGCTTTTGGCCGGAATAGGCGCTGTACCTGGCGGGTCCGATGGTTAAGATCCTTCATCTGTTTCTTTTGATGTGAGACCGCCATGCGCTTTAGTGATTTGCTCGACGCCGCCCGCAGCAACCCGCTGGATGTGACCATCCCCGCCGAATGGGCCCAGGGCCGCGCAACCTTTGGTGGCCTGGTGGCTGCCTTGCAATACGAAGCCCTGCGCGCTCAAGTGCCGGCCGATCGACCGCTACGGTCGCTGGCGATCACCTTTGTCGGCCCTGTAGCGCCAGACGTTCCTGCCAGTTATCAAGTCGAAGTGTTGCGCGAAGGCAAGGCCGTCAGCCAATTGCTTGGCCGTGTGGTGCAGAACGGTGAAGTGGCGACCCTGATACAGGCCAGTTTCGGTGCATCCCGTGAGTCGGAAATCGCGGTTGAAAGCGAAGCGCCGCCGGTTTTCAAACATTGGGATGAATGCCAGGAACTGCCCTATATCAAGGGCGTGACCCCCGAATTCATGCGCCACTTGGCGATGCGTTGGAGTGTCGGCGGCTTACCCTTTACCGGCAACAAATCCCGTGACATGGGCGGTTGGGTTCGCTTACGCGGAGATGTCAAAGAAGAGCCGCTGACTGAAGCGCATATCCTCGCCCTGGTCGACGCCTGGCCTCCGGCCTTGCTGCCGCACCTGAAAAAACCAGCACCCGGCAGCACCCTGACCTGGACCATCGAATTCATCCAGCCTTTGCAGGATCTGACGACCCTCGACTGGTGCCAGTACTACGTCAATATCGAACACGCCCGCGACGGCTATGGCCATGCCGCGGCCGCCCTCTGGAGCCCGACCGGCGAGCTGATTGCCATCAGCCGCCAGACCGTAGTGGTCTTCGCCTGACCTCAATGCCGGTGGCGCTGCCGCCAGGCACGCCACCAGCCGCCGCTTAATACAAAGCGCGGAAAGGTCACGAACTGCTCGACCACCAGCCGCTGCACCGCATCTTTACGACCACTGAACGGCTCGCTGGCTTCGGCTTCCAGGCTATGGCCATGACGCTGCAACGCCAAGCCGGCCAGGATCCCGACCACACCCACGGCAAAACTGGCCAGGCTCAAGCTGAAAACCCCGGACACGATCAACAGAAACCCGATGATGAACAGCGGTACGGCAATCAGGTGCAACGCCAAGTTGGTCGGGTGTTGATGGTTCTGCGGGTAGTTACGCCATTGCCAGGCGGGGAGATTGGGGTGACGTTTGCCCATGATGGTGAATCCTCTGTCCGTTGAAATAGCATGGAGAGAGTTTAGGTGGGGTTGGATGGTGGGGCGAATTGGGGCTGGCTATGGGGGTCATAGCCAGCAAGCTCCTGCCATGTAAACAACTGCTCGATTTTAAGCTTTTCAGTGAAAGCTGGCGTCGATTCTTTCGACCGTTAATTTAACAAAACTCCCGTTCAGTTCTGGATGGTCATAATGTATGCCTTCGTCGCTCAGCGATGTGAAGGTGAGAAATCTCTCGTCACAGAGTTCGCCGTAAAGGATGTAGGAATAGCCAGGATCTATCTTTTCGGCCGACACGTCACTCGGCTCTACACGCTCAATTACGTAGTCGTCAGCAATGCTCATGGTCAGCTCCACATCATAGAATTTCCCAACTTCTATTTGATAGGGGCAGTAACTTATAAAGCAATTTATGACCGTCCCCTCTATGAGCAGAGTAACGTCTTCTTCTATCTGATCATTGAGTGCTAAAACGCGCACTTTCTTATGGTTATTTGCTATAAGGCCTGATGGTTTTGTCAGAGGGGTCGCCATTTATCGTCCTCCAGAAGTCTTTTTCGGTTTTGGTATGCAGAAATGGTCTTGCGGTGACTGTTTAGCTGTCTTGGCATGCTTAGCCACAAGCTGAATCTGGATCGTTGATGTATACGGCTGGACCGCAGAGAGAAATATATTTGGCTTTTAATTCGATTGCCGAAGATTTGGACTTGGCTTGTAATTCATAATAATTTTCGTGTTCGGTTATCACGACCTTTAACCTTTCTCTAGTCGGAATGTTGTTGATTTTGACATCGCTCAAACCTCCACAATCCAACCCTATTCTGCATGTGTTAAACCCCTCGTTAATCCACTTTTCCGGGGGCGCGTCAGGAATTTCAGAAATGTCGAAACCTAAACCGATATTGGGTCGATCATTGTCAATGGTCACAGAAAAAAGCGTTATTTCGCCTATTTCCACCGGGTAAGTGAATACCTTGTTGAAGAAAATCGTGTTTTCTAGCTCATTCCAATATTTCATTTTTTATCCTTGAAATAATAATGGTCTCTGGCGCCATCTAATTTTCCATTTCTCGGACTGTTTTTCGGTCGGAGATTGAAATGCGCCGTTTGATCGCCCTTTCCGTCGGGTGCTGAAAACTTGTGACCAGCTCCATGATCTTGGATTAGAACCTTTGAGCCGTCCGCCCGCGTGAATTCGTACTCTCGAGTCATCACTGGCTTTCCTCGCGCATCCAGAATTTCGTTTTTCTGCTGATCTCTCATTGATACATGTGAATATTGCCTCATCGTCCCTAATCTGGGATCGAGCACGGCATCTGGGTGTTGTGCACGCGGTATGCCCGCATCCGCCTTCGCTTGTTTGAACGCTCCATTCCTTGATACTTCCGGCGCTGACGGCTCGTTAGGTGTGCCACATTCTGGGCTTTTCGTACCTTTAGGTGGGCAGTTGGCATTCAACCCGAGTGGGTCAATCCATCCCGTCGGATTAGGCACGTACTGGTACGCATTGATCCCGCCCGCCAATTTCACCGGGTCCGGCGTCAGATAGCGGCCAATATCCGGATTGTAGTAGCGATGACGGTTGTAGTGCAGCCCGCTTTCTTGGTCGAAGTATTGGCCTTGGAAACGCAGCGGGTTGTCGATTTTTCCTATGTCGAGGCGGCTGATTTCGCCGTAGGCGCGGTAGTGGGCGGACCAGACGATTTGGCCATCGGAAGCGGTGAGTTCCTGTGGGGTGCCGAGGTGGTCTAGTTGGTAGTGGTAGGGCTTGATTTCTTTTGGGCCGAAGCCTTCGAGCAGCGCCAATGGCCGGAAGCTATCGGGTTCGTAGAGGTAGCTGCGGTGGTGCTCCGCGTGGTGTTCGGCGATGAGCTTGTCGCCCTGCCAGAAGAACTCGGTGGTCATGCCATCCACGGTTTTGCTGATGCGACGGCCGAACGGGTCGTAGCGATAGCTGGCGGTCTGGCCGTTGGGTTTTTTAATGCCGATCAGGCGGTGCTGGCAGTCGTAGCGGTATTCGGTGACGAGTTGATGGCCTTTGCCGCGTCGTTCGCGGATGAGGTTGCCGAAGGCGTCGTAGTCGTAGTGGTGGTCGCCTTGGATCATCAGGCGATTGCCCGCCACGATGTCGGGGCCGGGGCGGTCTTGCATGAGCAGGTTGCCGGCCGGGTCGTGGCCGAAGCGTTCCTGCTCGTCTTGGGAGTGGTCGGCGCGGGTGAGGCGGCTGAGTGGGTCGTAGTGGTAGTGGTGTTCACCTTTGCGGGTGTCGAGCAGGCGGGTGAGGTTGCCGGATATGTCGTAGTGGTACTGGCGCCGATAAATAGCCCCTTCGATATCGCACAGGCCGTGGCTGAACAGGCGTCCCTGGGCGTCGTACTGATAACTGCTGAGTAACTTTCCTTGGCCTCTTTGGTGTTCTCGACCTGCGTCGAATAGATGAGCGGTGAGCGGTTGACCATTTACCTCGATCTTCTCGAGTTGGCCGCCTTTGGTGTGGTTGAACGCAACCCGGTTGTTGTCCGGCAGGCGTAGGTTTTGCAGTTGGCCGCAGGCGTTGTAGCCATAGCGCAGGGTGCCCCAGCCTTGGTGTTCGGCGGTGAGGCGGTTTTGGCTGTCGTACTCGTAGGCCAGGGCCCAGTAGCCGTCCTCGACGCTGAGGAGATTGCCCTGACGGTCGTAGGTGTAATCGACCAGGTTGCCGTCGGGCAGAGTTTTTCTTACGAGTCGCCCGGAATAGTCGCGCTCGTAGCGGGTAACCATTTGACTGCCGTCGTCACCGTGTTCGGTTTTCTCACTCAGGTTGCCGTTGAGGTCATATACGTAAGCCGTGCGCTGCCCATCAAACCCGGTTTCCTGTTGAATCAATCCATTGGCGTGATACTGGAGCCGGTAGGTTTCACCCACCTCGTTTTCGATCTCGGTGAGCAACAACCTGACGTTGTCGTAACGGTATTTAACCTGGCTGCCATCAGCATTGATGCGACGACTGATCAGGTGTAGGCCGTCGGCGTATTCGTAGCGGGTGACGTGGCCGAGTTCATCCCGCTCGGAGGTGATTTTTCCGTAAGCGTTGTAGGTATATTTACGCGTATCACCGCTCGGCAAGACGATTTGGACTAATCGCCCTACGTGGTTCCACTCAAATTGCGTGAGCGCGCCGTGCTCATCTTCCTGGCTGATTTTTCGTCCGCAATCGTCATAGCGATAACGCTTGATTCCGCCATTCGGCAGCTGCTCTTCAAGCAACTGCCCGCGCTCATTCCAGCCCAGTCGGTGACAGCTGTGATCCGGATACCAAACCTGCGTCAGTTGCCCGCGTTTGTTGTAGCTGTACTCAGTCGAATGGCCATCAGGATCGGTCCTACGCGTAACGTCGCCCTGGTCATTACGCTCATATTTCCAAACCGTTTCACCACGCCGCACAACCCGTACGAACCCATTGTCATGCTCGTAGGTCGTCGGCTCATCATCCCCAGGAAACAGCGCCACCAAACGTCCAGCTTCGTCGTACTGATACGCCGTGATCGCCCCCAGCGGATCCTGCTCAACCGTCAGCCGGCCTTTGTCATCGTAGGATTTGAAGTGCTCGGCCCCATCAGGATCCACCCGCCGCACCAGCCGCGCTCGCTGGTCATGCACATAGACTTCCTGACTGCCATCAGCGTTAAACACCGTGACCTGGCCTTTGTCATCCCAGGCATAGCGCGTGTCCATCTGCGAAAAACTGGCCCAATGTCGGACACATCGCGCCGCCTTGCCAGACCTTTCCCACGCCCAAAAGAAACTCGCCCCACCGGCCAAACTGCGCTCAAGAATGACGTGCTGCTCGTCGTACCGATAAACCTCACTTTCGCCTACGGTATTGGTCGCTGAAACCAGTCGTCCAAAATTGTCATAGCCGTAGGCAACAACGTTCTGCTCCGTCACCCAGACAAACGGACCGTCATCCACGGCCCGCTCAATCTGGTAGTCCACCGCCGCAATGCGGCCCGACGCATAGCGCAAGAACAGCGAGCGCCCGACGCCGTTATCCAGCCGCTCAATCTGTCCCAGGTAATTACGGGAAATGCGCAACCGGTTGTCATACGCATCGCTGATCGCCGTCAGCACACCGTCGTGGAAGTGGTAGAAACGTAGCCCTTGAGACAGGACTAATTCATCGGGTAAATCACCGAGATAGATCGCCGCTTCGGCCAGGCTATTGGTAATCGCCGGCCGAGAAACCGTGGGCAAGGGCAGGGTAGTCGACCGATTTTCATGATCGGTCCACACCACCGAATCACCGGAAACACTCAGCCGATGCGCCAGCGAGTGACTCCAGCCAAACCCCAACCCCTGCTTCTTATACTCATCT
>NZ_JACART010000005.1:0-81358 GCF_013386445.1 Pseudomonas sp. P7759
CAAGCCCGCTCACCACAGCAAGCCCGCTCACCACAAACAACTAAGCAACCAACCGCGCCTCCACCGATTCGGCGAGGTCGGTGAGGATCAGGCAGCACGACACCGCGCCGGCATCCAGTACGCCGAGGGAACGTTCCCCGAGGCGGCTGGCGCGGCCGATTTTTGCCACCAGGTCGCGGGTGGAATCACGGCCCTGGGAGGCCGCGCTTTTCATCTGGCGCAAGGCCTCGCTGAACGACGCGCCGCTGGCCTGCGCCTGTTCAAAGGCTTCGACCGCCGGGATCAGCGTGTCCATCAGGCATTTGTCGCCCACACCCGCGTCGCTGATGTCCTGCAAGGACGTGAGACCACCGCGCAGCAGCTTGGCGAAGGTCGCCGCGTCGATGCTGTCGCGGTCGCGCACTTCGTCGGCCATGCCGATGAACAGGCTGCCGTAGAGCGGGCCCATCGAGCCGCCGATGCCTTCCATTAGCGCCAGGGTCAGTTCGTCCAGTGCCTCGGCCAAAGACAGCTCGCGGCCTTCGAGGGTCTTGCCGCAGCGTGAGAACCCCTTGGCCATGTTGATGCCGTGGTCGCCGTCGCCGATGGCGCCGTCCACTTCGCTGAGGTATTCGCGGTTGGCGACGATGATCGACACCAGGTTGGTGACGATGGCGCTACCGGTGTTGCTGGGGAAATGCTCGCTCATGCTCTACTCCGACTGGGTCATGCCGATGGAGCGGCAGGGTTGGTCGATCAGGCTGCTCAGTTCGGCGTCGAGGCCGAGCAGGGTGAGGGTCACGCCCATCATTTCCAGCGACGTGAAATAGTTGCCCACATAGCAGCGGTGAATGCGCAGGCCCTTGGCGCGCAGTTGGCGCTCGACCTCGGCGTAGAAAATATACAGCTCCATCACCGGCGTAGCGCCCAGGCCGGAGACCAGCACCACCACGCTCTGGTCCAGGGTGAAGTCGCGGTCGGCCAGGATCGGCGCAAGCATGCGCTCGGCCATGGCGGCGGCGGACTCCACCGGCACCACTTCAATGCCGGGCTCGCCGTGATGGCCGATGCCCAGTTCCATCAGGCCATCGGCAATCTGGAAGTTCGGCTTGCCCACTGCCGGGATGGTGCAGGGCGTGAGGCCCACGCCGATGGAACGGCAATGATCCACGGCTTTCTGCGCCACACGAATCACGCCGTCGAGGTCGTAGCCCTGGGCGGCGGCGGCCCCGCCGATTTTCCACATGAAAATCTCACCGGCCACGCCGCGACGCTTGGCGATGTCGGCAGGTGGGGCAGAGGCTACGTCGTCATTGGCGACCACGGTGCGAATGTTCATGTCTTTGCTGGCGGCCATTTTCATCGCCAGCTTTACGTTCATGTTGTCGCCGGCGTAATTGCCGTACAGGCACGCCACGCCCGCGCCCTGGTCAGCGGCGCGGAACGCATCAAAGAAACTCTTGGCGGTGGGCGAGGAGAAAATCTCGCCGACGGCGACCGCATCCACCAGCCCTGGCCCGACATAACCCAGAAACGCCGGCTCATGCCCCGAACCGCCACCCGTGACAATGCCCACCTGGCCGGCCGGTGAGGTCTTACGCTTACCGATGACCCGTGGGTTGCTCTCGTACTGCGCCAGTTCCGGGTGCGCCAGGAGGATGCCCGCGAGCATGTCCTCGACCACCAGGTCCGGATCGTTGATGACTCGATTCATAGGGTGTTTCCTTGTTCTTATCTGTCTGGAATCGGATTACTGAATGCTGTAGCCGCCGTCGATCACCACGTTTTCGCCGGTGATCATCTTGGCCGCATCGCTGACCAGGTAAAGCACCAGGCCGGCGATCTCTTCCGGCTGGGCGAAGCGCCCCACCGGGATCTGCAATTTGGCCTTCTCGCCCAGTTCGCCGGCCCACGCCTTCTTACCCAGGGCGGTCTCGACGATGGTCGGCGAAACGGCGTTGACGTTGATGCCGTGGGGTGCCCATTCCATGGCCAGCACCTTGGTCATGCCGACCACTGCCGCCTTGCTGGCGCAGTAGGCCACATGGCGATCAAGGCCAATCACCGCCGCTTGGGAGGCCAGGTTGACGATGCGCCCGCCGCCTTGTTCGATCATATGCCGGGCACAGGCCTGGGCCACGAAGAAGCTGGCCTTGAGGTTGATGTCCAGGGTGGTGTCCCAGGCGTTTTCGCTGACGTCCAGGGCCTTGTCCAACAGCGCGACACCCGCGCTGTTGACCAGGTAATCAATGCGCCCGAGTCCGGCGAGGGCCTCATCAATCGCAGCCTGTACCGAATCGAGCTGGCGCAAATCAGCCACCAGGCCCAAATGCCCCGTGCCGAGGCTGGCGGCCACTTCGACCACTGCGGGGTCGCGATCCAGCAGGGCCACCCTGGCACCGCGCTCCACCAACAAACTCGCGCAGGCCAGGCCGATCCCGGCGGCGCCCCCGGTGATCACGGCGCAACGGCCGGTGAGGTCGAACGCCTGGTTCCAGAAATTGGACATTGCACACACTCCACTTAGCGTTTTTTCTTGCGCCAGACGTCGATCAGCACCGCAAGTACGATGATCAACCCCTTGGCCACTTGTTGGTAATACGACGACACCCCGAGCAGGTTCAAGCCGTTGTTGATCACACCGATCAGCAGCGCACCAAACAAGGTACCGACGATGCTACCGGTGCCGCCGGACAGGCTGGTGCCGCCGATCACCACGGCGGCAATCGCGTCCAGCTCATACGACACGCCGGCCTGGGGCAGGGCCGAGGTGGTCCGCGCCGCCAGCACCACGCCCGCGAGTCCCGCCAGCAGGCCCGAAATCACATACACCGAAAACGTCACCTTGCGCACGCCAATGCCGGACGTACGCGCGCTCTTTTCATTGCCGCCCACGGCGTACACGTAGCGCCCGTAAGTGGTGTAGCGCAGCACCATCCAGAAGATCAGCGCGACCACTGCAAAGATAATGATCGGCACGCCGATGGGGCCGAGCTTGCCGATGCCCATGGCCAGGAAACTGTCCGGCAGGTCGGTGACCGGGCTGCCGTCGTTGAGGATAAAGGTCATGCCCCGCGCCACGCTGAGCATGCCGAGGGTGGCGACAAACGGCGGAATACTCAGGTTGGCGACCATGAAACCGTTGACCACGCCTAGCATGGCCCCGGCAAACATGCCGGCACTCACCGCCGCGAGCAGGCCGTAGCCCTGGGTCGCGACCAAGGCGCTGCACAAACCGGCAAACGCCAGGATCGACCCCACCGACAGGTCGATGCCTTTGGTCAGGATCACGTAGGTCATGCCCACGGCGAGAATGCCGTTGATGGAGGTCTGGCGCAGGATGTCCATCCAATTGCGCCAGGTCATGAAGTATTCGCTGGAAAACGCCATTACCAGGCACAGCAGGATAAACACCAGCGGCAGGCCAAAACGGTCGAGGGACAGGCGCAGGCGGTTGCGCGGCGCGGCGGTAACGGGGGCGGCGAGGACTTTGCTATTCATGAGGCAAGACTCAACAAGGCTTCCTGGGAAAGGGCGGTGTCGGTGCTGACGGTCACCAGCCGGCCGCCCTTGAACACGGCGATGCGATCACTCAGGTGCAGCAGTTCCGGGGCTTCGGACGAAACCACAATGGCCGCGCCACCGGCGCGCACGAATTCGTCCAGCAGGTGATAGATCTCCTGCTTGGCGCCTTCGTCGATGCCGCGCGTGGGTTCGTCGCAGAGCAGGCATATCGGCTGCGTCGACAGGCATTTGGCGAGCACCACTTTCTGTTGGTTGCCGCCGCTCATGGACTCCACCGGCAGGTCCAGGGACGAAACCTTGATCTGCAGGCGCTTGACCATGCTCTGGGCCAGGGCGTTTTCCTTGCGCGCATTGATCACCGACCAACTCGACAGCTGCTTGTAGGCCGACAACGCAATGTTGGCGAGGATGCTGCCGCTGAGCACCAGGCCGCTGTCTTTGCGGTCTTCGGTAACCAGGGACATACCGGCACGAATCGTCGCGGCTGGCGTGCCGGTCGGCAACGGCTGGCCTTGCAGGGTAGCGCTGCCGGCGTCTGGCAGGGTCAGGCCGTACAGGCAGTTGAGGAATTCGCTGCGCCCCGAGCCCATCAGGCCATAGATGCCGAGGATTTCACCCTGGCGCAGTTGCAGGCTGATGTCCTGGAACTCGCCATCGCGGCTCAGGCCGCTGACGTCCAGGCAGGTGGTGGCGGCGCATTCGCGGCCGACCTTGTGGTCGATGCGTTGCAGCTCCTGGCCGACGATGCCGCGCACCAGGTGGGCGCGGTCGATATCGGCCATGCGCCCGCTTTCCACGAAGGCGCCGTCGCGGAAGATGCTGTAGTCGTCGGCGATCTGCGCCAATTCGCTGAGGCGGTGGGACACGTAGATGATGCCGGCGCCCCGCGCCGTCAGGCGGCGGATCGCCTTGAACAGGGTTTCGGCTTCGCGCTCGCCGATGGCTGAAGTGGGCTCGTCCATGATCATCACCTGGCAGTCATGGCTGAACGCCTTGGCGATCTCCACCAGCTGAATCTGCGCCACGCTCAGGCGATGCATGGGGCTGGTGGCGTCAACGTCGAATTCCAGGCTGTGCAGCAATTCGCGAGTCCGCCGGTTCAGTTCCTTGCTGTCGACGATGCAGCCAGCGCGGCGCGGCTCGCGACCCAGCCAGATGTTCTCGGCCACGGTCATGTAGGGAATGGGTTCCAGCTCCTGGGTGATCATCGCCACCCCGGCGGCGAGCGCCGCACTGGGGCGGTCGAACTGCACCGGTTGCCCGTTGAGCAGGATGGTGCCGGCGTCACGTTGGGTGATGCCCATGAGGATACTGAGGAAGGTCGATTTGCCGGCGCCATTGCCGCCGCACAGTGCGTGCACGCTGCCGGCCCGCAGGGAGAGACGCCCGTCGCGCAGGGCGGGGACCCCGGCGTAGGCCTTGGAAACTTGTTCAGCCTGGAGCAGTAATGGCGTGGCCATCGGTGTGTCCTCTTGCTGATTTTCTTATTAGGTAGGCTTAACCAACAGCCTGATCATATGATCGGATAGTGATCATATGTTTAAACTGCTTAAGGCGGTTTTGTCAATCCTTTGCCCACGGCTCTCGCCGAGGTTTTAGCGTTATTTAGTGTTTGGGTCTTTAAATAAGCCTTGACAGCGACCTGCTCATCGCCCGCTAATGATTGTGCATAATTTCAGTGAGTGATCATTTGATCGGTCTGATGGAGAAACAGTAATGGGTGCACAAACGACGTTTTCGGTGGCCATCGGATGCGACGAGGCGGGCTTCGAACTCAAGGAATTGCTTAAGCGCTTTATCGAAGGCCTGGGGTATGGGGTCGAGGACTTTGGCTGTCATTCGTCCAGCCCCGTGCTGTATCCCGATATCGCGGCGGCGGTGGCCATGGCGGTGGGGGCGGGTGAGCAGCGCCTGGGCGTGTTGATTTGCGGCACGGGTATTGGCATGGCGATCTCTGCCAATAAGATCAAAGGCGTCCGGGCTGCACAGGCTCACGACACGTATTCGGCCGAGCGTGCGCGCAAGAGCAACGATGCGCAGATCCTGTCCATCGGTGCGCGGGTGATCGGGCCCGAGCTGGCCAAGAGCATCGTCAAAGTGTTTCTGGAATCGGAGTTCGAAGCGGAGCGCTCCGGCAAGAAAGTCGAGCGCATCACTGCGCTCGAACAGGCGAACAGGGCGTTGCCGTCAGACGACTGAGCCGTTTCAGAACACCGCCTTGACCTGCAGGCCCAGCACCAAGGCGTTGTCGATGTTGTCACCGGAAAACGCACCCGGCTCGATGATGTATTGCACATCCGGGCGCAGGGTCAGCCAGGGCGTGGCCTGGTAGCCGTAGCTGAGTTCGATCAGCTGTTCGGCATTGCTCAGGTTGGGGTAGTCGTTGCCCGCGTTGAAGGCTGCCAGTTCCTGCACCTCGCGGCTGCGCGGGTTGGGCACGGCGCGACCGTAACCCAGGGCCAGGGTGTCGCGCGGCCGGCCTTCGAACGGCTTGTACAGCACCACGCCCGCGCCATACCACTTGCTGAACGGCGAGGCCGCTTCACTGGCGGCAGAGTATTGGCCGAAGGCGTGCAGCACGCGGCCGGCGGAGGAGTCGGAGGTCCAAACAGCCTGGTCGATCAGTAGGTAGTGGCCGCCGCGACCGCTGACTTCCTTACTGCTGCCGATGCGTTTCACGTCGGAGCTGTCGTAGTAATAGCCCAGCTTGTATTCAGCCTGCAGGTTGCCCGCGTGTTTGTACACCAGCTCGATCGGCACCACGGTGCCGGTGGTGTGTTTGGGTCCCAGTTTCCAGGCGCGGCTGGAGTTGCCGTTGCTTTGCGGGTCGACGTTGAACGCGGCGACGCGCAGTTGCCAGTTGGGTGCGAAGTCGTATTTCACCCGCGCACCCAGGCGTGCATTGGGGTAGTTGGTCCAGCCGCTGCCGCCGGACATGTTCAGCGGGTGCCCGCAGAAACCGGCGTTCATGAAGTTGCACAGAATGCCGCTGTCCAGGCCGCCGAGGTCATTGCCCATAGCCATGTAGCCGAGCTTGACGTTGAGGGCCGGCGTGAACAGCGTGCGCTCGTAGCTCAATTCGGTCAGGCGCGTGTAGAGGCCACCGTAGTTTTCCTGGATCGGCAGGCGGTTGCCCACCAAATCCTCGGAAGCGCTGTTGCCGCGACGGTCGTTAATAGTGACCTGAATGCGATCTCCATTATTGAAACCGTAGAGCTTGCCCAGGTCGAACTGCACGCCCAGCTTGAGGTTCTGCGAGTAGCGCGCCGAGCGGTGCTGGCCACCGTGGGCGTTGTAGGCGGTTTCACCGCTGTAGTCGCCGGTAAAGCGGATGCCTTGCGCGTCGAGTTCGCGGCGCAGGCCGCCCCAGTCACCGGTCAGGGTGGTGTCATCGGCTTGCACGGGCAGGGCGGCACCCAGGGCGAGGCCCAGCAACAGGCGCCCAAGGGGAATATGAGAAGTGGGGGTCATGCGGGTTTTTCCAGGCAGAAGACGCGGCGCCGGGGGGAGGCGCCGCGCGAACAGGGGTTATGGCAGGGCGTAGGCGATCACGTAGTCGCCACGGTCGGTGGACTGGCGTGCGCCACCGGCAGTGATCACGATGTATTGCTTACCGGTTTTCGGCGACACGTAAGTCATCGGGCCACCTTGGCTGCCCACGGGCAGGCGGGCTTTCCAGACTTCATCACCGTTGCCGCTGTTGAAGGCGCGCAGGTAGAAATCCTGGGTGCCGGCGATAAAGATCAGCCCGCCCTGGGTCGACAGGGTGCCGCCGAGAGTTGGCAGGCCGATCTTGATCGGCAGGTGCATGCGAATGCCCAGCGGACCGGTGTCTTCCACGGTGCCGACCGGTACTTGCCAGGCGACCTTTTGCGTCTTCATGTCGATGGCGGTCAGGGTGCCGAACGGCGGCGCCTGGCACGGAATGCCGGCCACCGACAGGAAGCGGTTCTTGTTCACGGCATACGGCGTGCCCTTGAGCGGCACGGCGCCCATGCCGGTGTTCAGCGCTTCGCCACCGGACGCGGCCTGGGCCTTGTTCTGCGACGGCACCATCTGGATCCACAGGCCCAGGCGCATGTCATTGACGAAGATAAAACCGTGTACCGGGTCGGTGGAAATACTGCCCCAGTTCATGCCGCCCAGGGAGCCTGGGAAACTCAGGGATTTATCGGTGCCCGGCGCGGTGTACAGACCGTCGTAGCGCATGCCCTTGAAGTCGATGCGGCACAGCAGCTGATCGTAGGGAGTGGCGCCCCACATGTCCGATTCGGTCAGGGTTTGCGCGCCGATCTGCGGCATGCCGACGGATTTCGGCTGTGTCGGGGAGTAGGGTTCGTTGGGGATGTTGGCGGCCTTGACCGGGACTTCCTTAACGTCGGTCAGCGGTTTGCCGGTGGTGCGGTCGAGCACGTAGATCTGCCCGGCCTTGGTGCCGATCACGACCGCAGGCACGGCTTTGTCGCCGCCCGGTGGCGTGAAGTCGATCAGGCTTGGCTGCATCGGCAGGTCGAAGTCCCACAGGTCATTGTGGACGGTCTGGTACACCCACTTTTCCGCACCGGTGGACGCGTCCAGCGCCAGCACCGAAGCGCCGTATTTGTGGTTGAGTTGGGTGCGTTCCACGCCGTAGATGTCGGTGGACGAGCTGCCCATCGGCAGGAAGACCGTGTTCATCAGCGGGTCGTAGGACATCGGCGCCCAGCTGTTCGGCGTGCTACGCACGTAAGTGCTGCCGTCAGCCGGGGCTTTTTTGTCTTCCGGGTTGCCGGGGTCGAAGGCCCAGCGCATCTGGCCGCTGATCACGTCGAAGCCACGGATCACGCCGCCGGGCATGTCGGTTTGCACGTTGTCAGCTACGCGGCCGCCCACTACCACAGTGGTGCCAGCGATCAAGGGTGCGGAAGACAGTTGGTAGTAGCTGTCCGGCACGTTACCCAGGCCGGCTTTCAAATCCACCTGGCCGTGGGTGCCGAAGTCTTCGCAGAATTTGCCGGTGTCGGCATCTACGGCGATCAGGCGCGCATCGATGGTGTTGGTCAGCAGGCGGCGCTGGCACTGTGCGCCGGCCGGCACACTGGCGGCAATGATCGGTGAACTATTCGGCTGGGTCGGCTGGGCAATCGGCGCGGTGGCGTCGAAATACGCCATGCCGCGGCAACGCTGCCACACCGCCGATTTGGCGTTGACCTCGTTCTTCCACAGCTCTTTGCCGGTGTCGGCGTCCAAGGCGATCAGGTTGTTATGGGGTGTGCAGATGAACACCTTGTTGCCGATCTGCAGGGGCGTCAGCTGGTCTTCGGCACCGTTGCCGTCGCTGATGGCCACGTCGCCGGTGTGATAGGTCCAGGCCACTTTGAGCTTATTGACCGTGTCACGGTTGATCTGGTCCAGCGCGGCGAAGCGGCTGCCGCCTTCGGTGTTGCCGTAATGCGCCCAGTCTTTCTGCGCGTCGGCCGCAGCCACCGGGGTGATACCTGGGCCGGCACCGGTCGGCGCCACGCTCGGGTGGGCGACGAACATGTTGCCCGCCGCGACTGCCACGCCCAACGCCAGTACGCCAGCCACCGCATAGGCGCCACGTGCAGGCCGGTTGACGAGCAGCGGGTACACCAGCGCCACCACCATGCCGATGGCTGCGAACATGAACACGCGGGAGAACAGCGGCCAGAACACCAGGCCCACATCCGCCACTGCCCAAATGGCCGTGCCGATCAAGAAGGCGGCGAATAACCAGGCACCGGCTGGCTTGCGGCCAGCGATCAACAGGCCGGCAATCGTCATGACTGCGCCGCCGATCAGGAAGTACCAGGAACCTCCCAGGCTGACCAATTTGACGCCGCCAATGGCCAGCGCGAGGCCGAGCAGGGCGATGATCACGCCCAGGCCCAGCAGTAATAATCTAGAGGCGCCAGCGGCGCGCGATGCTCGTTTCATGTCGACAGGACTCGAATGTGAGAGGGCAAAGACGCGATTTTAGCAAGATAAGTAACTGGTTAGTACATTAGAGTCCTGCAATAGACTATTACAGGTGCTGCGATGATGGGATGTGGTGGAATGTCGCTCAGGGTGCGATCCGTCTCGCCCCCTGCTGTTCTGCGCATCCGTGATGAGTTTAGTCGGCTTTTTTGCCGCGCAGCTTTTTCTGCGGGGCGTCGGTGTCGGCCAGTGCGTCGCCACCCAGGCTACGGGTCAGTTCGACGGCAGCTTGCTGGAACAGCGGGTGCAGCGTCTGCGCCTGTTCGGCGGTCAGGCGGCTGGCGGGGCCGGACAGTACCAGCGCACCGATCAGGTTTTCTCCTGGGCCGAAGATCGGCAGGGCCATGGACGAGGCGTGGGGGTCGGTGGCACCGTGGGAGAAAATCGGCTTGATCATCTTCGCGGCCAGCGAATAGGGCGTGCGCAACGCCTCGGCCCCGGCGGCACCGTCCATGGGGCGGGTGTCGCCGGGTTGCAGGTGCAGGCGCAGGTGGTGGGGGGAGTTCACACGGTACAGGCACATCCGATAAGCGCCGTGGCGTACATAGAAGGACGCGGTTTCGCCGGTTTCTTGAGTCAGGCGGTGCAGCAGTGGGGTGATGTGCCGTTCTAGGTCGAGGCCGTCCTGATACACGGTGTTCAAGCGCATGATCTCGGTGGCCAACTGATAGCGACCGTCGGCCAGGCGGGTGATCAGGCCGTGGTCTTCGAGCGAGACCATCAAGCGCATGATGGTGCTTTTGATCAGCCCGGTGCGGGCGGCGAGTTCGGCCAGCTCCAGGGCGGTATCCCCCATACGGAAGGCAGTGAGCACGGTGAGCACCCGATCGGCCGAGGCCACCCCGGTGACTGCGGGGCGTGGGCGGGTTTTTACCATGGGGTGCTCCTTGTTGGGGGTAGGCTGCAAAATACTGGTATTGGCGGGTGGGGGCAATCTTGACTGAGCACTGTACCTGTGGCGAGGGAGCTTGCTCCCGTTGGACTGCGTAGCAGTCCCATTGTCTGGGGCCGCTTCGCGACCCAACGGGAGCAAGCTCCCTCGCCACAGGTGGGTGTCATTAGGATTTCAGTTGGCGTTGGCGGTTTTATTGAACTCCACGGTTTCCTTCATCTGCTTGCGTCCCATCAACAACACCATCACCGCACCTGCCGCACACAGCGCCGCCAATGGCAGCAGCGCAATCGCGTAACTGCCCGTAGCATGATGAATCGTGCCGTACACGTTAACCATGATCCCGCCGCCAATCAGGTTGGCCATCGCACCCACAGCCGCCAAGCCAGCAGCAGCGGTGGAGGAGGAGAGCCAGGTGGAGACCAATGCCCAGAACGGTCCTTTCATGGAGTAAGCACCGATCAGCACCATCGACAGCATGATCACCGTCGCCACCAGGGATGAGGTGACCAGTGCCAAGAGCAGGCCGCCCGTGATCAGCAACAAGGTGGTCGCGGTGTGCCAGCGGCGTTCGCCGGTTTTATCCGAGCTTCGGCCCCACATGATCATCAGGATCGATGCCAGCCCGTAGGGGATCGCGTTGACCAGGCCGATTTCCAGGTTGTTCAAGCCAAAGGTCTTAAGCAATTGCGGCGCCCACACGCTCATGGTGCTGCCGGCCGCCGAGGCACCGGAGTAGATCAGTGCCAGCACCCAGATGTGTTTGTGGCGCAGCAGTTTCCACAATGAGATATGCCCGATAGCGGTCTTGCGGCTGCGTTCTTCGTCGAGTCGACTGGTGAGCCAGTGGCGTTGCTCGTGGCTCAGCCATTTGGCTTGCTCCGGGCGATCGGTCAGCACAAACAGGCAGGCAATGCCCAGCAGTACCGCCGGAATGCCTTCGATGATGAACAGCCAGTGCCAACCGCGCATGCCGAACCAGCCGTCCAGGCTCAACAACAAGCCGGACAGCGGCGAGCCGATGAAGTTGGCACCGGGAATTGCCACCATGAAAATAGCGACCATGCGCCCACGGTACGCCGCTGGCAGCCAGTAGGTGAGGTACAACAGCACGCCCGGAAAGAAGCCGGCCTCGGCCGCACCCAACAGGAAGCGCATCACATACAGCGAGTTGGCGCCGGTGACAAACGCGGTGCCGGCGGAAATCAGGCCCCAGGTGATCATGATCCGCGCAATCCACACCCGTGCGCCGAAGCGCTGCAGGGCCAGGTTGCTCGGCACTTCCACCAGGAAGTACGAGACAAAGAACAGGCTGCTGGCAAAGCCGAAGATTGCCGGGGTCAGCCCCAGGTCCTGGTTCATTTGCAGCGAGGCCATGCCGATGTTGCCACGGTCGATGATCGCCAGCAGGTAGCACAGGATCAGGAATGGCAGCAGTCGCCACGCCACCTTGCGCATGGTTGAACGCTCAAGGGCGCTGATGTCGGTAGAACTGATAGGCATGACTCTCTCCCGTGTTGTTTTTTTTGGAGAAGCGTGATGAGCCCGCGCGTAATCGGCGGGAGATGTCAGTGTGCGTAGAGATGGCGGTTGACCACCGCACGCGGCGGCGGCGCGACGCCGTCCCAGAAATCGATGATGTGTTGCAAGGCCAGCAGGCCCACGCGGTCCCGTGCTTCGGCGGTATTGGCGCCCACATGCGGAGTAGCCACCAGGGTCGGCAGGCCCCACAGCGCCGAGTCGGCAGGTGGCGGTTCGGGGTTGAAGGTGTCGAGCCCGGCGCCGGCAATCTGCCCGGTGCTCAGGGCGTGGACCAAGGCTTCGGTATCGATCAGCTCCCCGCGTGCCGTGTTGATCAGAATGCTGCCGGGGCGCATGCGCTTGAACTGCGCGGCGCCAAACAGGTTGCGGTTTTGCTCGGTCAGCGGGCAATGCAGGCTGATGATATCGCAGCTCGCCAGCAGGTCATCAATGGTGTCGACGAGCTCCACGTTCGGCAGGTCGGCCAGGTAGGGGTCAAACACTTTGATGGTCATGCGCAGTGGCGCCACCAGTTCCATCAGGATCCGTCCGATGGCGCCCAGGCCCACCAGGCCCAGGGTCTTGCCGGACAGTTCGATGCCCACCGAAGTGGTCTTGTCCCAATGCCCGTCACGCATCCGCGCGTCGAGCAGGGCGGTCTGGCGCGCCACGCTGAACATCAATGCCAAGGCGTGTTCGGCCACCGATTGCGCGTTGGCGCCCAGGGCGATGGTCACCGGGATCTGACGCTCGGCGGCGGCGGCGATGTCGATGGTGTCGTAGCCCACGCCGTGCTTGGCGATGATTTTCAGTGCGGCGGAGGCGTTGATCATCTCGCGGGTCAGTTGGCCCTGGCGCACGATGATCGCGTCCGGTTGTTCGCGGGCAATGATCGCGATGAGTTCATCGGCCGGTGCGTAGGGCGTGGTGGGGATGATGCGCACGCCGTGGGAGGCGGCATGGGTCATGGCGTCGGCGGTCAATTCCGGGCCGGTCAGCAGGAGAGTTCGGGTCATTTCTGTGCACCTTGGTGTTTTTGTCGGTGTGCGGTAGTGGCTGGAAATTAGCATAATGAAACGCCGTTGCAATAAATAAATTTTCAGTGATTACTTAAAATCGAGTGGAATTCGTGGTTTGGCCTTTTTGTATCAAGTGTTTAGATCGTTTATACGAGGCTTTGCCGCTCGTCATTTGGCGGATGGCTCGGGTTTGAGTCTTGTTGATTTGAATTTGTGATGTTAATTTCGAAACGACGTTTCAAAACAAACAAAAATCATCAGAGGAATACCCCATGTCCATCGGATTCAGAGTGCTCAAGCAGCAACGCAAGGTCGCTGCCGAGTGGGTCGAGCGTTACCGCACCGTGCCCGTCGCCAACATCAGCGACTCCATGCACCGCATGACCGCCGGCGGTGCCAACCTGCAACCGATGCACCGTACGGGCGTATTGGTCGGGCCGGCGCTGACCGTGAAGGCACGGCCGGGGGACAACCTGATGCTGCATCACGCGCTGGACATCGCCGAGCCTGGCGACGTGATCGTGGTGGATGCTGGCGGTGACCTGAGCAACGCGCTGATTGGCGAGATGATGGTGGCCTACGCGATCAAGAAGGGCGTGGCGGGTATTGTGATCAATGGCGCGATTCGCGACGCGGCCAGCATCGGCGCCGGGGAGTTCCCGGTGTTCGCCGCCGGTATTACCCATCGCGGCCCTTACAAGGACGGCCCTGGCGAAGTGAATGTGCCGATTGCCCTGGCCGGCATGGTGATCGAACCGGGCGACCTGGTGATCGGGGATGAGGACGGTTTGCTCTGCGTGCCGTTCGAGCAGGTCGGCGAGGTGTATGATCGCGCCTATGCCAAACATGCCGCCGAACAGAAGCAGCTGGAACAGATTGCACTGGGCGAAAACGACCGTTCCTGGGTCCTTAAATCCCTGACACAAAAGGGCTGCGAGTTTATTTGAATCCTGCGTCTACCCCCCGATGGCCCGCGCCCATCCGCGCGTTGCGCCATCGTAATTTCCAGATCTACTTTGTTGGGCAGGGCCTCTCCACCCTGGGCAAGTGGGTGCAACAGGTCGCGTTGTCGTGGCTGGCCTACCACCTGACCGGCTCGGCCGTTCTGTTGGGCGCGATTGCGTTTCTGACGCTGTTGCCGCAGCTGTTGGTCGGGCCGCTGGCGGGCGCCTGGTCCGACCGCCACGACAAGCGCCGCCTGCTGATGGCGGTGCAGGCGATACTGGCGGTGCAATCGGTGGCGCTCGCCGTGCTCACCTGGCAGCAGTGGATGGGCCGCGAGGTCATCATCGCCATGGCGCTGCTGCTGGGCTTGCTCAATGCCCTGGAGACGCCCCTACGCCAAGCCTTGATCGCCAGTTTCGTCGATGACCCCAACGACCTGCCCAATGCCCTCGTACTCAATGCGATGCTCATCAACGCCGCGCGCTTTATCGGCCCGCCGCTGGCCGGCTTGCTGATCAACTGGAGCGGCGAGGCCGGTTGCTTCCTGCTCACCGCCATCGCATTCGGCATGTTGCTGATCGGTCTGGGCCAGGTGAAGAGTCGCGCACAAGTTCGCGCCAAGGGCTCTACCGGGGAGATCTTCCGCGAAGGCCTGCGCTACCTGTGGGGCACATTGTCTATCCGCCGCTTGCTGATCAGTGTGGTGATGGTGAACCTGCTTGCCTCCTGCTACACGGTGCTGCTGCCGATCCTGGCCAAGCACACGTTCAGCGGCGATGCACAGACCCTGGGCTGGCTCTGGGGCGCTGCGGGCGCGGGGGCTTTTGTGGCCACGATCTTTCTTGCGTTCGCGGGCAGCACCTCGCGGTTGAGCCGCATCATCGCCATGGGCGCGGTGGTGTGTGCGGTGTCGTTGTGTGCGGTGGCGGCCAACCCGCCGTTGTGGTTTACCTTGGTTGCGCTGGCCGGGTTGGGTTTTGGTATCACGGTGAGCAATGTCAGCAGCAACATGACGCTGCAAAGCGCCGCGCCCGAAGCCTTGCGGGGTAGGGTGATCGCGTTCTACATCGCCATGCGTTTCGGCTTTGAAGCCATCGGCGGGTTACTCGCCGGTCTATTGGCGGCGGCGCTGAGCGTGCAATGGACCCTGCTGCTGGCCGGCGGTTTGCTCGGGCTTTATCAGTTGGCGAGTTGGCAGGTCAGCCGCCGACGCGGTTGAAAGCACCGACGGCCCACGGCTTGAACCGGCCTGCTAGCTCAGTCGCTGTTCCAGAAACCGCGCCACACACGCCATGCACGCGTCACGCTCTTCCACGTGGGGCATGTGGCTGGATTGCTCGAAAATCTGCCACTGCACATCCGCAATACCGTCGGCGAACGGCTGCACCGTCGCGGGCGTGGCCTCATCGTAGCGGCCGGAAATCAACTGCGTCGGCACTTGGATGCGTGACAGGCGATCGATGATCGTCCAGTCACGCATGCTGCCGATCACATGGAATTCGGTGGGGCCGTTCATGGCGTGATACACCGTGGGGTCGGCGTCGATGGCGGCGAAAGTGCGCGCGACTTCGGCGGGCATCGGTTGGACACGGCATACATGGCGCGCGTAGAACACGTCCGAGGCTGCGCGGTATTCGGCGCTGTCAGTGGTGCCTGCGTCTTCATGCCGTTGCAACGTGGCCTGCACCTCGGCGGGCAGCGCCTGGCGCAGTTCATTCGCGGCCTCTGACCACAACGCCATGGACGCGGGTGAGTTGGCAATGATCAACGCTTTAAGGCCAGCCGGTTGGCGGACGGCATGCTCGGCGCCGAGGATACCGCCCCAGGATTGGCCGAGCAGGGCGTAATCGCGAATGCCCAAGTGGGCGATCAGGTTGTTCAGTTCAGCGAGGAACAGGTCGACCGCCCAGTATTCGCTGGGAGCATCCGGCAGATGAGTCGAGCGGCCATTGCCGATCTGGTCGTAGTGCACCACCGCCCGCCCGGTGGCCGCCAAATCCTTGAAACTGTCGACGTAGTCGTGGGTGCAGCCGGGGCCGCCATGGGCGACGATCAGGGGCAGGCGCCCCGAGTCCAGATCGCCAGTGACCCGGAACCATGTCCGGTGGCCACGGAAATCGGCATAACCTTCGCGAACCTGCATGCTGTGTACCTCCTTGGGGATCAATGAGGTACAGGCTAGCCAAAGCGTGCCGTCAGTGGCACTGGCAAAAATGCTAGGTTCTCAGACTTCCACCAGCCGGTAATGCAGGCCGCGCACGACCGCTTCCACACGGTTGCGCGCGCCCAGTTTGCGCGCGGCGCCGACCAGGTGCAGGTTGACCGTGGCCTGGGAGCGGTTGAGGGTGGCGGCAATGCCTTTGGCTGTCAGCCCCTTGGCCGAATGTTGCAGGCACTCGCGTTCGCGGCGGGTGAGGTGGATGTGCGTGCAGCAGCGCTCGGCCGGCGCCAGCAACTCGCTGGCCCTGGCCTGGAAGGCGTGGGCCAGCACCAGCATCTCGCCAAGGTTGTGCTGGGCTTGCTGCTCGGCGCCGTTGGGCGTGCCGTCGACAATCGCCGTCAGCGTGGCGAAACCGCCATCGGGCAAGTGCAGCGGCACGGTCAAGCCGGTGCTCAGGCCGTAGTCGCGAATGTAGTGAGCCACTGGACGATGGGCCTCGGTGAGGGCGCCGTTCCAGTGCGTGTCCGTGCCAAATGACCAGACAAATGGCGTGGTGCGGCGTGCTGCGTATTGCTGCACCGGATCAATCTGGTAATAGCCACGCTCGCACCACAGGGCGTGCATGTCCGTCGGGGCATTCAGCGTCTTGAACACTGACGGCGTGATCAGCGCGCCTTCATGGCTGACCGGCACGGGGGCATAGTCGTAGATCAGCGTCTTGAAACCCAGTGAGTTAGTGGCGGCCTGAACCTCGGCCAGGCACGCATCCAGCGTCGTGGTGTGGGCGAGTTGCTCGCTGAATCGCATCAGGTCGGTGTGCATGGCGCCTCCGGGCGTGGGGTTGCGCGGTTTTTCAAGCAAACAGTCTGCCAAGGCCAAAACCTAGTATTTTTCAGGATAGAGCTGCCAGCCTGTACCGCCCTAGAGTGAGGCTTCTGTTCAACCCTTGCGGAGCGTCATCATGATCGATCCTTCCACCCCCGGTGACAGCGCGCAGCTGGCGCGTTTCGGATATACCCAACAACTCAAGCGCCAGCTCAGCCTGGGTGACCTGCTGATCTACGGCATGGTGTTCATGGTGCCGCTGGCGCCGTTCTCGATCTTTGGCGGGGTGTTCGACGCCAGCCACGGCATGGTCCCGCTGACCTACCTGATCGGCTTTGTCGCCATGCTGTTCACCGCCATCAGTTACCAGCAGATGTCCCATGCGTTCCCGGTGGCGGGTTCGGTGTATGCCTACGTCGGGCGTGGGCTGAACAGCCAGTTGGGGTTCCTGGCGGGCTGGGCGATCCTGCTCGACTACCTGCTGGTGCCCACCTTGCTCTACGTGATCGGCGCCAACGCCATGGCCAACGTGATCCCCGCCGTGCCTCAGCCGCTGTGGATCGTGTTTTTCGTGGTGCTCAACACCCTGGTCAACCTGCGCGGTATCCAGACCACCGCCCGCGCCAACCGCTTGTTCCTCTACGGGCAGTTGGTGGTGCTGGTGGTGTTCGTGGTGCTGGCGAGTATCGCGATCAGCAACGGCGTGAATGGCGCCAGTTGGACCATGAAGCCGCTGTACAACCCGGAGGAGTTTTCCCTGCCGCTGATCTTCAGCGCGTTGTCGGTGGCGGTGCTGTCGTTCCTGGGCTTCGATGCGATTTCCACCTTGTCGGAAGAAACCCGTGGCGGCAGCCGCGCGGTGGGGCGTGCGACGCTGTGGGCACTGGCGTTGGTGGCGGCGTTATTCATGGTGCAGACCTGGCTGGCCGCGCTGCTGCAGCCCAACCTGGTGCAGTACCCGGATGCCGATGCGTCGAACAACGCCTTCTATGAAATCGGCCGCCTGGTGGCCGGGCCCTGGTTGCAAGTGGTGATTGCCCTGGCCGTGGCCATCGGCGCAGCGATCGCCAACTCTTTGGTGGCCCAGGCTGCCACCTCGCGCCTGTTATTCGCCATGGCGCGGGACCGCCAGTTACCGCAGTTTCTCAGCCGGGTGCACCCGGTCACCGGCGTGCCGCAGCGCGCGACATTGCTGGTTGCGGGCCTGAGCCTGGTGCTCGGCCTGTTCTTCGTGGGGCAGATCAACCTGCTGGCGTCGATGTGCAACTTTGGTGCGCTGACCGCGTTTTTGCTACTCCATGTGGCCGTGGCCTGGCACTACCGCAGCGCCGGTCGCCGGCTGGTGCACGGGCTGGTGCCACTGATCGGCTTTGTGATCATCAGCTACGTGCTGGTCAACTCCGACAGCTATGCCAAGGTCGGCGGCACGTGCTGGATTGCGCTGGGGATTGCCGTGCTGGTGTTTTTCAAGGCCACCGGGCGTTCGACGGAACTCAAGGTGGATGCCTCCGTGGGCTGACGCACCTCAGTCAGGCATCAGCGCGTCATCCACCTTATCCAGGTGCTTGAAACGCTCGATCAGAAAGTCGATCAGGCTGCGCACCCGCGCCGACAGGTGCAATTGCTGCGGGTACACCGCATACACATCGGCGCGGGTCGGCGTCTGGTCTTCCAGCACCAGGCGCAGGCGTCCGCTGCGCACGTAGCGGGCGATGTCCCATTCGGCGCGCAGCAAAATCCCGTAGCCCTCCAGCGCCCAGTTCAGCGCCACTTCGCCGTCGTTGCAGCCCAGCGCGCCTTGCACCTTGATGTTCTCGGTGTGACCGCCGTGGGTGAACGACCACACGCCATAGGGCGATTCGTTCTGGCGGATGAAAATGCAGTTGTGCTGGTGCAGGTCGGCAAGCTTCTGCGGCGTGCCGTATTTGTCCAGGTACAGCGGCGATGCGCACAGCAAGCGGCGGTTGGAGGCGATCTTGCGTGCATGGAAGGTCGCATCCGGCAGGCTGCCGAAGCGAATGCCCAGGTCGAAGCCGTGGGTGGTCAGGTCCAGCGGGTGGTCGCTGATTTCCAGCTGGATCTCCACTTCCGGGTACTGCGTGAAAAACGCGGCAAGGGCCGGGCCGATATGCCGGCGACCAAAGCCCAGGGACGCATTCACGCGGATCAGGCCCTTGGGCGTGGCGCGGCTGCTGCTGAGCTGCTGCTCCAGTTCGTCGATCTGGGTGAGGATGCGCGCCGCCTGGTTGAAGTACAGCTCGCCCTCGGTGGTCAGGCTCATGGAGCGGGTGGTGCGGTTGACCAGCCGGATGCCCAGGCGTGCCTCCAGCGCCGTCAGGCGTTTGCTCACCGCCGGCGGGGTCACGCCTAATTCGCGGGCGGTGGCGACCAGGCTGCCTTTATTGGCCAGCAGGTAGAAAAACGACAAATCCAGGGTCTGGCTCATTCATAACTCAAAGTTAATTATGTAGTGATTTCGAGTCGATCATGCGGCTTGGATCGCTACATATACTCCGATCACACCCCGTTTGGACAGCCTGGTCGAACGGCAAAAACAACAACGTGACGAAGTGGAGTAATCGATGAGCGCATACAAGATTGCAGCAATCCCGGGTGACGGCATTGGTGTGGAAGTAATCGCGGCGGGTGTGGAAGTGCTGCAAAGCCTGGCGCAAAAAGCCGGTTTCGCCTTGCACTTCAAGCATTTTGACTGGAACTCAGACAATTACCTGAAGAATGGCTACTACATCCCCGAAGGCGGCCTGGCCGAATTGAAAACCTTCGATGCGATTTTCTTTGGCGCCGTGGGCGCGCTGAATGTGCCGGACCACATCTCGCTGTGGGGCCTGCGCCTGCCGATCTGCCAAGGCTTCGACCAATACGCCAACGTGCGCCCGGCGCGGGTGTTGCCAGGGGTGAAAAGCCCGTTGCACAACGGCGAGCAGATTGACTGGGTGGTGGTGCGCGAGAACTCCGAAGGTGAATATTCCGGCAACGGCGGCCGAGTGCATCGCGGCCTGCCGGAAGAGGTGGCGACGGAAGTCTCGGTGTTCACCCGCGCCGGTGTGGAGCGCATCCACCGCTTTGCCTTCGAACTGGCGCGCAGCCGTCCGCGCAAGCATTTGACCCTGGTCACCAAGTCCAACGCCCAGCGCCACGGCATGGTGCTGTGGGACGAAATCTTCTATGAAGTGGCCAAGGACTTCCCCGACGTGAAGGTCGACAAGGAACTGGTGGATGCCGTAACCACGCGCATGGTGCTCAAGCCCGCGACATTGGACGTGATTGTCGCCACCAACCTGCACGCCGACATCCTCTCCGACCTCGCCGCCGCGCTGTCCGGCAGCCTGGGCATAGCGCCCACGGCCAACCTCAACCCGTCGCGCCAGTTCCCGTCGATGTTCGAGCCTATCCACGGTTCGGCGTTCGACATCACCGGCAAGGGCGTCGCCAACCCCGTCGCCACCTTCTGGACCGCCGCGATGATGCTTGAACACCTGGGCGAACCGGCCGCGGCCCGGCAACTGATGTCGGCGATCGAAGCCGTCACCGAAAGCGGCCTGCACACGCCGGACCTGGGTGGCACGGCGACCACCCGCCAGATCACCGATGCGGTTATCGCGCTGATCAACCGCTGATTCACTGAAGTACGGCGGCACCACGCCGAGGGGTTGCACGCCAGCCCCTTGGCACTTCCTGACAACAATAAGAATCAGGGCCCTGTCATGAAAATAATCTTTGGCAAACTCTACGTACAAGTACTGCTCGCGGTGATCCTCGGCGCGATTGTCGGGGTCTGTGTCCCGGAGACCGGTGCCGCGCTCAAGCCCTTGGGTGATGCCTTCATCAAGCTGATCAAAATGCTCCTGGCGCCGGTGATCTTTCTCACGGTGGTCACCGGCATCGCGAAGATGGAGAACATGAAAGAACTGGGGCGCGTGGGCTTTCGCGCGTTGATCTACTTTGAAGTGGTGTCTACCTTGGCCCTGGTGGTCGGGCTGGTGGTGGTGGATGTGTTCAAGCCCGGCGCCGGCATGAACATCGATGTGGCGACCCTCGACACGTCGAGCCTGGCCACCTACACCACGGCGGTCAAACATGCGTCGTTCATGGACTTCATCATGAACATCATTCCCGACACCCTGGTGGATGCCTTTGCCAAGGGCAACGTGTTGCAGATCCTGCTGTTTTCCATCCTGCTTGGCGTCGCGCTGGCGGCGGTGGGGCCACGTGGCAAACCCTTCGTCGACACGCTCGACAGCCTGATGCAAGGCATGTTTCGCATCGTCAACATGGTGATGCGCCTGGCGCCCATCGGCGCGTTTGGCGCGATTGCCTTCACCATCGGCAAATACGGTTTTGGCTCGCTGTTTTCCCTCGGCAAGCTGATGGCCTGTGTCTACCTGACCTGCGCCGTGTTCGTGATCTTCGTGCTGGGGCCGATCTGCCGCTACAGTGGGTTCAGCCTGTGGAAGTTCCTGAAGTTCATCAAGGAAGAGCTGTTCACCGTGCTCGGCACCAGTTCGTCGGAGTCGGTACTGCCGCAGATGATCGCCAAGATGGAGAAGGCTGGGGTGTCCAAGCCGGTGGCCGGGATGATCATCCCGTCCGGCCTGACCTTCAACCCGGACGGGCAGGCGATCTACTACACCATCGCCGCGATCTTTATCGCCCAGGCCACCAACACACCCTTGACCCTCACCGATCAGTTGATCGTGCTGGCGGTATTGATGTTCACGTCCAAGGGCTCGGCGGGGGTGACCGGTTCCGGCTTCATTATCCTGGCGGCGACGTTGTCGTCGCTGGGCACGATTCCGGTGGCGGGCATGGTGTTGTTATTGGGGGTGGACCGCTTTATGTCGGAGGCGCGGGCAATCACCAACACCATCGGCAACGGCGTGGGCACCCTGGCCATTGCCAAGTGGGTGGGGGCATTGGACGTGGTGAAAATGCGCAAGGCCCTCGACGGCGAAGCCGAGAGCCCCAAGCCGGATCTAGAACTTGAACCGACCCACCAACCCCTTGAGCTGACCCGAAATATCCGTCAACCGACCTGACCCGGTCTGCGCCGAGTGGGCGAAGCCTTCGACCAACTGCGCGTCGGCATGGATCTGCGCGATGTGCCGGTTGATCTCTTCGGCCACTTGGTGCTGCTCTTCGGCGGCGGTGGCGATCTGGGTGTTCTGGTCGCGGATCGAGTCCACCGAACCGCGGATCTTGTCGAAGCTGTCGCGGGCCTGCTGGATACGTTCCACGCTGGTGTGGGACACCAGCAGGCTGCCTTGCATCTGTTGCGTCACTTCCTGGGTGCGACGGGCGAGGTTGCCGAGCAGGCTGTCGATCTCGCCGGTGGAGTCGGCGGTGCGGCGGGCGAGGGCGCGGACCTCGTCGGCGACCACCGCGAAACCTCGGCCTTGATCGCCCGCGCGGGCGGCCTCGATGGCCGCGTTCAGCGCCAACAGGTTGGTCTGCTCGGCAATCGAACGGATGGTGTCGAGGATGGTGTTGATGTTCTTGCTGTCCTGCTCCAGCAACTGCATGGTCTGGGTCGATTTCTGCAGGTCTTCGCTGAGCTTGAGCACGCTGCCGGTGGCCTCGCCGATGTGGTGCTGGCCGTCGTGCACATCACGGTAGCCTTCGTCGGCACTGGTGGCGGCGGCGCTGCAGGAGCGCGCGACTTCGTTGGCGGTGGCGACCATTTCGTTGAACGCCGTGCTCACCAGTTCCACGGCTTCGCGCTGGCGGCCGGCGGCCTGGTTCATGTTGTTGGCGACTTGGCTGGTGTCGGCGGCGGCGGTCTGCAGGTCCGACGAGGCGTTGCCGATTCGCTGCACCAACTGGGCGATCATGCTCAGGAACTGGTTGAACCAGCCGGCCAGGCTGGCGGTTTCGTCCTTGCCTTGCACCTTGAGCTGACGGGTCAGGTCGCCTTCACCTTCGGCGATCTCTTGCAGGCCGTCGGCCACGCCGCGAATCGGCCGCACGATCACGCTGGCAAAGCTGGCGCCGACCACCGCGAACACCAACGCCAATACCGCGGCAATGGCGGCGATCAACCAGGTCAGGCGGGTGGCGCCGGCCATGACTTCGTCGCGCTTGATCAGGCCGATAAAACGCCAGCCCAGGTCTTTGGAACTGACCATGTTGGCCATGTAGGCCACGCCATCGATCTCGATCTGGGTCACGCCGTCGCCGCGCTTGGCCAGTTCGGCGTAGTTCGGGCCCAGGTCGGCCAGGGGCTTGAAGTTGTGCTTGGCATCGCTGGGGTCCACCAGCACGTTGCCGTTGCCTTCCACCAGCATCAAGTAGCCGCTGTCGCCCAGCTTGATGTTGCGCACCAGTTCGGTGAGCTGCTTGAGCGACACGTCCAGGCCGACCACGCCAAGGATATTGCCGCTGGCGTCGGCCACAGTATGCACAGTGCCGATCAGCGTCACATCGTCCGGCGCCCAATAGTAGGCGCCGGTGCGCACGGTTTTGCCCGGTGCGGCGATGGCCGCCTGGTACCAGGGGCGTACGCGCGGGTCGTAATTGTTGAGTTTGGTGTCGTCGGGCCAACTGGCGTAGCCGCCGTCTTTCAAGCCCAGGGACAGGTAAGCGGTGCTCGGATGGCTCTTAGCGAACTGGTCGAAAATCTCCAGCAGTTCTTTATTGGTGGGGGTGAGGGGGATTTGTGCGGCGTCGGCGCCCGCGTAGCTCTTGAGGTCCTTGGCCGCGACAACGCGCGGGTCCTTGGCCACATAGTCGACGTTCTGGCTGATGCCGTCGAAGAACTGCTTCATGCCATTGTCGATCTGGCGAATCTCACGGCCGCTGCTGTCGAGGAAATTGGCCTGGGCCCCCTCGCGCAGATTCAGCACAACCAGTACCGCGACCAAAATAACCGGGACGCACGCGATGGCGGCAAACGCCCAGGTCAGCTTTTGCTTGATATTCATGACTTCACCCGCGGGTATTTATAATTTTTGGCAAGGAGAAAACAGTGGCGTCGAGCGTCGCATGTGTTGTTTTGAGGGAGGTGTGGCCCATGCGTACTCCCTGTGTATCGACTGCGGGAGCACGCACTTGAGGGCCAAAGGAGGGTTTAACCGATGCGCTCGCCACCCAGCGCATCACGCTGCATCGACTGCAGGTTTTTCTCGATGGTTTCGCAGATGGTTTCCATCTGGATCTGGTGTTCGCTGGAGTTGAACGGGCTTTGCAGGTCGGTGCCGATGCGCTCGATGGCCAGCAGCATGAAACCCACCACCGTCGAGGCCAGCGGGGTGAACCAACCCAGGGATTCCACCAGGCCCACTGGCACGATCAGGCAGAACAACGAGATGAACAGGCGCGGGAAATACACGTAGGGGTAGGGCAGCGGGGTGTTGGCAATCCGTTCCATGCCGCCCTGGGCGTTGGACAAGTCCACCAGGGTCGACTCCAGTCGCGCCAGGCGGATGCTGTCGAGGTGGCCAGCCTTGTATTCCCTGGCCAGCAGCGCGGCCGAGCCGGTGAGGATGTCATTGGCGAAGTTGTTGGTCGCGCCATTGCGCGCGAACTCTTCGCTGGGAATGAAGGCACGGACTTCTTCAGGGCATGGCTGGCCCTTGAGATGCGCGGCCAGGCAGTTCACGTACGCTACATGACGGCGCAACAGGGTGGCCTTGACCGGGTTCACTTCGCCGTCGGGGTCGTCCAGCAAGGTCAAGACCTGGCGCGCAAAGCTGCGCGAGTTATTGACCATCGCGCCCCATAGCGTGCGGGCTTCCCACCACCGATTGTAGGCGCTGCTGTTACGGAAACTGATCAGCACCACCAGCGCCGAACCCAGCAGGGTCAGGGGCATCAGCGGCAAATTGATCTTGGCGGTGAGAAACAGCATGAAGTCCACAGTGACGGCGACGTCCCACAGCAACAGCCAGAACAGCGCCCAGCCCACGTAGCCCATGGTCTTGATGATCAGGCGGTACTTTTTGAGGATGGCAGCTTTCAAACGAAGACCTCGCGGCGAGCGGTAAGCAACAGTGCTTAAGCTCGGACGTGGGTTCGGGGGAAAGGTTCGGTGAGTGCCTTAAACGTTTAAGCCGGCATTGCTTCGGTTGAGATGGGGGGCAGGCGTCATGCTATGCTTTGGAAGCTAATTGAGGGATATCAGATGACTGAAACAGCCGATGTCAGTATCGCCAGCCAAGTACGCAAGATGGCTAAAGCCCACCATGTCACCGCAGAGCGAGACGGCATAAGCCGTATGGCCGCTGCGATTACTGGTCTGGCGGGTGATGTGGTCGAGTTGGATGGTGTAGAGCAGTTGTTGGTCAATCTCAAGAGGAGGGGCGTTCTGAGCAAGTCGGAGACCCTGGCGCTTCAGGGCAGTTATCTTCAGGAGAAGCGGCTTGCCAAGAAGATGCGCAGCGCATGATTTTTGATCCCTTCGGCGATTTTGAAACCGCTGGGTATCTTCGTAATACATTACAGCTTAAAGACCCTGTCGAAGTAAAAGAGTCCGAACACCTGTCGTTTGAACTGAGCATGGAGGACGCGCTCGGATACTTGGCCAAGAAAAAACCTATCGATTACTTATCCGTACTTAAAGTGCACGAGATTTTGTTTTCTGGGTTTTATCCTTGGGCGGGGAAAGACCGAACGGAACTTGTGCCACACCTCGCCGTTTTCAAAGGCTCTCAAGACGATCCTCACCATACTCCGTTCGAACACCCGGTTTCAATAAGACTGTCCGTAGACTATGCACTTGAGCTGGCCTCGAATAAAAAACGTTTTAGAGATCATCCGGGTGATGTAATGGGGCAGTTGGCATTTGCGCATCCTTTCCTTGATGGCAATGGGCGTACGATTCTGCTTGTGTTCATGGAGCTTTGTTATAGAGCAAAGTTCGCTATTGAGTGGTCAAGAACCAATAAGGATGATTACCTTCGGACCCTCAGTGCGGAAATCAGAGAGCCATTCAAAGGGCATTTGAGTGACTACCTGAAACCCTTCGTTAGAGATATTGGCCATCGCGATGAGTGGCCAGCGATGATTGGCGGGATCAAGGGATTGGATGGGCTTGATAAGGAAGGTATTACTTATGAAAGCCTGGATAACCCCGCGATTCAGCAGATTTATAAAACCTACAGATCGCAATCGCTCGATGTGCCGCCCTCTGAAAAGTAGGATCGCAAATATCCAAAGGATCAAGCCGCGCGTGATCCGGCTTTCACCGCTGTGCAAGAATACTCTGCAGTAAACCGGGAAAGCGGCCCTCCAGATCCTCCGCACGCAACGCATTCAGATGAGTGGTGCCCACGCTGCGGGTCTGCACCAACCCGGCATCGCGCAACACGCGAAAGTGATGGGACATGCTCGATTTGGGCCGCCCGCCGTCCAACTCGCCGCAGGTGGCTTCTGGCACGCCGGCCAGGCAGCGCACGATTTCCAGACGCACCGGATCGCTCAGGGCGTACAGCACGCGTTCGAGGGTCAGGTCTTGAAGGGGAGGGTGTTTGAAGGCTCGCATGAAACGAATCATAACAGGGGGCTATCGTTGAATACCATAGTTCGATTACCATCGAACTATCGAATCAATCAACCACTGGCTGGAGTCAACATGTCCGCATTGTTCGAACCGTTCACACTCAAAGACGTCACCCTGCGCAATCGCATTGCCATTCCGCCGATGTGTCAGTACATGGCCGATGATGGCATCGTCAACGATTGGCACCTTGTGCACCTGGCCAGCATGGCCCGTGGCGGGGCTGGCCTGGTAGTGGTCGAAGCCACCGCCGTCGCGCCGGAAGGCCGTATCACCCCAGGCTGCGCCGGGCTTTGGAGCGATGCCCACGCCGAGGCTTTCGTGCCGATGGTCAAGGCCATCAAGGCGGCCGGTTCGGTGCCGGGCATCCAGATCGGCCATGCCGGTCGCAAGGCCAGCGCCAACCGCCCGTGGGAAGGTGACGACCATATGGCCGCGTCCGATTCGCGCCGCTGGGAAACCATCGCACCGTCGGCCATCGCCTTCGGTGCCAACCTGCCGCAAGTACCGCGCGCCATGACCCTGGACGACATCGCCCGTGTGCGTCAGGACTTCGTCGACGCCGCCCGCCGCGCGCGTGACGCCGGTTTCGAGTGGATCGAGCTGCACTTCGCCCACGGCTACCTGGGCCAGAGCTTCTTCTCCGAGCACTCCAACCAACGCACCGACGCCTACGGCGGCAGCTTCGACAACCGCAGCCGTTTCCTCCTGGAAACCCTGGCCGCCGTGCGCGAAGTGTGGCCGGAAAACCTGCCGCTCACCGCGCGTTTCGGTGTGATCGAATACGACGGTCGCGACGAGCAGACCCTCACCGAATCCATCGAACTGGCCCGTCGTTTCAAGGCCGGTGGCCTGGACCTGCTGAGTGTCAGCGTCGGCTTCACCATTCCCGACACCAACATTCCATGGGGCCCGGCGTTCATGGGGCCGATCGCTGAGCGCGTGCGTCGTGAGGCCGGCATTCCGGTGACATCGGCCTGGGGCTTCGGCACGCCGCAACTGGCGGAAGGCGCCTTGCAAGCCGGGCATCTGGACCTGGTTTCGGTGGGGCGTGCGCACTTGGCTGACCCGCATTGGGCGTACTTTGCGGCCAAGGAGCTGGGCGTCGAGAAGTCGTCGTGGACCTTGCCTGCACCTTATGCGCATTGGTTGGAACGTTATCGCTGAGGCGGTAAGGGCGTGACAGAAGCCACTCGTGAGAGTGGCTTTTTTTTGCGCGGGTTTTGCCGTGCGTTGATACGAAGCGGTTACTCGATAAGTCGTTAATGAGAATAAATGCCAAAAGGTAATGATTTGACCTATCATGCCGCGCAAAATAATTGGCAGATATGCCGCCCCATCTGGCTCTTTCACTAGGTTTATCCTTCATGCGTCGTACCCTGCTTTCCGTGTGTGTGCTTCAGGCGTTTTCCCCGTTGAGCTGGGCGGAGGTCGAACCGCTTGAAAAAGCCGTGATCGAGCTGCAGACCACCAGCATTACGGGCGCGGCCGACTACGAAACCGCCCAGGGTCCGGTGCAGGGCTACCATGCCACCCGCTCGGCAAGTGCGACGCGCACTGATACCTCGATCCACGAAACCCCGCAGTCCATCAGCGTGGTGTCCAGGGCGGTGGTCGAGGACATCGGCGCCACCCGCCTGCAGGACGCGCTGGACTACGCCGGTGGCGTCGGCCGCGCCAACAACTTCGGCGGGCAGGGGCTCACCACCTTCACCGTGCGCGGCTTTACCACCGGCGAGTTCTACCGCAATGGTTTCCCGATCAACCGCGGCTACCCGAACATGCCCGACGCCAACACCATCGAGCGCCTGGAGGTGCTGCGCGGCCCGGCGACCATGCTCTACGGCCGTGGCGATCCCGGTGGCACCTTCAACGTGGTCTCCAAGCAACCGCTGGCCGAGCCGACGGTGACCCTCGGCAGCCAACTGGATGACCAGGGCATGCAGCGCGCCACCCTTGACGCGTCCGGCCCGTTGGATGCAGACGGTCGCCTGGCCTATCGCTTGAACGTGGTGGGCGAGGGCGGCGACACCTTCCGTGATCACGTGGAAACCGAGCGCTACGGCGTGACCCCGGTGATCACCTGGCAGGCCACCGATGACACCAAGGTGATCTTCGAAGGTGACTTCATGCGCAACAATCACCCGTTGGACCGTGGCTTGACGCGTTACCCCAATCAAAAAGGCACGCCTTCGCGCGACACCTTCTGGGGTGAAAAAGACGCCGGCAAACTGCACAACGACAACAGCATGGCGCAATTGCGTTTCGAGCACCTGCTCAACGAAAACTGGACCCTGGGCGGCGGTTTTCAGTGGCTCGACGGTACCTTGCAAGGCAACGCCATCGAAGCCAACGGCCTGGCCGCTGACGGGCGCACCCTGGGCCGCAACTTCAACTATCGCAAGCTGGAATGGACCGACAAGGACACCCAACTCAACCTCACCGGGCATTTCTCCACCGGCGGTTTCGACCACACGCTGCTGAGCGGCGTCGAGTTCGAAGACTACGACTACAAGTCGATCATCCAGCGTTCCAGCGGCGCAGTGGGTGCCTACCCCATCGATATCTTCAACCCGGTCTACGGCCAGCCGCGCCCGGCGCTCACACGCACGCCGACCCACGACAAGGAAAACCTCAAGACCTACGCCGCCTTCGTCCAGGACCAGGTCGCCCTGACCGAGCGCCTCAAAGTGCTGGCCGGCGCCCGCTTCGAGCGTTTCGAACATGACTACCACACCTATGTGCCAGGCGGTAAAAGCTGGGAAGCCAGCGATAACGCGGTCACCCCGCGCATGGGCGTGATCTACGACCTCACCGACACCGTCGCGGTGTACGCGGACGCAGCCCGTTCGTTCAAGCCCAACACCGGTGCCAGCCGTCAGGGGGGTGGTTTTGAGCCGGAGAAAGGCAAGTCCTATGAGATGGGCATCAAGTGGGAAGCGCTGGATCGCCAACTGAGTGTCGACGCGGCGATCTACCAGATCGAGAAGAAAAACGTGCTCACCACCGACCCGCTCGACTCAACCTTCAGTGTCGCGGCCGGCCAGGTGCGCAGCCGAGGTTTGGACCTCAACGTCGCCGGCAACATCACCCCGCAATGGCGCGTGATTGGCGGCTATGCCTACGTGGACGCCGAAGTCACCAAGGACAACACCCTGCACACCGGCACCCGCTTGCTGAACATCCCGCGCAACAGCTTCAGCCTGCTCAACGTCTACGAATTCCAGGACGGCGCCCTCAAGGGCCTGGGCCTGGGGGCGGGCGGCAAATACGTGGATGAGCGCGCGGGGCAGACGTCCAACACTGCGTTCTCGATGGACGCCTACACCGTGGTCGACCTGCTCAGCTACTACAAGGTCAACGACAAGATCCGCCTGAACCTGGACGTGAAGAACCTGTTCAACCGCGACTATGAAGAAGGCGCGTTCGGCAACGTGTATGCGTATCCGGGTGAACCGCGCACGGTGCAGGTGGGGATTGCCTACACCCTGTAAACCAATAGCAGGATGGGCAGGCACACCGCATAACCCTTGTGGGAGCGGGCTTGCTCGCGAATGCTGAGTGTCAGTCACTGAATCTGTTGACTGGCACTGCGCATTCGCGAGCAAGCCCGCTCCCACATTTGGATTGATTTACATCTGATAGAGCTTGGCTGCCAGCTCCCACACTACAGCGGCGTGAGCACATTCATCACCGTATCCAACGCCACCCGCGTGTCATCCAGTTGCACCAGCGAGGCATGCCGCGCGCCCAGGGCATCGCGGTTCTGAATGGCAGTGAGGATCGCCTTGTGCCGGGGCAGGCTCAGGCCCTGGATGTCCGGGCGGCGGTTGGTGATGTTGATCGACTCGCGCAACGGCAGCGACAGCATGTTGCACATATAGGCCAGCAGGTCGTTGCGGGTAGCGTCGGCAATCGCGCGGTGGAAATCCAGGTCAGCCTGCAACAGCTGTTCGTGGGTCTGCGCGGTTTCCATGCCCAGGTAGGCTTGCTCGATGGTGGCGATGTCTTCGTCGGTGGCGGTGGTCGCGGCCATGGCGGCGATTTCCGGTTCGAGGATGCGCCGCACGCCGGCCAAGGTGTTGAAGAACTCACTGTGCGGCGTTGACTGCATCAACCAGGACAGCACGTCCGGGTCGAGCAGGTGCCATTTCAAGCGAGGCCGCACCACCGCGCCCACCCGGGGCTTGGAATACACCAGGCCCTTGGCGCTGAGCACGCGGGTCGCTTCACGCAACACCGAGCGGCTGACCTTGTACTCCTCGCAGAGCGTGGCCTCCATGGGCAAGCGTTCTTCGGGCTTGAAGCGACCGGAAACGATGTGCATGCCCAAATCCTGGACGATCTGGGCATGCTGGCTCTTGCGCGGCTTGGACGGCTGGTGATCCATGTCTACAGGGAGGCTCTGGCTTGAATTCGCCGCATCATAGCATCCCAATTAGTGGGAATGCCTTGGGACTTCCGCCCCACGGCAACCCACCAGGAAGTCAAAGTCACAGCCCTGGTCGGCCTGTAGCACATGGTCGATGTACAGCTGGCGATAGCCGCCGACGATCAGCTTCTCAGGTGGCGCCAGGTCGGCCATGCGTGCCGCCAGCTCTGCGTCGGGGATGTCCAGGTGCAGACGGCCGTTGGCGCAGTCGAGTTCGATCCAGTCACCTTCCTTCACTGTGGCCAACGGACCGCCGGCCGCCGCTTCCGGCGCCACGTGCAACACCACCGTGCCGTAGGCCGTGCCGCTCATGCGCGCGTCGGAGATCCGCACCATGTCGGTCACGCCTTGGGCCAATAGCTTGGCGGGCAAGCCCATGTTGCCGACTTCGGCCATGCCTGGGTAACCCTTGGGCCCGCAGTTTTTCATGACCAGGATCGAGTTGGCGTCCACATCCAGTTCCGGGTCGTTGATGCGCGCCTTGTACATGTCGAAGTTTTCGAACACCACGGCGCGGCCTCGGTGTTGCATCAGTGCCGGGCTGGCAGCAGAGGGCTTGAGCACTGCACCGAGCGGTGCCAGGTTGCCGCGCAACACGCAGATGCCGCCGTCGGCGCGGATCGGGTTGTCGAGGGTGCGGATCACTTCGTCCTGGCCGTAGATCGGCGAGTCCTTCGTGTTCTCGCCGAGGGACTTGCCGTTCACGGTCAGGGCGTTCGGATGGGGAATCAGGTTGGCTTCACCGAGGCGACGCAACACGGCCGGCAGGCCGCCGGCGTAGTAGAACTCTTCCATCAGAAAGCGGCCCGACGGCTGCAAATCGACGATGGTCGGCATGCCACGGCCCATGCGGGTCCAATCGTCCAGATCGAGTTCGACGCCGATGCGCCCGGCGATGGCCTTGAGATGGATCACCGCGTTGGTCGAGCCACCAATGGCGGCATTCACGCGGATTGCGTTTTCAAACGCTTCTTTAGTGAGGATCTTGGACAGCTTCAAATCTTCGCGCACCATCTCCACCGCGCGCATGCCGGACATATGCGCCAGCACATAACGCCGTGCATCCACCGCTGGAATCGCCGCGTTGTGCGGCAGCGAGGTGCCCAGTGCTTCGGCCATGCAGGCCATGGTCGACGCGGTGCCCATGGTGTTGCAGGTGCCCGCCGAGCGCGACATGCCGCCTTCGGCCGCCAGGAAATCATCCAGGGTAATGGTGCCAGCTTTCACCTGTTCGCTGAGCTGCCACACCACGGTGCCCGATCCGATGTCCTGGCCCTTGTGCTTGCCGTTGAGCATCGGCCCGCCGGTGACCACGATGGCCGGCACGTCGCAACTGGCGGCGCCCATCAGCAGGGCGGGGGTGGTCTTGTCGCAGCCGGTCAGCAGCACCACGCCGTCAATCGGGTTGCCGCGAATCGCTTCTTCCACGTCCATGCTAGCCAGGTTGCGCGTGAGCATGGCGGTGGGGCGCAGGTTCGATTCGCCATTGGAGAACACCGGAAACTCCACCGGGAAGCCACCGGCCTCGATCACGCCGCGTTTGACGTGCTCGGCGATCTGGCGGAAATGCGCGTTGCACGGGGTCAGCTCCGACCAGGTGTTGCAAATGCCGATGATCGGTTTGCCATGGAACTGATGGTCGGCAATGCCCTGATTCTTCATCCAGCTGCGGTACATAAAGCCGTTCTTGTCGGCAGTACCAAACCACTGGGCGGAGCGTAGGCCGGGCTTTTTATCAGACATGATCGATTCTCTTATTGTATGACTATATGTTCTATGCGTGCTTAAACATAAGCGAAAAAACGCAGCTTTGGAAGAGTTGTTTTGCAAATAGTCATACTATATAGTCGGCTTCAACTGAGGTATGACCCTGGCGGATTTTCGCGAGAGGCGTCCCCCGAGCTTCTATAAAAACAACAATCGGAGATCGACCCCATGAGCCAGGAACTGCGGCTTATTCGGCGCATCACGCTGAAACTGATTCCCTTCCTGATCCTGCTGTACCTGATCGCCTACGTGGACCGCTCCGCCGTGGGCTTCGCCAAGTTGCACATGGGCGCCGACGTCGGCATTGGCGACGCGGCCTATGGTTTGGGCGCAGGGTTGTTCTTCATTGGCTACTTCCTCTTCGAGATCCCCAGCAACCTGATGCTTGATCGCTTCGGCGCGCGCCGCTGGTTTGCGCGGATCATGATCACCTGGGGCGCCATCACCATCGGCATGGCCTTCGTGCAGGGGCCGCACAGCTTTTACGTGATGCGCTTCCTTCTCGGGGCGGCGGAGGCGGGGTTCTTTCCGGGCGTTCTCTACTACATCACGCAGTGGTTCCCGGTGCGTCATCGGGGCAAGATCCTCGGGCTGTTTATCCTGTCCCAACCTATCGCGATGATGATCACCGGCCCGGTGTCCGGCGGTTTGCTGGGCATGGACGGCATCCTTGGCCTGCATGGCTGGCAGTGGCTGTTCATCGTCATCGGCACCCCGGCGATCCTGCTGACCTGGCCGGTGCTGCGCTACCTGCCGGACGGCCCCAAGCAGGTCAACTGGATGAGTGAGGATGAAAAAGCCTGGCTGACCGGCGAACTCGCCAAAGACCTACAAGCCTACGGCCAAACCCGTCACGGCAACCCGCTGCATGCCTTGAAAGACAAGCGCGTGCTGCTGCTGGCGCTGTTCTACCTGCCGGTGACCCTGAGCATTTATGGCCTGGGCCTGTGGCTGCCGACCTTGATCAAGCAATTCGGCGGCAGTGACCTCACCACCGGTTTCATCTCTGCCGTGCCATACATCTTCGGCATCATCGGCCTGCTGATCATCCCGCGCAGTTCCGACCGTTTGAATGATCGCTACGGCCATCTCGCCGTGCTTTACGTGCTGGGCGCCATCGGCCTGTTCTGCAGCGCCTGGCTGAGCATGCCGGTGCTGCAAATGGCCGCGCTGTGCCTGGCGGCGTTCGCGATGTTTTCTTGCACGGCGGTGTTCTGGACCTTGCCGGGACGGTTCTTTGCCGGCGCCAGTGCGGCGGCGGGCATCGCGTTGATCAACTCGGTGGGCAACCTCGGCGGCTATATCGGCCCGTTCGTGATCGGCGCGCTCAAGGAATACACCGGCAACCTGGCGTCGGGCTTGTACTTCTTGTCCGCAGTGATGGTGTTTGGCTTGCTGCTGACGGGTGTGGTCTACCGCCAGCTGGAGCGCAAGCACGTGCTGCCTGCGGACCAATTCGCCGCCAGTGCCCGTGGCGCTACACGTACTTGATTCAGGAGAAATGACATGCGTTTGGTTCAGTTCGAATTGCGTAACGGTGAGCGCCGCGTCGGCGTGGTGGAAGGCAGCAAAGTGCGTGAGGTCAACAGCGCCCGCACGGTGCGCGAATTAGCCCTGGCCGCTATCGAAGCCGGCGTCGGCCTGGCGCAACAGGTGGACAGCCTGGGCTTGGGCGACAGCTACGATTACGCCACTTTGCTGGCCGACCTGAAAATCCTGCCGCCGCTGGACCACCCGGACCCGGCTCACATGCTGATCAGCGGCACTGGCCTGACCCACCTGGGCAGCGCCTCGGCGCGGGACAAGATGCACCAGGCCGGGGATGACACTGCGTTGACCGACACCATGCGCATCTTCAAATGGGGCGTGGAGGGCGGCAAGCCGGAATCCGGTCAGGCAGGCGTGCAACCGGAGTGGTTCTACAAAGGCGACGGCAGCATTGTGGTGCGCCCCGGCGCTGCCTTCCCGTCGCCGCCTTTCGCGGAAGATGCCGGCGAAGAACCGGAGATCGGCGGCCTCTACGTCATTGGCCCGGACAGCCAGCCTTATCGCGTCGGTTTCGCGGTAGGCAACGAGTTTTCCGACCACGTTATGGAGCGCAAGAACTACCTGTACCTGGCCCATTCCAAACTGCGCAGTTGCAGCTATGGCCCCGAGTTGCGCATGGGCGAGTTGCCCCAGCACCTGGCGGGCACCAGCCGCATTCTTCGCGACGGCGAAGTGATCTGGCAGAACGAATTCCTCAGCGGCGAGGCCAATATGTGCCACAGCCTGGAAAACCTCGAGTACCACCACTTCAAGTACCGTCAGTTCCTCACGCCGGGCGATGTGCACATTCACTTTTTCGGCACCGCCACGTTGTCGTTCGCCGACGGTATACGTACTCAGCCGGGCGATGTGTTCGAGATCAGCCAGGCCGAGTTCGGCGCGCCGCTGGTCAACCGTGTCGGCAGCAGCGATGCGGCCTTCGAACCCGGCAACGTCATCACCCTTTAAAGGAGAACCCTATGACCTCGTTCCTCGGCCACAACTACATCGGCGGCCAACGCAGCGCCAACGGCAGCATCACCTTGCAAAGCGTCGACGCCACCACCGGCGAAGCCTTGCCCCAGGTGTTCTACCAGGCCACGCCGCAGGAAGTCGATGCCGCCGCCAAGGCCGCCGCGCAGGCTTACCCTGCGTACCGTGCGTTGAGTGCGGCGCGCCGTGCGCAGTTCCTGGATGCAGTGGCCGATGAACTGGACGCGTTGGGGGATGACTTTGTCGAGTTGGTCTGCCGCGAAACCGCCCTGCCCGCCGCGCGTATCAAGGGTGAGCGCGGGCGTACCAGTGGCCAGATGCGCCTGTTCGCCAACGTATTGCGTCGCGGTGATTTCTACGGTGCACGCATCGACAAAGTGCTGCCTGATCGCCAACCCTTGCCACGTCCGGATCTGCGTCAATACCGCATCGGCCTGGGGCCGGTGGCCGTGTTTGGTGCGAGCAACTTTCCCTTGGCGTTCTCCACGGCGGGCGGCGACACCGCCGCCGCGCTGGCGGCAGGTTGCCCGGTGGTGTTCAAGGCCCACAGCGGGCACATGGCGACGGCCGAGCGGGTTGCCGATGCAATCATCCGCGCGGCCGAAACCACCGAGATGCCCGCCGGTGTGTTCAATATGATCTTCGGTGGCGGTGTCGGTGAGGCGCTGGTCAAGCACCCAGCGATCCAGGCGGTGGGCTTTACCGGCTCGCTCAAGGGTGGCCGTGCGTTGTGCGACATGGCGGCAGCGCGCCCGCAGCCGATCCCGGTGTTTGCCGAAATGTCGAGCATCAACCCGGTGATCGTGCTGCCCCAGGCGTTGAAAGCGCGTGCTGAAAGCGTCGCGCGTGACCTGACCGCCTCGGTGGTCCAGGGCTGCGGCCAGTTCTGCACTAACCCAGGCCTGGTGATTGGCATCGCCTCGCCTGAATTCACCGCGTTTACCCAGCAAGTCGCGCAACTGATCGGCGACCAACCGGCACAGACCATGCTCAACGCCGGTACCCTGGGCAGCTATGGCAAGGGCCTGGAAAAACTTCTGGCACATCCGGGCATCCAGCACCTGGCGGGCCGCCAACAGGCCGGCAACCAAGCGCAACCGCAGTTGTTCACGGCCGACGCAAGCCTGTTGATCGACGGCGATGAAGTGCTGCAGGAAGAAGTCTTCGGTCCTACCACCGTGTTTGTCGAAGTCGCCGACCAGGCCCAGCTCAGCGCGGCTTTGCAGGGGCTGCACGGTCAACTCACCGCCACGATCATTGGCGAGCCGGCTGACCTGCAACAGTTCACCGAACTCACGCCGCTGCTGGAACAGAAGGTCGGCCGCATCCTGCTCAACGGTTACCCGACCGGTGTGGAGGTCTGCGATTCAATGGTGCACGGCGGGCCGTACCCGGCCACGTCGGATGCCCGTGGCACGTCGGTCGGCACCTTGGCCATCGACCGTTTCCTGCGCCCCGTGTGCTTCCAGAATTACCCTGATAGCCTGCTGCCCGACGCGTTGAAAAACGCCAACCCGTTGCGTATCCAGCGGCTGGTGGATGGCACGCCATCTCGCGACCCGCTGTAACGCGCACCTGAGAACAACAAGAATCCAGGAGGCATCATGTCGTGTATCGCCGTTACCCCGCACCGTGCGCAGTTGGGCGAAGGTCCGTTCTGGGATGCGCCGACCCAGGCGCTGTACTGGGTGAATATCGCCGGCAAACAGGCGCTGCGCCTGATGGGCGGGCAGTTGCAGGTGTGGCAGTTGCCCGAGCATGTCTCGGCCTTCATCCCGTGTGAAAGCGGCGATGCCCTGGTGACCTTGAGCAGCGGCGTGTATCGCCTCGACCTGGCCACCGAAGCCCTGACACTGCTGTGCGTCGCGGACCCGCAACCGGGCAACCGTGGCAATGAAGCGCGCTGCGATGCCCAGGGCCGCCTGTGGCTGGGCACCATGCAGAACAATATCGGCGAGCAGGGCGAAGACCTGCCCATCACCCGACGCTCCGGCGGCCTGTTCCGTATCGATGCCGATGCGCAGGTCACGCTGTTGCTCAGTGGCCTGGGCATTCCGAATACCTTGCTGTGGAGCGACGACGGCCGCCACGTGCACTTTGGCGACAGCCTGGACGGCACGCTGTACCGGTATGCAGTTCACGCCGACGGCCAACTCGGTCCCGCGCAAGTCTGGTTCGGCCCCCACGAACGTGGCGGGCCGGATGGCTCGGCCATGGACGTCGACGGCTATCTCTGGAACGCCCGCTGGGACGGCAGTTGCCTGTTGCGCCTCACGCCCGACGGCGAAGTGGACCGCATCATCGAACTGCCCGTCAGCCGCCCGACCAGTTGCGTGTTTGGTGGCCCGGATCTCACCACCCTCTATATCACCAGTGCCGCGAGCCCTTTGGATCACCCCTTGGATGGTGCGGTATTGGCCATCGAAGTTGATGTACCTGGAAAACCCTGTCACCGCTTTGCCGGATAAACCCTATGGGAGTGGGTTCCTTGTGGCGAGGGAGCTTGCTCCCGTTGGACTGCGCAGCAGTCCCGATTTTTGGGGGCGCTACGCACCCCAGCGGGAGCAAGCTCCCTCGCCACACCAAGCTTGCTCCCTCAGTACTACTTAAAAACAACAACAAGGAGTCACCCGTATGAATCGTCGTCGTGGTTTGCGTTCCCTGTGCTGCGCCGCTGTGGCGGTCTCGGCCATGAGCTTGAGCGGGCTGTTGCTGGCCGCTGAAGAGGTGAAGATCGGTTTCCTGGTCAAGCAGGCCGAGGAGCCATGGTTCCAGACCGAGTGGGCCTTTGCCGAGAAAGCCGGCAAGGAGCATGGCTTCACCGTGATCAAGATCGCCGTGCCCGATGGCGAAAAAACCCTGTCGGCCATCGACAGCCTGGCCGCCAACGGTGCCAAGGGCTTTGTGATCTGCCCGCCGGATGTGTCCCTCGGCCCGGCCATCGTCGCCAAAGCCAAGGCCAACGGCTTGAAAGTCATCGCAGTGGATGACCGCTTCGTCGACGCCAAGGGCAACTTCATGGAAGACGTGCCGTACCTGGGGATGGCGGCCTTTGAGGTCGGCCAGAAGCAAGGCGCCGCCATGGCCGCCGAAGCGAAAAAACGCGGCTGGGACTGGAAGGACACCTATGCGGTGATCAACACCTTCAACGAGCTCGACACCGGTAAGAAGCGCACCGATGGCTCGGTCAAATCCCTGGAAGAAGCCGGCATTCCCAAGGATCACATCTTGTTTACGGCGGCCAAGACCCTGGATGTCCCAGGCAGCATGGACGCCACCAACTCGGCCCTGGTGAAACTCCCCAGCGGCGCGAAAAACCTGATCATCGGCGGCATGAACGACAACACCGTCCTCGGCGGCGTACGCGCCACTGAAAGCGCCGGCTTCAAGGCGGCCAACGTGATCGGCATCGGCATCAATGGCACCGACGCCATCGGCGAACTGAAAAAACCGAGCAGCGGCTTCTTCGGCTCGATGCTGCCGAGCCCGCACATCGAGGGCTATAACACCGCGCTGATGATGTACGAGTGGGTCACAAAAGGCACCGAGCCGCCGAAGTACACGGCCATGGACGAAGTGACCCTGATCACCCGTGAAAACTTCCAGGCCGAGCTGACCAAGATCGGGCTGTGGCAATGACTGCTGCCGCCTTGCGATTTGACGGCATCGGCAAAACCTTTCCGGGGGTCAAGGCGCTGGATGGCATCAGCTTCAGCGCCCACCCTGGGCAGGTGCACGCGTTGATGGGCGAGAACGGTGCGGGCAAGTCGACGCTGCTCAAGATCCTCGGCGGCGCCTACATTCCCAACTGCGGCACGCTGCAGATCGGCGAGCAGGTCATGGCCTTCAAAAACGCTGCTGACAGCATTGCCAGCGGCGTGGCGGTGATCCATCAGGAACTGCACCTGGTGCCGGAAATGAGCGTGGCCGAGAACCTGTTTCTCGGGCATTTGCCATCGAGGCTCGGCGTGGTCAACCGGGGGCTCCTGCGAGAGCAGGCCCTCGCTTGCCTCAAGGGCCTGGCGGATGAGATTGATCCTGCCGAGAAGCTCGGGCGTCTGTCCCTGGGCCAACGTCAACTGGTGGAAATCGCCAAGGCCCTGTCCCGTGGCGCCCATGTGATTGCGTTTGATGAGCCCACCAGCAGCTTGTCGGCGCGGGAGATCGACCGCTTGATGGCGATCATCGCGCGCCTGCGCGACGAGGGCAAAGTGGTGCTCTACGTGTCGCACCGCATGGAGGAAGTGTTCCGCATCTGCAATGCGGTGACTGTGTTCAAGGACGGTCGCTATGTGCGCACTTTCGAGGACATGAGCACGCTGACCCATGACCAGTTGGTGACCTGCATGGTCGGCCGCGATATCCAGGACATCTACGACTACCGCCCGCGTGAGCACGGCGAGGTGGCGCTCAAGGTCGACGGCCTGTTGGGGCCTGGCCTGCGTGAGCCGATCAGTTTCAACGTGCGCAAGGGCGAGATTCTTGGGCTGTTCGGGCTGGTCGGGGCAGGGCGCACGGAGCTGTTCCGCCTGCTCAGCGGCCTGGAGCGGGCCAGCGCCGGGCAACTGCAACTCTGTGGTGAGCCGCTGCATTTGCAGTCACCACGGGATGCTATCGCCGCCGGCGTGCTGTTGTGCCCGGAAGACCGCAAGAAGGAGGGCATCATTCCGCTGTCCAGCGTCGCCGAGAACATCAATATCAGTGCGCGGGGCGCCCATTCCACGTTTGGCTGGCTGCTGCGCGACGGCTGGGAGAAGGGCAACGCCGACCAGCAGATCAAAGCCATGAAGGTCAAGACGCCCAACGCCGCGCAAAAGATCCTGTACCTCTCTGGCGGCAACCAGCAAAAAGCCATTCTCGGCCGGTGGCTGTCGATGCCGATGAAAGTGTTGCTGTTGGACGAACCCACCCGTGGCATCGATATCGGCGCCAAGGCCGAGATCTACCAGATCATCCATAACCTCGCTGCTCAGGGCATTGCGGTGATCGTGGTGTCCAGCGACCTCATGGAAGTGATGGGCATCAGCGATCGCATCCTGGTGCTGTGCGAAGGCGCGCTGCGCGGCGAACAAACCCGCGAACACGCGACTGAATCCAACCTGCTGCAACTGGCCTTGCCGCGCAGCCTGGCGAACTGAGAGACGATTATGACCACTCAACACAACGTGCTGCCCACCGCGCGCAAGCCGCTTGACCTGCGTGCGCTGCTCGACAACTGGGCGATGCTGCTGGCCGCCGTGAGTATCTTTTTGCTGTGCGCCTTGCTGATCGACAACTTCCTTTCACCGTTGAACATGCGCGGGCTGGGCCTGGCGATTTCCACCGTGGGCATTGCTGCGTGCACCATGCTGTTCTGCCTGGCGTCGGGGCACTTCGACCTGTCGGTGGGTTCGGTCATCGCCTGCGCCGGGGTGGTGGCGGCGATTGTGATGCGCGACACCGACAGCGTGATGCTTGGCATTGGCGCCGCGCTGCTGATGGGTCTGGTGGTGGGGCTGATCAACGGCATCGTCATTGCCAAGCTGCGGGTCAATGCGTTGATCACCACGCTGGCGACCATGCAGATCGTGCGTGGCCTGGCGTATATCTTTGCCAACGGCAAGGCGGTGGGCGTGTCCCAGGAGCAGTTCTTCGTCTTCGGTAATGGCCAGTTGTTTGGCGTGCCGGTGCCGATCCTGATCACCATTTTGTGCTTCCTGTTCTTCGGCTGGCTGCTCAACTACACCACCTACGGGCGCAACACCATGGCCATCGGCGGCAACCCGGAAGCGGCGTTGCTGGCGGGGGTGAACGTGGACCGCACCAAGATCCTGATCTTCGCCGTGCACGGGGTGATCGGGGCGTTGGCGGGGGTGATCTTGGCGTCGCGCATGACCTCCGGCCAGCCGATGATTGGCCAGGGCTTTGAGCTGACGGTGATTTCGGCGTGCGTACTGGGCGGGGTTTCGTTGAGTGGCGGGGTAGGGATGATCCGCCATGTGATCGCCGGGGTGTTGATTTTGGCGATCATCGAGAATGCGATGAACCTGAAGAACATCGACACGTTCTATCAGTATGTTATTCGCGGCTCAATCCTGCTGCTGGCGGTGGTCATCGACCGCATGAAACAACGCTGAGTCATGCCCTGTGAAGACTGAATGTGGGAGCGGGCTTGCTCGCGAATACGGAGTGTCAGACCCGAATGAGTTGACTGACACGGCGCATTCGCGAGCAAGCCCGCTCCCACAGGTTTAATCGGTGGAGAATTTGAAGACGGTGTTCTGGGTATAGGTCTGCCCTGGGTTCAGGCGAGTTGAGGCAAACGTCGGCTGATTAGGCGCATCCGGAAAATGCTGAGTCTCCAACGTAAACCCGCTCCAGTGCTGATAGGTCTTCCCAGCCTTGCCCTTCACCGACCCATCCAGGAAGTTGCTGGTATAAAACTGCACCCCAGGCTCTGTGGTGAATAACTGCAAGCGTCGGCCCGACTCAGGATCATGCACTTCAGCCGCAAGCTGCTTCACATCACCTTTGTTATCCAGCGCCCAGTTGAAGTCAAACCCACCCTGTTTCGGCTCGGCAAATTTGAGCTGCGGGTGATCCTCCTTGATGTGCTGGCCGATGGGTGTCGGTTTCAAGAAGTCCATCGGCGTGCCCTTGACGGGCGCCAGTTCGCCGGTAGGGATCAAGGTGGCATTCACCGGCGTGTAATGGCTGGCGTGCAACGTGGCAACCTGCTTGAGAATGTCGCCATTGCCCGCGCCGGCCAGGTTGAAGTAGCTGTGGTTGGTGAGGTTGAGCACCGTGGGTTTGTCGGTGGTGGCGGTGTAGTCGATGTGCAGTTCGTTGTTGTCGTTGAGTCTATAGGTGACCTCGGTCTTCAGGTTGCCGGGGAAGCCCATTTCACCGTCCTTGGACAGGTAGGTGAGGGTCACGCCCACCGAGTCTTTGGCCTTGACGGGCGTGGCTTTCCATACGTGCTTGTCGAAGCCCTGGGCGCCGCCATGCAGCGAGTTGGGGCCGTCGTTGAGCGGCACCTGGTAGCGCTTGCCGTCGAGCTCAAAAGCGCCACCGGCCAGGCGATTGCCGAAGCGCCCGATGGTCGCGCCGAAAAATGCGGTGCCGCTTTGATAGCCCTGCACGTCGTCGAAACCCAGCACCACGTCCTCGACCTTGCCGTGTTTGTCCGGCACCTTGAGCGACTGCAACACGCCGCCGTAGGTGATGACCGTGGCTTGCATGCCGTGGCTGTTGCGCAGGATGTACTGTTCGACGGCGGTGCCGTCGTTGGTTTTACCGAAAGGTTTGTGTTCGCTGGTGAGGCCTGCGGCCTGGGTGCCGCCGCTGGCGATCAGCATGGACATCGCCAGGCCCGACAGCAGGTATCGAGGGTGCTTCATGATCGAACTTCCTTTTGTTGTTTTGAGTGGAATAGTTCTACTAATGTGCGATATTTTGTCGATAGAGCAGCGAATTTATAGCCTTTGACGCCATTTTTGCAAAATAAAATAAGACTAATTAAGCGAGGCAAGCTTTCATGACGACCCAGCACGCTGTTTACCCCGACCTCGAAGGCAAGACGGTCCTGATCTCCGGAGGCGCTTCGGGCATTGGCGAATTCATGGTGCGCGCCTTTGCAGCGCAAGGTGCCAAGGTCGGCTTTGTCGACCGCGCGCAAAGCCAGGGCGAACGCTTGGCGGCGCTGCTGAGTACGCGCGGGCACACCGTGGAATTCGTGAACTGCGACATCACCGACGAGATCGCCTACAAGGCCGCCATCACGCGCTTCGAGCATTCCTTGGGACCGATCACCGTGCTGGTGAACAACGCCGCCAATGACGTGCGTCACAGCTTGGAGGAAGTCGATTCGGAAATGTTCGATCGACTGATTTCCGTTAACCTCAAACACGCCTTTTTTGCCGCCAAGGCCGTGGTGCCGATGATGAAAAGCGCGGGCGGCGGGGCGATCATCAACCTCGGCTCCGTCGGCTGGATGATGGCGTCCGCCGGCTACCCGGTGTACGCCGCCAGCAAAGCCGCCGCCCACGGCATGACCCGCGCCCTGGCCAGGGAATTGGGGCCGAGCCGGATCCGCGTGAATACGCTGGTGCCGGGTTGGGTCATGACGGAAAAACAATTGGCGATGTGGGTCGACGATGCGGCCAAGGAACTGATCAGCCGCAGCCAGTGCCTGCCGGGCAGTGTGCTGCCGGAACACATCGCCAATATGGCGTTGTTTCTTGCCTCCGATGCCTCGGCGATGTGTTCGGCGCAGAACTTTATTGTGGATGGCGGTTGGGTGTAGGTCCGCTTACTCGATCGGGTATTTCTTGAAGGCAGGATGCTGTTCCAGCCGCTCGGCGTGGCGTCTCAGGTTGGGAAACGCATCCGCCTTGACCACAGACGCCACGGTGAATTGGCTGAACGACCAGGCCACCGCCGCTGTAATCGACGCCTGGGTCAGCACCTCGCTGTCAGGCAGTTGTTTTTCCAGCAGCGAATAAGCAGCGAGCAACTGTCCGCTGACCCGGTCAAGCCACGGCGCATGCTGCTTTTCAGCCGGGCGCAGGTTGTGTTCGTAGACGATCTGCACGGTTTTTTCGCAGGCTGCCAAGGCCAGGCCAAGGATGTGCAGGTCCCGGGCGCGTGCGGCGGGTTGCTGCGCGAGCAGCTTTTTGTTCGCCGGGGCCAGGGTTTCCAGGTAGTCCAGGATCAGGCTGGAGTCCATCAGCACCGTGCCATCGTCCAGCACCAGGGTCGGAGCCTTCACGACCGGGTTGATCTGGGCGAACGCGTCGAAGCTGCGGAATACCGACAGCGGTTCATGCACAAAATCCACCCCGTACAGGTCCAGGGAAATCGCCACGCGTCTTACGTAAGGCGAGTCCAGCATGCCGATCAGTTTCATGAAGCCTCCATTGCTTACCACGTGATGGGCTCAAGAGAGTAAGGGCTCAGGATCGGCCTGCGCAATGGCCCGCCGTAATTGCTGATAGGCGACCACCAGTTGTTCCAGGTTGAACGCCAGGTTGCGTCCACTGGGATTAGGCAACACCCACACCGAAGCGTCGCCGAGCCGCTGCGGTTGCAACCCCCAGCCAATCTCGCGCTGGCCCGACAACGCGCTATAACCGGCCTTGCCGAGAAAGGCCACGAAGCGTGGCTGATAGCGTCGGATCTTCTGTTCAAACGCTGCGGCGGCATCCGTGAACTCATGCCGGGCCAATTCGCCGGCGCTGGCCGTGGGTCGTTCTACCACCGTGGTCAGGCCGCAGCCATAGTGCGCCAGTGTGGGGCCGTCCTCGGGACGTAGCTCATGCGGCGTGAAACCGGCCAGGTGCAAGGTGCGCCAGAAACGGTTGCTGCGATTGGCAAAGTGCAGGCCCAGTGCGGCTGAGCCTTTGCCGGGGTTTATGCCGCAGAACACTACGCTCAAGCGGTCGGCCAGGATGTCTTCGAGGCGGTCGTTCATGTCGGCTCTACCTGCAAGTGAGCCAGTAACCACACCGTGAAACTGCGCGCCAGCGGGTCATGCTCGCTGTCGCGATGAGTCAGCAGCGCCCAGCTCGGCCCGCGAATCGTCGCGTCGACCAGCGGCGTAAGCAACCCGTCTTCTTGCGCCTGGCGGCTCAGTAACTGGCTGACCAAGCCAATTCCCAGGCCGGTACACACGGCGTCGAGCAACAGGCCGGGGTCGGAGAAATTCAGGCCCTGGTCCTGCTGCCCCACATCGACTCCGGCTTCCACCGCCCAATGGCTCCAGTCCATTTCCCGTTCGCCGTGCAGTGTCGTGCGCTGCGCCTTGGGCTGCGCTAACAGCCGGGGGTGGCAGGCGGGAAACAGCCGGTCGGCGTGCAGCACCTTGAAGCTGCATTCGGCCTGGGAGCTGATGTCGTCGCGCACGGCCAGGTCGATGGTCTGGCTGGCCATGTCGGGCACTTCGTCGGTGCTGAAGATCCACAGGTCAACTTCCGGGTGTTGCCGACGGAAATCCGCGAGCCGTGGCAACAGCCAGTGCCGGGCAAAGGTCGGGGTGGTGTTGAGCACCAGTTGGTTGGGCTTGCGGTACTGCCCCAGCCGCCGCACGCCCACCGCCAATTGCTGCAGCAACGCCTGGGTGGTGCTGAGGAAATCATGGCCGGCGTCGGTCAGGCTCACGCTGCGTCCGCTGCGGAAAAACAGCGGCTGTTCCAGGTACGCCTCCAGGCTGCGAATCTGCTGGCTGATCGCCGATTGGGTCAGGTGCAGTTCCTCGGCGGCCTTGTGGAAACTGCCCAGTCGCGCCGCAGCTTCAAAGCCGCGCAGGGTGCCGAGGGGCGGCCAGTGGTTGAGCATGCTGATAAGTTCCTCTAATCAGTTTTCTACAAAATCCATCGTTTGTCCGGCTTTGAAAGCCGCCATAGCATGTGTGCCAAGACTCCGTGGGCAGTTTTCACTGAACACAATGACTTAACTGAAGGGTACTTGTCATGCAGCAGAATGCAATGCAAAGCAATGGTTGGTGGATGCCTGCGGAGTGGGCCCGACATGCGGCGACGTGGATGGTCTGGCCGCACAACCGGGCCTTGTGGGAAACCACATGGGGCGTGACCCTTGCGCAGGTGCAGCAGGATTTTGCGCGGGTGGCCAATGCGATCGCACGCTTCGAACCGGTGAAAATGCTGGTTGATCCGTCTGCCGTGGCGGGCGCCAAGGCGCTGTGCGGGCCCGGCATCGAGCTGATTGAACAGGCCGTCAACGACAGCTGGTGCCGCGACTCCGGCCCGAGCTTTGTCTGCCATCCGCAGCTGGGCACGGCTGGTGTGAGCTGGCGCTTCAATGCCTGGGGCGGCAAGTCGGCCCATGATTTGGACGAAAGCCTGGCACGTCGGGTGCTCAATCACCTGGGGCTGGAATGTTTCGGCACGCCCCTGAGCAATGAAGGCGGTGCGATCCATGTGGACGGCGAGGGCACGCTGATCACCACCGAGTCGGTGCTGCTCAACCCCAACCGCAACCCCGGCGTGAGCAAGGCCGAGATGGAAGACATCTTCACGCGCCTGCTGGGCATCAAGAAGACCATTTGGTTACCCGGCGACCCGGATTACGTCACGGGCGACATGACCGACGGCCATGTTGATGGCGTCTGCGCATTTGCCCGCCCTGGGGTGTTGCTGGTCGATGCGACTCACGATCAACGTTCTGTTTACGCCGAAGTCGTACGGGAAAACCGCCGCGCCCTGGAGCTTTCCACCGACGCCCAAGGCCGCCGTTTCGAGCTGATCGAGCTGTATGAAGCCACCGATGCGGTCGACACCGAAGCCGAGGTGTTCTGTGCTTCCTACACCAACTTCTACATTGCCAACGGCGCAATCATCATGCCGGCCTATGGCATTGCGGCTGATCAGGTCGCGGCCGAAGTCCTGGCCCAGGCATTCCCCGGTCGCGAGATCGTACCGGTGCAGATCAACCACCTGGCCCATGGCGGCGGCGGCGTGCACTGCATCACCCAGCAACAGCCAGCCTGGGTGAAGCCATGAGTATTCTGACGATTGCCACCACCCAAATGCCCTGCACCTGGGACCTGCCGGGCAACCTCGACCGCGCTGAGCAGCTGGTGCGAGACGCGGCGAAGCAGGGCGCCCAGGTGATCCTGTTGCAGGAGCTGTTCGCCACGCCGTATTTCTGCATCGAGCAGCACCATAAGCACTTGGCGCTGGCCGAGGAATATCAACGCAGCACCGTGCTCAACCGCTTCGCCGCACTGGCCAAGGAGTTGGGCGTGGTATTGCCGCTGAGTTGGTTCGAAAAGGCCGGCAATGTCTTCTTCAATTCCCTCAGTGTGGCGGATGCTGACGGGCGCTTGCTCGGCGTGTACCGCAAGACCCATATCCCGAACGCCATCGGCTATCAGGAGAAGGAATATTTCAGCCCCGGCGACAGCGGTTTTCGGGTGTGGGACACGGCCTTCGGTCGCCTGGGCGTGGGCATCTGCTGGGACCAGTGGTTCCCGGAGACCGCGCGCTGCCTGGCGTTGCAAGGCGCCGAGGTGCTGCTGTTTCCCACCGCCATCGGCTCGGAACCTGGCTGCGCCACGCTCGACTCGCGGGACCATTGGCAGATGACCATGCGCGGCCATGCGGCAGCAAACCTGTTGCCGGTGGTAGCGGCCAACCGCGTCGGCCGTGAAGTGGCGACCACTGAACCGGACCTGCAAATGGACTTCTACGGCTCATCGTTCATCTGCAACCACAAGGGCAAGCTGTTGGCCGAAGCGGATCGCGATTCCACCGGCGTGCTGCTGCGCAGCCTCGACCTGTCCGCCATGCGCGAAGACCGCCTGACCTGGGGCATCTACCGCGACCGTCGCCCGGAGATGTACAGCGGCCTGCTGACCCTGGATGGGCGTCCATCATGAAGCGGCTATTGAGTTGTGCGCTGATCATGACGAGTGTCTGCGCCTCGGCAGAGGACAAAACCCTCAAGCTCTACAACTGGGCTGACTATTTCGCCGCCGACACCCTGTCCAAATTCACCGCCGAGACCGGTATCCGGGTGATCTACGACGTGATGGATGGCAGTGAAACCCTGGAAGCCAAGTTGATGGCCGGCGGCAGCGGCTACGACCTGATCTTCCCCGGCGATACTGTGGCCGAACGCCTGATGCGCGCCGGCAGCCTGCAAGCACTGGACCCCGCCAAGCTCGACGCCATGAGCGACATCGAGCCGGGCCTGCAGAAACTGCGCACCCATTACGTCAACTCAAACAAAGCCACGGTGCCCTACACCTGGGGCACGATCGGCCTGACCTACAACACCCAGCAGATCCAGCAGCGCATGCCGAATGCGCCGGTCAACAGCCTCGACCTGCTGTTCAAGCCGGAGAACGCTGCCAAATTCGCCGATTGCGGCATCTCGCTGATCGACTCACCGGACGAAGTACTCGCCGTGGTGCTCAACTACCTGGGCCGCGACCCGCGCAGCGCCAAGCGTGAAGACTTGGCGGCGGCCAGTGAGCTGCTGCTCAAGGTACGGCCGTACATCCGCAAGTTCCAGTCGCAACCAGTGACCGACCTGGTCAATGGCAACCTGTGCCTGTCCCTCGGCTACAGCGGCGACATGACCCAGGCCCAGCGCGCCGCCGATGCGGCCGGCAAAGCGGTGACCTTCGGTTATCACATCCCCCGCGAAGGCACCACGGTGTGGATGGACACCATGGCCATCCCGGTCGACGCCCAGCACCCGGAATACGCGTACGCCTTCATCAACTTCGTGATGCGCCCGCAAAACATGGCCGCCATCACCAACCTCACCGGCTACCCCACCGCCAACGCCAAAGCGCGGCCGGACGTGGAGGCGAGCATGCGCGATAACCCGGACATCTATCCGGACGCCGCGACCTTCGAACGGTTGATCGCCGGCAAGGACATCCCCCAGGCCGATATGCGCGCACGGATGCGTGTATGGACTAAATTCAAGACAGCACTGTAGTGAGCGAGCTTGCTCGCGCTGGAGTGCGCAGCGCTCCCTCTTTTTTGGGGCCGCTACGCAGCCCAGCGCGGGGCAAGCCCGCTCACCACAACAACCAACATTCATCACTACAACCCCGTTCGCCACGAATGCAACCTTTACAACCCAGCACCGTAAACAGAGAAGCCCATGCCAACCCGTCGCACCTTCATCAAACAAGCCAGTGTGGTCTGCGCCATGACCTTGATCGCCCCCCACCTGCGCGCTGCCGCGAGCGGCGGCTTCTACATGCCCGACGAGGGTGAAAAACACCACCAGGCCTTCATTGCATTTGGCGCCCAGGACGCCATCTGGGAAGACTTTACCGCCGACGTGCAGGCCGCTTTGGGCCGTATCGCCAGGGCGATTGCTGATCACGAACCGGTCACCGTATTCTGCCGCGAAAATGAACGCTCGCTGGCGCAAAAGCACTGCGGCACCCGCAACATCACCTTCGTGGAAACCGAGCTGGATGACATCTGGATGCGCGACACTGGCGCCAATTTCGTCATCGACGGCAGCGGCGGCCTGGTTGCGGTGGACTTCAACTTCAATGGCTGGGGCAACAAGCAGCAGCACGACGATGACGCGCTGCTGGCGGCCCAGATCGCCGAAGCAACCGGCGCCCGGCCTATCCGCAGCGAATTGGTGGGCGAGGGTGGCGGGATTGAAGTCGACGGCCTCGGCACCGGCATCATGACCGAAAGCAGCTGGATCAACCGCAATCGCAACCCGGATTGGAGCAAGGCCGAGGTCGAAGCCGAACTCAAGGAACGCCTGGGTCTGCGCAAAATCATCTGGCTGCCGGGCATCAAGGGCAAGGACATCACCGACGCCCACGTCGATTTCTACGCACGCTTCGTCTCCCCCGGCGTGGTGCTGGCCAACCTCGATACCGACCCCGAATCCTATGATCACAAGGTCACCCTGGCGCACCTGGAAATTCTCAAAAAGGCCACTGATGCCGACGGTCGGGCTTTGCAGGTGCACACGGTGTCGCCGCCGCTCAACCCGCGTAAAAGCAAGTTCAGTAGGGGCAATGCGGATTTCGCAGCGGGCTACATCAATTACTTCGTGATAAACGGTGCGGTGATCGCCCCGGAGTTTGGCGACCCGGTGGCGGACCGCAAGGCGCTGGACCTGCTGGCCCGGCTCTACCCGGACCGCAAGGTGGTGGCGCTGAATATCGATGCCATTGCGGCGGGTGGCGGTGGCATTCACTGTGTGACGAGTCATCAACCTTTGGTTTAGGCTGGAGCGCTTCGCCGATCGCAAACGCCTCTGGAGCCGTCAGCATGACCGATTACGTACCCCCGAAAGTGTGGACCTGGGACACCGAAAATGGCGGCACCTTCGCCAGCATCAACCGACCGATTGCCGGTGCGACCCACGAAAAAGACTTGCCGGTGGGCAAGCACCCGCTGCAGCTGTATTCCCTGGCCACGCCTAATGGCCAGAAGGTCACGATCCTGCTGGAGGAGCTGCTGGCGCTGGGTCACAGCGCTGCGGAATATGACGCCTGGCTAATCAAGATCGGTGACGGCGACCAGTTCGGCAGCGGTTTTGTGGGGGTGAACCCGAACTCCAAGATCCCGGCGCTGCTGGATCGCAGCGGCGCCACGCCGATTCGGGTGTTCGAGTCGGGCGCGATTTTGCAGTACCTGGCCGAGAAGTTCGGCGCGTTCTTCCCCACTGAGCCTGCGGCCCGTGCCGAATGCCTGTCGTGGCTGTTCTGGCAGATGGGCAGCGCGCCCTACCTGGGCGGTGGCTTCGGGCATTTTTATGCCTATGCGCCGAGCAAGATGGAGTACGCGATCAACCGCTTTGCCATGGAAACCAAGCGTCAGTTAGACGTACTCGACCAGCGCCTGGCGGTGAGCGAATACATAGCGGGTGATGAATACACCATCGCCGATATCGCGATCTGGCCGTGGTATGGCGGGTTGGTCAAAGGCCGCCTGTATGGCGCGGCGCAGTTTTTGTCGGTGCACGAGTACAAGCACGTGTTGCGCTGGGCGGACGCCATCGAAGCGCGGCCAGCGGTGCAGCGCGGGCGGCGGGTGAATCGGGTGTCCGGTGAGCCTCATGAGCAGTTGGCCGAGCGACATAACGCCAGCGACCTGGACTAAAGGCCTGACGCTGTAACAAATGTGGGAGCGGGCTTGCTCGCGAATGCGGAGTGTCAGTCAACAGATTCATTGGCTGATCCACCGCATTCGCGAGCAAGCCCGCTCCCACATTTGGATTGTTGTATTTCACTCTATTTGTAGCGCTGCTCAAACACCGCCACCTGCTCCGGCTTGATCAATTCAAACGGCACCCACACCTCCGGCTCAATCGCCTCGCCCTTGATCATCCGCACGGCCGCCTGCACTGCTTGGGTCGCCTGGGCTTTCGGGTCCTGGAACACCGACGCCGTCAGCAACCCCCGCTTTATCGCCGCCAGCCCATCGGGCAAGCCATCAATGCCCACAATCGCCACGTCACCCTTGGCTTTCCCCGCTTGCTGCAAGGCCATGGCCGCGCCAATCGCCATTTCATCGTTGTTGGCCACGATGGCATCGAACTGCGTGCCCGCCAGCAGCCAGTTGCTGGTCAGGTCCATGCCCTTGCTGCGTTGCCATTCGGCGCTTTGCTGCTCGACCACCTTGATCCCGGGAAAGTCCTTGAGCACCTGTTTGGCGCCCTCGGTGCGGTCATGGGTGGCGTTCTGTGCAAGGTCGCCCATGATGATCGCCACATTGCCCTTGCCGTCGAGTTTTTCCGCCAGGTAGCGCATCTGCAATTGCCCGGCCTCGATGTCGTTGGAAGCCACGGTGACCACGCCTTTGGGCAAGGTGCGCTCGTCCGGATGGCGGTTGACGTACACCAGCGGCGTCTTGGCCGCGACGGCGGCGCGGGTCATGTTGGCGGTGGCGGCGGTGTCCACCGGCAGCACGATCACCGCGTCGACCTTCTGGTTGAGAAAGCCTTCGACCTGATTGAGCTGGCGCACCACATCGCCCTGGGCATCTTCGAACTGGATCTGCACATCCTGCTGCTTGGTGGCCGCTTCCAGGCCGGTGCGCACGTAGGTCATGAAGTTATCGTCGACGCGGGCAATGCTCACGCCGATGCGATAAGCCGCGAAGGTCCATTGGCTGAACAGCAGCAACAAGGTGGCAGCAAACAACGAATAGCGATTCATAAGGGTGATCCTTTTATTGTTATAGGGTGAACGCCTGGCGGAAACGCGCCAAAGCCAACTCGCTGTCGCCGCTGGCCCAGCCTTCCAGACCGACCACGCCGCTGTAGCCCATGGCGTGCAAGGCCCTGGCGATGGCCGGGTAGTGAATTTCACCGGTGCCGGGCTCCTTGCGTCCCGGCACGTCGGCCACCTGGATTTCACCGATATGTGTGCCGGCGCGCTGGATCAGTTCGATCAGGTTTCCTTCGCCGATCTGCGCGTGGTACAGGTCCAGGTTCATCTTCAGGTGCGGGCTGCCCACGGCCTCGATCAGCGCCAGGGTATCGTCAGCGCGGGCGAAGGGGGTGCCGGGGTGGTCAACGTCTGTGTTGAGGTTTTCCAGCAGGAACACCCGGCCGGCGTCTTCCCCCAAACGGGCGATTTTTTCCAGGGTCTTGCAGGCGCTCAGCCACATGCGGCCGGTGGTCTGGCTCACGGGCTGCACGGGCAGGCCGCCGTCACCCAGGCCGGTGCCGTGCAGGTTGAGGCTGGGGCAATTCAATTGCTCGGCCACCCCTAAGGATTCGCGGGCGCTGTCGAGCAGTTGGCGGATACCGTCGGGGTCGGTGAGGGTGCCGCTGATGTAGCCGGTCATGGAGGTGAAGTCGGCGCCGGTAGCCGCCAGGGCGGCGATGTCCTTGTTTGTCCAGTTCCAGATTTCGGCACTGAAGCCCAGCGCATGAATACGCTTCACGCGTTCGATGAAGGGCAGGTCGAGAAACACCATTTCCGCGCTGACGGCCAGCGTGAACGGGCTCATACGGCCACCGCCTTGCCGGTTTCGAACGACTCGATGCAGGCGCGGGCAATCGCCAATGCCGCACGCGCGTCTTCGCCGCTGGCCAGGGGCTTGGCGCCGCTGCGCAGGCAGTCGACGAAGTGGTTGAGCTCGGCGATGTAGGCGTCGCGCAACAGGTCGGTGTCCAGGCGCTGGGTGTCGGCCTGGATGCCCTGGGCCAGGTAGCGCACCAGGTCGCAATCGTTGAGGCTGCCCATGCTCAGCATGCCGGCGCTGCCAAACACTTCGCCGCGCACGTCGTAGCCATACACGGCCTGGAAGTTGGCCTCGGCAGTGGCAATGGCGCCGTTGTCGAAGCGAATCGCGACCACGGCAGTGTCGAGGAAGCCTTTGCTTTTGTATTCCGGGGCGATCAAAGCGTCGGCCATCACGTAGACCTGCACCGCCTCGGCGCCGGGGTTGAGGTAGCGCAGGGTGTCGAAGTCGTGGATCAGGGTTTCCAGGAAGATCACCCATTGCGGCGACTTGGCCGGGTTGTTCAACGCCGGGTCGCGGGTCAGCGAACGCAGCAACTGTGGGGTGCCGATACGGCCGGCGGCAACGTCGAGATGCGCGGTGCGAAAGCTCTTGGCGAAGCGCCGGTTGAACCCGACCTGCAGCGGCACCCGCGCATCGGCCGCAGCGGCGATGGCGCGGTCGGCTTCTTCGAGGGTGATGGCCATGGGTTTTTCGCAGAAGATGCCCTTGCCGGCGCGGGCGGCGCTGATCACCAGCTCGGCGTGGCTGCGGGCGGGGGCGGCAATCAGCACACCGTCGATGTCCGGGTCGTCGAGCAACTGCTGGGGGTCGGTGTAGACCTTGCTCACCCCCAGCTCAGCGGCGAGGCGGGCGGCCTGGCCTGGCGTCGGGTCGGCGATCGCTGCCAGGCTGGCGCAGGGGATATGCCGCGCGGCGGTCAGGCCGTGGAAGCTGCCCATGCGTCCGGCACCGATCAGGCCCAGGCGGATGTTCTGTGTACTCATGAAATAACCCCTTGTTGTTATTGGCCTCAGGACGGTCCTGATGGCAAAGGGGTCAGAGCAAGGGCTGTGCCATTTTGTAAGCTGTTGATAAATAACGATTAATAATTATCTATAAACAAAAAGTGTTCATTTTGATGACATGCCTATACTGACATGTCAAAAACATGAACATGGATACCGCCCAATGAGCCTGGCGTTCAGCGTGCAAGACCTCGACTACCTGACGGCCCTGGGGCCTGCCGCGCTGAACGATGGCCCGGTCGTCGCACTGGAACAGGCCTGGCGCGACTGCCTGGCCGGCCAGGTCGAACGCCCGACGCAGGTGCGCCAAGTGATCTGGGATTCTTGGCGGCGCAGCGTCCAGGCCGGTATCGACCCGGCCGACAATGCGTACCGCTTTGTAGCCGACGACACGCAGGCCGCCGCCCAGGCCGCACACCGGGTGCTGATCGAGGCCGCCGCGCAAGTCATGCATGGTTTGCTGGCCTACAACCCACGCGGTCATATCAACCTTACCGATGCCGACGGCACCACCCTGTATTTCTGTGGGCTGGACATCACCCCCGTGGGCAGTCGCCTGCTGGAATCGGTGCAAGGCACCAACTGCACCGGCCTGGCGCTGGCCGAGGACCGCCTGGTGTACGTGCTGGCCGAGGAAAACTTCGGTATCGGCCTGCGCCAGCGCCGCATGCATTGCGCCGCCGCGCCGATCAAGAATGCCCAGGGCCAGACCGTGGCCATGCTGACGCTGACTGCCGAGCCCGGCTGGTTTCACTTCCATACCCTCGGCACGGTGCAGGCTGCGGCCGACGCGGTATCGCGGCAGATGGCCCTGCAAGGGCTGTTGGAAGAACAGCAGGCCGTCCTCGAAGTGCTCAACGAAGGCCTGGTGGTGCTGGACGAACGCGGCTGCATCAAGGCGCTCAACCGCTATGCCCGGCAGTTGTTTGGCGTCGGGCTGGAGCTGATCGGGCGGCCTTTCCAGCAACTGGGCCGTAGTGAACTGAGTGACGCCCTTGGCGAGCCCGTGCGCGACCTCGACTGCACCTTCCACCTGCACAACCGCAGTCAACTCGCCTGCCTGGTCTCGGTGTGCCCGCTGGAGCAGGGCGGGGTGATCGTGTCGCTGCGCGAGAACCGCCGCATTCGCGAAATCACCCGGCGCCTCATCGGCACCCAGGCCAGTTACACCTTCGACACCATCCAGGGCAGCTCGCGGGCGATCCAGGATGCCCTGCACTTGGGACGCATCGCCAGTCGCAGTGATTCCACCACCCTGATCCTTGGTGAAAGCGGCACCGGCAAGGAGCTGTTCGCCCAGGCCATCCACAATGGCAGCGAGCGCTGCAACGGCCCGTTTGTGGCGGTCAACTGCGGTGCGATTCCACGGGACCTGGTGCAAAGCGAGCTGTTTGGCCACGTCGAAGGCGCGTTCACCGGCGCCACCCGTGGCGGCTCGGCGGGCAAGTTCGAACTGGCGGATGGCGGCACCATCTTTCTCGATGAGATTGGTGACATGTCCTTCGATGCCCAAGTCAGTCTGCTACGGGTATTACAGGAAGGCGAAATCACCCGTGTGGGTGCGAAGAACTCGCGGCAAGTGAACGTGCGCATCATCGCCGCCACCCACCGCAACCTCAGCCAGGCGGTCGCGGAAGGCGCGTTTCGTGAAGACCTCTACTACCGCCTTAACGTGCTGAACCTGACCGTGCCGCCGCTGCGCATGCGCCGCGAAGATATTCCGCTGCTGGCGCGGCATTTTCTGGTCCGCTGCGCTCGTTCACTGCGTAAATCGGTGCAGGGATTTTCACCAGACGCCCTGGCGCTGCTCACCGCCTATAGCTGGCCGGGCAATGTACGCGAGCTGGAAAACAGCATCGAACGGGCGACCAACCTGGCGATGGGAGCACGGATCGAAACGGTGGATCTGCCGCTGGAAAGCCGCCACCGCACCCCGCTGCGCATCCAGGAAGCGCCGCCTGCCCAGGACCTGAGCAGCCACGAAATGCACGCCATCGTCGCCGCGCTCAACAGCACCGGCGGCAACATCCGCCTGGCCGCGCGGCAACTCAACGTGTCGCGGGGTGGGCTGTACAACAAGATGAGTCGGTTTGGCCTGAATGCCGGGGATTTCCGTCGCAACTGAGAGCCAAGAACCCCCTGTGGCGAGCGGGCTCGCCACAAAAGAAGGCGGCACGTTCAGTTGCCCCTATTTTCGGATGTCACAATCTGCGGCGGTACATACACCCGCTGCCGCACCGGATCGAACCCCTCTGCACTCTGCAACTCCACCATCAGCCGCACCAACGCCATCGCTGTCTGCCCCGGCTGCGAGTCCATCACTACATCAATCAACCCCTGGCCCAACGCCTGGCGCGACAGCGCGGTCGACTCCTGCAGGATGCAACACAGCGCCGGACGCTTGGGCAGCTGCGCCAGGGCGCTGATGATGCCGTCACCGCCGCCGCCCACCACGCACAATCCGCGCAGGTCGCTGTGGCGGCTGATCAGGTCGAGGGTGGCTTCTTCGGTGATGTCGCAGTTGTCCAGGTTGATCAGCGGCTCCAACGGCTTGAGCCCCGGCGCGTGTTCGGCCAGGTAGCTGTGCAGGCCTTCGACCCGTGCCTGGTGCCCGAGGAAACGATGGCCGCCGAGCAGGATGCCCACGCTGCCTTTGCGGGCGCCGCAGGTGCGGGCGAGCAGCCAGCCCATGGTGCGGCCGACCACATGGTTGTCCTGGCCGACGTAGGGTTCTTCGGCCTGTTCGTGGATATCCGAAAGCAGGGCCACCACGGGCACACCGGCTTCGCGGATCTGCTTGAGGCAGGCGTTGATCAGCGGATGGGCAAAGCTCACCACCGCAAGGCCATCGCATTGCACGGCCAGTTGTTCGATCTGCGCGACAATGGCGCTGGGCGTGCGATCGACGATGTACTCGAACTGGCACGTCAGGTTGGCGCCGGCATGCTGCTCGGCGGCGGCGCTGATGGCTTGCGCCAGGCTGGCATAGAACGCCTGGGCGGTGGCCAGCAACAGGATGCCGAAACGATAGGTCGGCCGGCGTTCGCGAATGCGCTGGCCGATCAACCGCGCCGCAAAATAGCCCACGGCTTCGGCCGCCTGGAACACCTGCTCGGCGGTCTCGGGGTTGACCGGCGCACGTGCATTCAACACACGGTCGACGGTGGCCACACTCAGCCCGGCCTGGGCGGCAACGGTGGCGATGGTTGGGCGTTTATTGTTGTTCATGACAGCCCCCTTGAGCGTCTTGATAGAAAACTATCAAGCCCCGCTGGGCCTGGATGATAGCTTGATAGGGAATGGATTCAAGGCCTTGAGGGTGATTTAGGCGTTCTCTATCGTGGGTTTCACACAGCACCTGAAACCACCCGCTTGCGGAGAACAATAACAATGCCTGAACACACCGCTCACACCGCCCGGCGCGACTACAGCCTCACCGGCCCCGAAGCCGCCCGCGCGGCTGAAAAGGGCCTGGTCTCGGCCAGTTGGTACCAGTCGCCCATCTCGCGCAAACGCATGAAAGAACTGATGCAGCGCCGCGATGGCCCGGCCTTGCTCGACACCGCCATCTGGCTGATCGCACTGTTGGCCACCGGTTTTGGCGGCTACTGGTTCTGGGGCACCTGGGCCTGTGTGCCGTTCTTCCTCGCTTACGGCGTGCTCTACGGCACGGCGTCCAACCCGCGCTGGCACGAAACCGGCCACGGCACCGCGTTCAAGACGCGCTGGATGAACGATGGGTTGTATCAGGTCGCCAGCTTCATGTGCATCTTCGAACCCCACGTGTGGCGCTGGAGCCATGCCCGTCACCACACCGACACCATCGTGGTCGGCCGCGACCCGGAGATCGTCGAGCCGCGTCCGCCGAGCCTGTTGATGATGTTTCTGAGCCTGTTCAACCTGCCCCTGGCCTGGAAAACCTTCAGCGGTGTGGCGCGGCATGCCATCGGCAAGATGAGTGCCCAGGAGGCGGATTTCATCCCTGAGTCCGAATGGCCCAAGGTGTTTCGCGCGGCACGTATCTGGGTGGGTATTTATGCCGTGGTGATTGGCACCGCGTTGTATCTGCACAGCTGGTTGCCGCTGATGCTGGTTGGCCTGCCGAGCCTCTACGGTGCCTGGCTCGGTTATATCTTCGGCCTCACCCAGCACGTCGGTCTGGCCGAAGACGTGCTGGACCACCGTAGCAACTGCCGCACCATCTACATGAACCGCGTGCTGCGCTTTATCTACATGGACATGAACTACCACCTCGAACACCACATGTACCCGATGGTGCCGTACCACGCCCTCGCGCAACTGCACGAAGAGATCCGCAGCGACTGCCCGCCGCCGTACGCCAACCTGTTCGAGGCGTACAAGGAAATCCTGCCGACGATCTGGAGGCAGCGCAGCGACCCGACCTATTTCATCCAGCGCCCGATTCACCCGAACACTCATTCGGCTGCCCATGCGCCGGTGCATGCAGAAACCGCTGCTGGCTGATCTCCACCCAAGAACAAGAGAAAACACCATGAACGACCAATGGATCGACGTCTGCGCCGTGGGCGAAATCGACGAAGAAGACGTGCTGCGCTTCGACCACGGCCCGCACACCTATGCGCTGTACCGCTCGGCCGAGAATGAATTCTTCGCCACCGCCGGCCTGTGCACCCACGAGAAAATTCACCTGGCCGACGGCCTGGTGATGGACCACGTGATCGAATGCCCCAAGCACAACGGGCGCTTCGACTACCGCACCGGCAAGGCCCTCGGCGCACCGGTGTGCGTCAACCTCAAGACCTACCCGGTGCGGGTCGAAGCGGGGCGGGTGTTGCTCGCGGTCACGGCCTGATGATGAACGCTCCATTGATTATCGTCGGGGCCGGTCATGCCGGTGGCCGGGCGGCGCTGACCTTGCGCGAAGAAGGTTATACCGGGCGCTTGATTCTGATAGGCGATGAACCGCACTTGCCCTATGAGCGGCCGCCGTTGTCCAAAGGCCTGTTGCAGGGCACGGCGGAGCTGGCTGGCTACAGCTTGTGCGACAGTGCGCGACTGGCTGAGTTGGGCATCGAGCACATTGCGGGTAACCCGGTGACTCAGCTAGAGCCGCAGCAACATCGCCTGCAACTTGCCGACGGCCACTGGTTGCCTTACGCCGGTCTGCTGTTGGCCACCGGCGGCCGGGCGCGGCGTTTGCCCCAGGAACAGGCCAATGTGCTTTACCTACGAACCCATGATGAAGCGCTGGCGTTGCGCAGCGCCTTACGCCCCGGCACGCGGCTGGTGGTGGTGGGCGGTGGTTTTATCGGCCTGGAAGTCGCGGCAACGGCACGTGGCCTGGGCTGTGAAGTGACGGTGCTGGAAGCCGGGCCACGCTTGGCGGGGCGTGTACTGCCAGCGGTTATCTCCCAGGCGCTGCTGGATCTGCATCGCGAGCACGGTGTGCAGGTGCGTTTGAATGTGGCGCTGGAATCCATCCAGGCCGACGCCGTGCTGTTGGTGGACGGGCAACGCTTGCCCTGCGACCTGATTGTGGTCGGCATCGGCATGCAACCCAACATCGAACTGGCGGCAGCAGCAGGGCTGGAGGTGGGGCAGGGCATTCGTGTCGATGCGTACCTGCGCACCAGCGCGCCGAACATCTATGCCGCCGGAGATGTGTGCGAGTTCCGCCTCGACGGTCTCTACCAGCGTCAGGAAACCTGGCGCAACGCCGAAGCCCAGGGCCGGCATGCCGCGCTGAATCTGCTGGGGCGCGAAGTGCCGTTCGAGGCGCTTCCCGGTTTCTGGTCCGATCAGTACGGCTGGGGCTTGCAGACTGTCGGCGTGATCACACCGACAGTGGTCAACCGCCCATTACCGAGCGGCGGCCTGTTGCTGTTCTACCTCGACGCCAATCAGCACTTGCAAGGCGCCTGTGGTTGGGCGCCGGGCAACAGCGTGGCCAAGGACATCAAGCTCTGTGAGCGCCTGATCAGCGCGCGGATTGCGCTCGATACCGCCAGCCTGGCCAACCCCGAGCTGTCCCTCAAACCCCTGCTGCGAGGCTGATATGCGCCAATTCCTGGTGTTCCAATCCCTGTGGGCGATGCAAACCGAACCTGGCGCCCTTGACGCCCAACTCGACCGCATCCAGGCCGCCGGTTTTGACGGCATTACCGACCATTACTGGCAGCCTGCCGATGTTGCCCGTTTGCACGCGGCGGCTAGCTCAAGAGGTTTGCAGATCGAGGGCCAGTTGTTTCCGCAATCGGTGGATGACCTGGCCGCCGCACTGGATGTGATCAGTCGCTACGGCTGCCACCACCTCACCCTGCAAGCCGACGTGCGCCCGCGCACCCAAGCCGAGGCGGCCCGGTTGATCGAAGGCTGGCAACGCCTGGCCGAGCAGGTGGACTTTCCGGTGTTGCTGGAAACCCACCGTTATCGCCTCACCAATGACCTGCTGTTCACCCTTGACCTGCTGGCGCAAATGCCGGACTTGAAGCTGCTGGCCGACCTGTCCCACTACGTGGTCGGGCGTGAACTGCCCGAGCCCGGCGCGCCTGAAGACGACGACCATATCCGCACGATTTTGCGCCACAGCTGGGGTTTCCACGGCCGCGTCGCCAGCAGCGAGCAGGTGCAAGTCTCCCTGGACTTTCCCCAGCACCAAGCCTGGGTACAGCGTTTTACCCAGTGGTGGCGCTACGGGATTGAGGACTGGCTGGCCCGGCCCGACACGCCGCAGAGCCTGTCTTTCACCTGTGAACTGGGCCCGCCGCCCTATGCGATTACCGACGCGGACGGCCGCGAAATCAGTGATCGCTGGGCCGAAGCGCTGAAGATGCAGGCGCTGATTCGCGACGTGTGGGAGAGCTGTCAGGCATGATCAACTCAACAGCCCGGTGCTGACCGCCACAATCAGGAAGATCCCCAGCAACGCGCGATAGATCACGAACGGCCAGGTGGAGAACCGCTCCAGGAACTTCATCAGGCCCCAGATCGCAAAAAACGCCGAGAGGCTCGCGACCACCAGGCCGAACAGCAAATGCGGCCAGGCATGGGCCGGCATGTCGGCGTGCAGCAGCACCCACAGTTCTTTCAAGCCGGCGAGGGCGATGGCGGGCAAGCCGAGCAGGAAGGAGAACCGCGCGGCTTCCTCACGCTTGAAGTTGAGGAACAGCGCGGCGGTCAACGTAGAACCAGACCGCGAAACCCCTGGAATCAGCGCGCCAATCTGGGCAATGCCCACGATCAACGCATCCCGCAGGCGCATCTCGCTCACCTCGCGGGTGTGGCGTGCGCGCACTTCGGCCACCGCCAGCAGTACGGCCATGACCACGCAGGAAATACCGATCACCATCAACCCGCGCAACGGTGAGTTGCAGGCGTTCAGGGTCGAAGACAGCGCCAGGCCGGCAATGCCGATGGGGAGGGTCGCCAGCACAATCGCCACCGCCAGCTTGAACCAGCGATCGTTGTAGTCACCTCTGCGCACGGCGTCGATGCTGCCGGTGGTCACCTGGCGCACATCCCGCCAGAAGTAACTGACCACCGCCGCCAGCGCCGCCAACTGCATGGCCGCGGAGAATGCTGAACCGGGGTCCTGCCAGCCGAGCAGGGCGGGAACTACACGCATATGGGCGGTGGATGACACCGGCAGTAGCTCGGTAATGCCCTGGATCACGCCCAGGATGAAGATTTGCAGGTAGTCCAGGGAGGCAAAACCCACGTCCAGGCCGGCGGTACAGGCGTTTGTCAAAATACGTGTCCTTGAAAGAGAGCGGAAATTTCGCGGAGTTTATTCGAAATGTTTCAGGGTTTTGGTAGAGGCAACACCTATTTGCAATCGGTTCAGCAAGTAGAAAGGTTGGCCGCTCTCTTGGCCTGCCGCCAGGTTTTGTGAACAATGGTGGCCTGTGTTTTTTCACCGAGAGTCTCATGCCCGAAGTCACCGTCGAATTGATCCAGACCGGCCCGGAGCACGCCGAGCTGATCCGTAATCTTTACCAGTACTACGCCTATGAATCCTCTGACTGGGAACAGGAAGATGTGGAGGCCGATGGCCGTTTCTACATCCATGACGAACACCTGGTCCGTTACTGGCAGGACCCGCAATGGAGCGCCAACCTGCTGTTGGTAGATGGCTATATCGCGGGCTTCCTGTTGATCGAAGGCAGCGAACTGCCGGGCATCGATGCCCTGGAGCTGGCCGATCTGTTCGTCCTCAAGCGTTACCGCCGCAAAGGCATCGGCCGCGCCATCGCCAGCCAGGTGCTGTGCAGTGGCGAGGCTGATTGGCTGGTGCGCTTCTATGATCAGGATGAAGTGTCCCAAGCGTTCTGGCGCACGGTGCTGGATAACCTGCCGCGTCCGGTGCAGACGATTGAGCTGGAGGATGACCCGCAGCTGGTGAGTTACCTGATTACGCGGGCGGCACTGCATTAAACGCCTGCTGCATCACCTGCGGCGGCTGCCCGAACGCCCTTAAGAACGCTTGACGCATGCGCTCGCGATCACCAAACCCGGTTTCGCGGGCGACCACCTCGACCGGGTGGCGACTGGTTTCCATCATCGCCCGCGCCGCCTCTACCCGCAGCGACTCGATGGCCTTGGCCGGCGTTTGCCCGGTCTCTTCGCGGAATACCCGACTGAACTGACGCGGGCTGAGGCGGGCGACATCGGCCAGCGCATCTACCGACAAGTCGTGGGTCAGGTTCTCGCGGGCATAGGCCAAGGCCAGTTGCACGCGGTCCGACTTGGGGTCCAGTTCCAACAGCGCCGATAGCTGCGATTGTTCACTGCCACGGCGTTGGGCGATCACCAGTTTGCGCGCAATGCGTCGGGCCAGATCGCTGCCCAGGTCGTTTTCCACCATGGCCAACGCCAAGTCCACCCCGGCACTCATGCCGGCGCCGGTCCACACCTGGCCGTCCACCACGAACAGCTTGTCTTCTTCCAAATGAATGTGCGGATAGCGCTTGCGAAAGGCCGGCGCGTGAATCCAGTGGGTGGTGGTGCGCTTGCCTTCCAGCAAGCCTGCTTCGGCCAGCACGAAGATGCCCATGCACAACGAGGCGACGCGTCGCGACTGGGCGGAGGCGGCCTTGACCAGTTCCAGCAGGTTGGCCTCTGGCAGGCGGAACTCCAGGTAGCCGCTGACGATGAGGGTGTCGTAGCCCTCCGGCCGGATCGGCGTGGTGTTCACCGAAAAGCCCTGGGACGTCATCACCGCGCCGCCGCTTTCCGACACCAGGTGAAACTCATAGGCCGGCTCGCCACGCAACAGGTTCGCGCACTCGAACACCGAGCCCAGGCTGAGACTCAAGGACTGGAAGTTCGGGTAAACCATCAGCGCAACGCTGTGCATCGCATGTCTCCGGGTGGGGGGAGCAGAGATTGTCGGCGGCTGCCGGGAAAACGGCAACCGACTTTGGCGCATGTCCGAAATCCTTGCGGATCTGACATTGTGCGAGTTTGCCCAGGCTCCTAACATTCTCTCAACGCACTAGACGACTGGTCTAATCCGATGAGCAGCGAAACTAAAACAGTACGCCAGAGCATTCTCGACACGGCGCAATTGATTGTTGGCCGCAAAGGTTTTTCTGCGGTGGGCCTGAACGAAATACTGCAAACCGCCGAAGTACCCAAAGGTTCGTTTTATCACTACTTCACCTCCAAAGATGCGTTCGGCGTTGTATTGCTCGACCACTACTTCGACAACTACGTGCAGGGCATGCAGCAACTGTTCGACCTGCCGGGTTTAACCCAGCACGCCAAGTTGATGGCTTATTGGCAATGCTGGATCGACAACCAGACCGGCTGCACCGACGCGGGCAAATGCCTTGCCGTCAAACTCGGTGCGGAGGTGTCAGACCTTTCAGAGCCGATGCGCCTGGCCCTGCAACGCGGCACTGCACGCACCATCGGGTTGCTGGCCGAGGCCTTGCAGCAGGGCGTCGAAGACGGCTCGGTAGCGATTACGCAACACCCGGACATCCTGGCCCAGCGCCTGTATGCGTTGTGGTTGGGGACCAGCGTCATGAGCAAGATCACCCGTACTACGGCGCCTTTTGATGAGGCGTTGGGGTTGACCCGGCAGTTGTTGGGTCAGCCGCAAGAAACTGACATTCACACCTATCGAGGCACTGGAAAATGAAAGTATTAATGGTACTGACCTCTCACGACCAGCTTGGCGATACCGGGCGCAAGACCGGCTTCTGGCTCGAAGAGTTTGCTGCACCCTATTACGCGTTCAAGGACGCCGGCGCCGAGATCGTGCTGGCTTCACCGGCCGGCGGCCAGCCGCCATTGGACCCGGTGAGTGATCTGCCGGACTTCCAGACCGAACAGACGCACCGTTTCGCCGCCGACCCGGCTGCCCAGCAAGCCCTGGCCTCCACGGTGAAACTGGACTCGGTCAACGCCGACGATTTCGACACCGTGTTCTACCCAGGCGGCCACGGCCCGCTGTGGGACCTGGCGGAATCGCCGGTGTCGATCGCGTTGATCGAGTCCTTCGAGCGCGCTGGCAAGCCGATCGGTTTTGTCTGCCACGCACCGGGCGCGCTGCGTCACGTCAAGGCGGTCAATGGTGAGCCGCTGGTCAAGGGCCGTCGCGTCACCGGGTTCTCCAACTCGGAAGAGGCGGCGGTGGAGTTGACCGATGTGGTGCCGTTTCTGGTGGAAGATGAATTCAAGAAGTTGGGCGGCCTTTATGAAAAAGGCGCTGACTGGCAGTCCTTTGTCATTACCGATGGCTTGTTGGTTACCGGGCAAAATCCTGGCAGTTCCAGTGATGTCGCTAAAGCCTTGCTGAAACTCACCGCTTAATTAATTAGACCGCTGAATTCATTGGCGACTTTTATAAGTCGCCAATGCTTTAGCGCGTCCAGAATTTGGAAATCCTTAAATGACTGACAATGTTTTAAGTACCCCAGTAAAGTTGGGTCACCATACGCTGCGCAACCGTATTGTCTTGCCGCCGTTGACACGCCAGCGCAGCGCCCAACCGGGTGATATCGCCACCGACTTGATGGCCGAGTATTACCGCCAGCGGGCCAGTGCCGGTTTCATGGTCAGCGAAGGCACGCAGATCGAGCCGCGTGGCCAAGGCTATGCCTGGACACCGGGCATCTACACCCCCGCGCAGATCGACGGCTGGCGCAAGGTCACCGATGCGGTGCATGCCGAGGGTGGGGTGATCTTTGCCCAGTTGTGGCATGTGGGGCGGGTGTCCCATAACGCTTTGCAGCCTGAAGGGGCGGCGCCGGTTGCACCGTCGGCCCTGCAGGCCCTGCAAGCCAAAGCCTTTATAGAAACGGGGTCGGGCGAGGGTGAGTTGAAACAGCCGCCGGTGCCACGTGCGTTGGCTACGCAAGAGGTCAAGGACTTGGTTGGGCATTATGCCCAGGCGGCACGCAATGCGCTGGATGCGGGGTTTGACGGGGTGGAAATCCATTCGGCCAATGGCTACCTGGTGAACCAGTTCATCTCGGCCCACGCCAATCAGCGTGACGATGAGTACGGTGGTTCGTTGGAAAACCGCCTGCGTTTTCTGCGCGAGATCGTCGAAGCAGTGAGCGCGGTGGTCGGGCCGGAACGCCTGGGCGTGCGTTTCTCGCCGTTGTTCAGCGGCACCGATCAGGACCGTGTGTACATCGGCCTGGTGGAAGACGACCCGCACCACACCTACATCGAAGCCATCAAGGTGCTGGAAGCGTCGGGCATCGCCTACGTTTCCATCGCCGAAGCCGACTGGGACAACGCACCCGACTTGCCTGAATCGTTTCGCCGTGCCGTGCGCGAGACGTTCAGCGGGCGGATCATCTACGCCGGCCGCTACACCGCAGAGCGCGGTGCGCGGTTGGTCGAAGCGGGGCTGGCGGACTTGATCGCGTTCGGGCGGCCGTTTATCGCCAACCCGGATCTGCCGCAGCGGCTGTTCAATGGGTGGCCGTTGAATCCGCTGCGGGTGGACGGGATGTACGGTGGTGGTGCAGAGGGCTATATCGATTACCCGGTTTACGCTGGATAATCAGGCAACCCGCAACACAATCTTGCCAATATGATCGCCACCCTCCATCCGCGCATGTGCCTGATCGGCCTGGGTGTAGTCGAACACCTGGTCGATCATCGGCAGGCAGCGCCCGGCTGACAGCACCGGCCATACGTGCTCGCGCAGTTGGTCGGCAATCGCGGCTTTCTCTGCCTTGGTCCGTGCGCGCAGCAGCGAACCGGTGACGATTGCGCGTTTGCCGAGAATGGTCAGCAAGTCCACCTCATTGGCCTTGGCACCGCCGAGGAACCCCAGCATCACCAGGCGGCCGTCCATCGCCAGCGCCTTGAGGTTGTTGTTGAGGTAGGAGGCTCCCATGATGTCGAGGATCACATTCACGCCTTGATCACCGATCACCTGGGCGAAATCCTGTTCGCGATAGTTGATTGCTTCCGCGCCCAGGGCACGAATGGCCGCACATTTTTCTTCGCTGCCAGCAGTGGCAAATGCCTGGATGCCGAACTCGCGGCACAGCATCAGTGCGGTGGTGCCGATACCACTGGTGCCGCCGTGGATCAGCACACGCTGGTCCTTGTGGGCGCCGCCGATGCCGAACAAGTTGGCCCACACGGTAAAGAAGGTTTCCGGAATGGCCGCCGCTTGAATCCAGTCCATGCCTTCGGGAACTGGCAATGCCTGGCTGGCGGGCACTGCGCAGTATTGGGCGTAACCACCGCCATTGGTGAGGGCGCAAACTTTGTCACCGACGGTGTACTCGGTCACGCCATCACCCAGCGCTACCACTTCACCCGCCACTTCCAGGCCGGGGATCGGGCTCATGCCGGGTTTCATCGGGTACTTGCCGGCGCGCTGCAAGGCGTCCGGGCGGTTGACGCCGGCGGCGTGCACGTGGATCAGGATCTCGCCGGGAGCTGCAACCGGCACATCGGCCTGGCGGGGTTGCAGCACTTCAGGCCCGCCAGGGGTGGTGATTTCGATCAGGGTCATTTCTTGAGGAAGTGTCATTTCAGGATACCTGCAGCGATGAGCGTAGGGGTTGGGACCGTGTCGAGCGGTCGACGGTTCAGCATAATCATACCCAGCTCCAGGGCCAGTGCGACCACGATGGCGCCTGCTGCGATCATGAACAGCAGCGCGTGCTGGCCGCCGCTGCTGTTGAACAGGGCGGAGTAGGCAAACCCGGACAGTGCCTGGAACGTCGCAAAGGATACAGTGGCGCGGCTCCATGCCACCTGTTGCTGGTGATGGTTGGGCAGCAGTTCATGTACCCGCGCCAATGCCAGGGGCACAATGCCCGGCGGAAAGGAACCGAGGATGACTGCCAGCACCGCCAGGGCGGTAAACGAACCGGCAATCGGCAGCAGGCCGACTGCAATCGCCTGCACCACCAGCACCACGCGAATACTCCAGCGCCCGCCGAGTTTATCGGCGAGGAACCCGTAGGAGACCGGGCCCACAATCGCGCCCAGGCCGTACATCACCCAGATCATCGCGCCGACATGCGCACCGGCACCCAAGCCACGGGCCACGTAGTCCACCAGAAATACCATCGCTGGCACCAGGCCCGCCGCCATAAACGCGTATTGGGTGAACAACAGGTAAACGCCAGCGGGTGTCTGTGCCGAGGTGTCCGGCGCTGCCGATGCTTGAGGCTGCGAGCCGGCGGGCCAGGCGAACCAGCTGGCAGCCGTCAATACCAGCGCCAACAGGCCCAGGCCAAACCAGGTCTGCTGCAGGCCCAGGCTCAACAACGGCGGCACCAGCGTGCCGGAGCCCGCAATGCCCAGGCCGATGCCCAGGAAGATCGCGCCACTGGCCAGGCCGCGACGTGCCGCCGGAACATGGGGCAGTACAGTGGCGGCCACCAACACCATGATTGCGCCGCCGGCGATCCCCGATAGCAGGCGCCAGGCGAAGAACCACACCACCGACAGCGGGAAGCCGCAGGCAAAGAATGCGAGTGTCACCGCCACCATCATGATGCGCAGGGCGGTTTTATTGGAGGTGTGTTGAGCGATGGGGCGGCCGATCAGCGCACCAATCAAGTAGCCCACCAGGTTGGCGGCGCCGAGGTAGACCACGTCGTTCGCGGAAAACCACTGGGCCTGGATCAGGGTCGGAATCAACGGTGTATAGGCAAACCGCGCCAGACCGATGCTGACCAGGCTGGCACACAGGCCGGCGAAGATCGGCAGCCAGGCTGAGCGGCGAGGTGATGCGTGGGTATCGAGCATGATGGCTGTCCTGAAGTTTTTTCTCTGGGGCCAGCATAGCCAGGTTGAGTGATGTAATAATGCTGCGATTTGGCACGGGTGCGATGCATATTCGCAGCACTGGAGAAACCAATGAATTGGGACGATGCGCGGGTGTTCCTCGCAGTGTGCCGGGCGTCCACTCTACGCGGCGCCGCCAGGGTGTTGGGCGTGGATCAGGCGACGGTAGGCCGACGGATCAATGCCCTGGAAAAATCGTTGGGCGCCACCTTGTTCCTGCGCACTTCCGAGGGCTATGCGCTGACGGCTGTTGGCGAGGCTGCCGTGCGCTCGGTAGAGAACATGGAACGCTCGGCGCTCGACCTGGAACGCCAGATCCTGGGCCTGGATGATCGCCTGACCGGCACCGTGCGCGTCAGCACCACTGACTCCCTGGCCATCGACTTCCTGATCCCGGCCATTGCCCGCCTGCACGACAAGCACCCCGATGTGCGCGTACACCTGGACGCCTCCACCCAGATCCTCAGCCTGGCCAAGCGTGAGTCTGACATTGCCGTGCGCAACACCCGCCCGGACAACCCAGACCTGATCGCCCGGCGCATTGCCCGTTGGCCGGTAGGATTGTTTGCCTCCCAGGCATACATCGACCGTCACGGCGTGCCCGCCCCGGGCAGCCTGTTCGAGGGCCATGACCTGGTGGTTTACCAGCCCTACCTGCAAGCCCAGAAAGACCTGACCCTGGTCTCCGAGCCCGTGGGTCGCGGCCGCATTGTCGCGGCCTTGAGTTCCAGCTTGTTGGTACGCCGTTCCATTGCTGCGGGCATCGGCATCGGTGAAATACCGGTCTATACCGGCGAGCGCGATGGGTTGGTGCGCTTATGGCCTGACCGTACGCGGCCTTCGCCCTATGACGTGTGGCTAGTGACCCACGCCGACTTGCGCCACACCGCACGGGTGCGGGTGGTGATGGAGGAGATCGTCACGGCGTTTGCCGGCACGGGGGCGTGAGGTCAGCACAGGCTTGCAAGCGTGCGGGTGCCTCTGTCGACACAATCGAGCGTTGTGTCCACTAAAAGAGAGCACCTATGAACGCATCAAAATATCCGGACCTGGGGCTGTTGTTTCTGCGGGTCTGTGGGGCGCTGTTCCTGTTGTGGGTGCATGGATTGCCCAAGCTGCTCAACTACAGCGAGCAATTGAAGCAGATCGAGGATCCGTTTCATCTGGGAACGACGGTCACGTTGGTGCTGGCGATTTTCGCCGAAGTGCTGTGCCCGCTTTTGATCATTGTCGGGGTGCTGGTGCGCCTGGCATGCCTGCCGATCCTGTGTGTGCTGCTGATCGCCTTGCTGGTGGTACACCCGGAATGGACGCTGCTCGAAGCGCAGTTCGGCTGGCTGCTGTTGATCATTTTCACCACGTTGGTGATCAGCGGTCCAGGGCGTCTGGTACTGACTCAGCGTTTCTCTTGAGCAAAAAAAGGCCGGGCAAGCCCGGCCAAACAAGGAGAGGATGGTTGAGGTATTTCAGCGGTTGAGGAACGCCAGCAGGTCTTCATTCAACTGCTGCGTATGGGTGGCAGCAAACCCGTGCGGCGCGTCCTTGTACACCTTCAACTCGGCACCTTTGATCAGCTCGGCCGCGACTTTACCGGTGGTTTCGAACGGCACGATCTGGTCGCCATCGCCATGGATCACCAGGGTCGGCACGTCGATCTTGGCCATGTCCGGGCGGAAGTCGGTTTCGGAGAATGCGGTGACGCAGTCCACCGTCGCCTTGAGGGACGCCTGCAGGGCGATTTGCAACGTCTGGGTCTGCACGCCTGCGGAGACGACCTGACCTTTGTTGAGGCCATAGAATGGCGTGTTGAAATCGCTGATGAATTGCGCACGGTCCTTCAGCAATTCAGCCTTGAAGCCGGCGAACACGTCGAGGGGCACACCCTGCGGGTAATCGGCTTGCTGGCCGAAGATCGGCGTCACCGCACCCAGCAACACCAGGCCGGCCACACGCGCGCTGCCATGGCGTGCGATGTAGCGCGCCACGTCGCCGCCGCCCATGGAGAAGCCCACCAGGGTCACGTCCTTGAGGTCCAGGTGCTCGATCAGTTGGGCGATATCGTCGGCGAAGGTGTCGTAGTCGTTGCCGGTCCACGGCTGGTCCGACCGGCCGAAACCACGGCGGTCGAACGCGATGGTGCGAAAGCCACGACTGCTCAGGTATTCCATCTGGTATTCCCACATATCGGCATCCAGCGGCCAGCCATGGCTGAACAACACGGGTTTACCGCTGCCCCAGTCCTTGAAGTAGATCTGGGTACCATCTTTGGCAACGAATGTGCTCATGGAAAACTCCTGGGAGGGTGGAAAGAGAATGCTGGCTCACTATTGCGTTAAACCGGACGAAGGGCTTGTACGCCTGTGCTCGGTTGACGGTTGGGCGTCTATGCTGTGCGCGGGCATCACCTCCTATTCGCCGTTGCACCACTGGAAGCCACGCTGCCTGAAACAGATACATCTAATGGGGGAGCGGGCTCGCCACAGCAGCCCGCACACATTTTGGGTCCAGAGCAGGCTTCAGGCCGAAAGGTGTTCGTACAGAATCGTCGCACCTACCAGCATCAGCACCACACCCCCGACCATCTCTGCCCGTTTGCCCACCACGGTGCCCAGCACCCGCCCAAGCATCATGCCAAGGGTCACCATGGTCATGGTCGCCAGGCCAATCGCCGCCGCTGCCACCAGGATATTCACATCGACAAACGCCAGGCCCACGCCTACCGCCAGTGCATCGATGCTGGTGGCGAACGCCGTCACGGCGAGGATCATGAAGGAATGCTGGGTCGGCTTCTCGGCCTCTTCATCATCGGCTTTCAACCCGTTCCAGATCATGTGCAGGCCCAGGCCGACCAGCAAGGTAAAGGCGATCCAGTGGTCCCAGTTTTCCACCCAGCGGGTGGCGGCATGACCGATGGCCCAGCCGATCATCGGCGTGATGGCTTCGATCACACCAAAGATCAGGCCGGCGCGCAGGGCTTCGGTAAGACGGGGTTTGTGCAGGCTGGAGCCTTTGCCGATGGCCGCTGCAAAGGCGTCGGTCGACATGGCCAGGGCCAGGAGGATCAGGGAAATGGGGTTCACGGTCAGGCTTCCAGTCGGGCTATGGGACACAACGACACCGCCATGCGCCCGACTTCAGGCATGGGATGTCGCTGGTCTCACCAACCGAAAAGACGGTGTTCGCACCACGGCAGATTGCCGAATATGTTGATACGAACGCTTCCAACAGGGTCAGAAGCCGGTTACTCCCCAACGAGGAGGGCGATCATAGGTGGGCGGATATGAAAATTCTGTCAACGCTTTCAAGGCCGCTGCGGTTTGACCGATGTGCCAAAGGTATTGCCCATGCGCACGCTGGTCGCCGCCGGGGTGGACAAACCCACTGCATTGGGCGGCCGTTTTTCCACGGGGATGTTCTGGGCTTCGCGGTTTTTCTTCGCCGCCTTGGTCGCATTGGTGTCGTTGCCCATCTGCTGGCTGAGGCAGCCATAGTCGGGCGCCTTGTAGCCATCCACGCTGACTTCGGCGCACGTGCCGGCGGCGTTTTCGGCGTGGGCGAGCACGGGCAGGGCAGCGCACAGCAACAGGCTGGCGAGGGTCGGTAACAGCTTCATCGGGCCTCCTGGCAGGCCCTGAGGAGTGGGCCGGTTAGGCTTGAAAGTGTAGTGCAGCGGGCTTCTCGTCACCGTGATGTTTTTTTTGCTATCACCGTAACATCAGGTTCATAAACTGGCCTCAGGATGACGGTTTTTAGGGCGCGTCGGCCGTGCAGCGATGCAGAGCAGGGGGTGAACAGGGAGTCTGGAGGCGCGTCATGTGCGCCCTGGTCTTGCTGTTGCTGCTGGCCGGCGGTCGTATGGCGCAGGCAGAGTCACCGCTGCTGTCGTTGAACCTGCCGGCGCAAGACCTGGAACACGCACTGCAAGCCTACAGCCGCGCCACCGGGATGGCGGTGCTGGTGGACCGCGAGTTGACGCGGGGCCGGCGCTCCATCGGGGTACGCGGGCGCTTTACGGCGCAAGAGGCACTGGCGATGTTGCTGACAGGGAGTGGCCTGATGGCACGTTATGCACGCAGCGATGCGTTTACCTTGCAGACCCCGCAGGTCAGCCAGCCACCGCCCACAAAGGGGGCGGCGGCACGCAGCGCCGCGCGGATCAACAACAGCTACGCGACGGCACTGCAGCAAGCCATCGAGACCAGCCTGTGCCGCTCGCCGCTGACCCGGCCCGGCAGTTTCCGGGCCTTGGTGCAGGTGTGGGTCAACCCGGATGGAGTGATTGAACACAGTCGGTTGGTCAGCTCCACCGGCGATGAACAACGCGATGAAGCACTGGTACGCAGCCTGAGCGCGGCCCGAGTCCAACGCCCGGCACCGAGCTCACTGCGCCAACCGGTGACTTTACTTTTGATGCCCGACACAACAGGAATGCGCATGGAATGCACAGCAGCGAAAGGAGCCTGGGGCGGATGAAAAATACCGGGCACAGTGCGATGGTCAGCTTGTTCCTGGCCTCCTACGAAGACTTCAAGGTGCGTTTGCGCAAGCGCCTGGGCTCGGAAGACCTGGCCAACGACGTGCTGCACGAAACCTACTTGCGGGTCGACCGCATGGACGTGCCGCCCAACCTGCAACAACCCAACGCCTACCTCTACCGCATGGCCTTGAACATCGCCGCCGACCGCCGCCAGGCCGACGCGCGCCTGCTCACCGGCAGCGAAGTGGAAGAAGTGCTGCAAAGCGCCGACGAAGCCCAGGACCCGTCGCGGGTGGTGGGCGGCCAGAAAGAAATCCAATCCCTGGTCAAGGCGCTCTACGAACTGCCGGCCCGTCGCCGCAAAATCCTCATCGCCGCCCGCCTGGAAGAGGCGCCGCACCTGGAGATTTCCCAGCGTTTCGGCATCTCCACGCGCATGGTCGAGAAGGAAATCAAGGCCGCCCTGGGCCACTGTGCCAAGCGCCTCGAAAGAAAAGTGATTCAGCGGTTCGGTCCCGGGGCCGGAAAACCGTCTTAGTGTCGAGTCCCTGATAAATCCGTGAGTACGTGCGCGCTTGAATATTTTCAGCTTCCCCACCGCCCGGCCATCCGCCGCCAGCCCCCTGCACGATGAAGCCCGCGACTGGCTGCTCCTGCTGACTTCGGGCCGCGCCACCGTGGCCGATGCCAAGGCGCTCAAAGCCTGGTGCGCGCAGAGCCCCGAGCATGCCCAGGCATTCGAGCAGGCCAAGGTGCTGTGGCAGCAACTCACACCGGCCCTCGACCAGGTGGCGCAACCGCGCAGCTTTGGTCGGCGCGCGTTTTTGGGCGGCGCGATTGCCGCTTCGGCAGCCGTGGTGATGGTGCGCGTCGGCGTGCCGGGTGGCTTTGCCGGACTCACGGCGGACTATCGCACCGAAGTCGGTGAGCAACGCCAAGTGCTGTTGAGCGAAGGGATCAGCCTGGAACTCAACACCCAGACCCGCATCAGTCGGGTGGGGCAGGGCATTGAACTGGTCGAAGGTGAAGTCGAAGTGATCGCCCACGTTGCCCAACCGCTCAAGGTCCAGGCCGGTGATGGTTGGGTGAGCGCGGCGCAGGCACGCTTCAACGTGCGCAACACCGACCACAACGTGTGCGTGACCTGTATCGAGGGCTCGCTCTCGGTGGATATCGCCGGACGCAGTGTGCGCCTGGATGGCGGTCGGCAACTGACCTATGGCGTTGCTGGCGTCAGTGAAGTGACCACGGTAGACACCCAGGCGGTCGTGGCCTGGCGTGAACAGATACTGGTGTTCAACAACGCCACGCTGGCGACGGTGGTGGACGAAATCAACCGCTACCGGCCGGGCATGCTGTTACTGCTCAACAAAGCGTTGGGCCAGCGCCGGGTGCAGGCGCGGTTCAGTTTGCAGCAGTTGGCGGGCGTGGCGTTGTTGATTCGCGATGCGTATGGGGCCAAGTGCACGGAGTTGCCGGGTGGGGTGGTGTTGTTGAGTTAATTCAAAGACCTCAACGGCCCTACCACCTGCCGGTACTTTTCCACGCCCTGAGGCGTCTGCCGCACCAGGCTGATTTCCAGTCCCAGCGGGTCCTCCCGACGATTACCGCTCAATTGTCGCCATCCCTTGTCCGCGTCCCACACTCGCACCTGCAGGTCACTCACACCGGTCAACACCACCACCCCATCTTTCGCCGCCGGCAGCGGGTATCGGTCCCGCGCCGGGGCGGCTGCGCGATACAGCGAGTCACCCTTGAGCCACCAGCGCACGCGTTGCAGCCCATCCCCGGCCATCGGGGCGCTGCGGATCACGTCCAGCCTGAAGCCCTTGCTGTCGGAGCTGCGTACGGTCACGGCGGCCAGCCCTTCGGTTTTGGGCGTCTGGTCTTGCGCCCTATCGGTTGCAACCAGCTCCACACTGGCGCGCAAGCTGATGTCGCGCTGCATCTGGTTCAGCGCCCGTAGCAACACCTCGGTCTGCTCGCTGCTCGCCTGCAAATGCTGATCGGCGCGCGTCACACTGTCCAGCCCGCGCCAGGCGATCAGGCTGACCACCGCCATGAGCATGATCGCCACCATCACTTCGATCAGGGTGAAGCCTTGCTGGGACCTGTTCATGGTTGACTCACCACGCGCATCAAACCCGCAGCGTCGCGTTGCAGGCTGAGGCTGTGCTGCCCATCGGACAGCACCACCCGCAACGGCGGGTTGATCCACTCGGCATTGAGTACCAGGGTTTGCCGGGGTTCGATGTTGATCTGCATGGGCGTGCTTTCCCAGAGGCGCGGGCGCAGTTGGGTGTCGCCCTGGAAGGACTCCACGCTCGTCCCGTCATCGCTGCGGCGGATGAAGCGAAAGCCCTTGGCATCCGCACGCCAAGTGATGGGGCGACCGTCTGCGTGGGCTTCGGCCTGGGCCACCTGCAGCAACTGGCTCAGGCGCTCGGCGTCTTTGCGCAGCAGGTGCAGCGGGTCGGGTTTGATCGTGAGGCTGATGGCGGCACTGGCGATGCCGATGATCACCAGCACCACCATCAGCTCGATCAGAGTGAAACCTTGCTGTTTCATCGCGGGCTTCCTGGAGAACTGGGGAGTCTGTGAAATAAAAGCGTGCGAATTGATCTGTAGGCTGGTGCGACGGACAAACAGGAGGTCCTCCCCATGGCATTTGCCCCTCGTTTCACCCTGGCCCACGGCGTGCAGGCGCTGGGGGTGCTGGCCGCCCTGGCGGGCGTGGCGGTATGGACGCCGCTGCTGCTGACCACGGCAGAATCCCACACGCCCCAAGCCACGCCCCAGGCACTGGCGGCGCGCAGCGATAACCCGGCGCTGCAATGGTTTTCCAATGCGCCGACGGCGCTGCAAGTCAAAGTCACTGGCGTGTTGGCAGGCGCCCGTGGTGCGGTGGCGATCCTGAGTCTCAACGACGGCCCGCCGCGCAGCTTTCTAGTGGGTGAACGCCTCAGCCCCGGCGTGCGGCTGACCGCCATCCAAGGTGACGGTGTGGAAATCGAACGCGGTGGTGAAAAGCTGCGCGTCAACCTCGACAAGTTGCCGGACGGCCCAGCGCTGCCGCTGCTCACTCGGCCATGACCTGGGTGTCCAGCCGCGCCAGGGGCGGCGCTTCGCGGCTGGCGTCGAGCACCTGCAGGTTGACCTGAAACAGGCGGCCATCGGCGTTGATGGTCTGCTCGCAACGTAATTTCAGGCGGCCTTGATCACACTCGAAGGTCTTCTTGCCACCCCGCAAATGCCCCTCCAGCCGCAGTTCCGCCAGGCGGCTCTGCGCCGCCAGCAACGCGATGGATTTATCCCGCAGCAAACCGTTGCTCTGGGTCATCAACCCGGCCACGCGCACGGCGGCGGCCATGGCCACGGCAATGATCGCCAGCGCCACCAGCACCTCGATCAGGGTAAAACCTTGCTCCTTGCGACGGCCGTACATGGCGCTCTCAAAGCCGGGAAACAGGCCCGCAGACTAGCGCTGGCAGTTGACCGATTGGCGACTGAAACTCCCGAGGATTTTCAATACGACTGACATGTGTTCTTGCAACACTGCGGCTCGAATTGCACTCAAGCCAAGGAATGTCGAGATGGATATCGCGCGCCTAACGTCCCCATTGCCAGGCCCTCGCGGGCAGCGTGGCTTCACCTTGATCGAGATCATGGTGGTGGTGGTCATCCTCGGGATCCTGGCCGCCATGGTGGTGCCCAAGGTGCTGGACCGGCCGGACCAGGCACGCGCCACGGCGGCCAAGCAGGACATTGGTGGGTTGATGCAGGCGCTGAAACTCTATCGCCTCGACCACGGTTCCTACCCCAGCATGAACCAGGGATTGAAAGTGCTGGTGGAGCGCCCGGCGGACGCGAAGAACAGCAACTGGCGCGCCTACCTTGAACGCTTGCCCAACGATCCTTGGGGCAACCCTTATCACTACCTCAACCCAGGCGCCAACGGTGAGGTCGACGTGTTCTCCCTCGGTGCCGACGGCCAGCCAGATGGCGATGGCGTGAATGCCGATATCGGCTCCTGGCAGTTGTAAGGCCCACCATGAAACGGTATTCGCCCCCAGCGGCGAAGCAGCGCGGCATGGCGATTATCAGCGCCTTGCTGATCGCCGCAGTGGTCGCCGTGTTGGCCGGCGCCATGCTCACGCGCCAGACCGTGTTCACCCGTGGTCTGGAAGCCGAGCAACTGCGCATCCAGGGGCAATGGTTGTTGCAGGGCGGCCTTGAACGCAGCCGGCAGATGCTCTGGGACGCACGTCAGAAGGACGTGTTGACCCGCCTTGACCAGGCCTGGGCCCGCGCCCAACGTGGCGACTTCGAAGGCCGGATCGAGGATGAGCAGGGCAAGTTCAACCTGCGCAACCTGGTCAATCGCCAGCAGGTGGATGCCGAGCAGTTGCAGAGCTTTGAGCGGCTGTGCCGGTTGATCGGCGTCGACCCGGCGGTGAGCCGGCGCATCAGCCAGCGGGTGATTGCCTCTTATGAACCGCCCGCCAAATACCCGATGCTTCGCAGCCTGGATGACCTGAGCGGCATCGAAGGCCTCGACCCCATGGTGTTGCAGCGCATGCACGCCTATATCAGCGTGTTGCCCGGCCCTACGTGGGTCAACGGCAACACCGCCAGCGCCGAAGTGCTCAGCGCGGTGGTGCCGCAGCTCAGCCTGTCCCAGGCCCACGGGTTGGTGGCTGAGCGTGATAGCGGGCAGTGGTTCATCAACCGCGGGGATTTCGTCAACCGCCTGCGCTTGCCCCAAGTGGCCGTAGACTCAGTGCAGGTGGGCATTACCAGTGAATGGTTCCGCGTGCAGGGCCAGGCGCGGCGTGAACAGCGACGGGTGACGATCGATGCCTTGTTGCATCGTCCTGAAGACCGTCAGCCGCGCGTGATCTGGTCGCGGGTGGGCGTATGAAACGCCTGCGCATCGGTTTGCCGCCGCTGGATCAATTGACCGCACAAAGCCAAGTCAGATTTGCCTGGCTGGAGCGCGGCGCAGTCATTGAAGAAGGGTATGAAAGCCTGGCGCAGTTGGCTAAATCGCGCCAGGCGATGGACTGTTTCCTGCACCCGCGCGACAGCCTGCTCACCAGCCTGGAGCTGCCCCCGCTACCCGCTGCGAAAACGGCGGCGGCCGTGGCCTGCGCCGCGCAGGCGCTGATCCTCGGCCCGGTTGAGCAGATGCAGGTGGCCCATGGCCCGCGCGAAAGCGATGGCCGCGTGCAAGTCGCGTGGGTGCCCAAGGCCGGGTTGGAGCGGCTCGCGCAACTACCACTCAAGCTGCGCGGGCTTTACCCGGCACCCTTTGCCTTACCGGTAGGTGCTGCGGCGTTGGATGACGGCTATCTGTTGACACGTGACAGTCTGCAACAAGGCACGGTGCACCCGCTCGGCTTGCAGGCGCTGGAGAGGCCACTGGTTGACGCGGCGCAGCGTTGGAGTGGCGCGGTACCCACGTGGGGCTTGCACGGCCGCCTCAGCCAACCCTCAACGGTTGGATGGGGCCGGGCGCTCGCCTGTGTCGCGCTTGCCACCGCCATCTGGACCCTTGGCCTCAACCTGTACGCCGCGCGTCAGGTGGAGGAGGGCCAACGCCTTAAAGCGTTGATGAGCCAACAGGTGCGCCAGGCGTTTCCCGAGCTGCCGGTGGTGCTCAACCCCTTGCAGCAAGCCCGTCAGCAATTGGCCGCCCGCCAGACCGGTGCGGCCGCCGATCCCGGCCAACGCTTTACCAGCCTGTTGCAACTGGCCGGCAGCAACCTGCCATTTATGGTCGGCAGCGTCGACAACCTGAGCTTTGAACAGGGCAGCTTGCACGTTGAACTGCTCGCCGACAGCCGTAACCCGGCCGCCGAGGGTGAATGGCAGGCGGCGCTGGCGCAGGCCGGGTTTACCGCCAGCCGCAATGAGCAGGCCTGGACGATTGCCCCGGCCCAGCCCGCAGAAAAGCCAGGAGCCGGCGATGAATAAAGTGCAGCGACTGCGCAGCCAGGCTTCGGTGTTCTGGAGCGGCCTGGCCTTGCGCGAAAAACGCCTGTTAGGCGGTGCCGGGCTGGTGCTGGCGAGTTTGCTGACCTGGCTGGTGCTGGTGCAGCCCGCGCTGAAGAAGATCGATTACTGGCAGGCCGAAACCCCCAAGCTGCGCGCCCAGGCCGCAGCCTTGCAGGTGCTGTTGCAGGATGTCGCCGCGCCCAGGCAAGGCGACGAAACCACGTTGCGCCAGACCTTGGATAGCGCAGGTCTGCAAGGCCATTACCAGTTGCAGGCGCTGGAACCCACGGGTTGGCGGCTGACCTTCGATAACGCCCCGGCCGATGCCGTGGTGGGGTGGCTGCTGGGCAATGCCCGTTCGTTTTCCCTGGAGGTGTCCGAGGCGCGATTGCAACGCAGGCTCGACACCGTCGACAACTCGGCCGGCACTGTGTCCGGGACCGTTCGCATGGATCAGGCGCTTGGCGCTAAGGAAGCTTCATGAAGTGGTCAGTTCCCCCGTTTCGTCTGGTCGCGCCGTTGCTGGTGCTGGCCCTGAGCGCATGCAGCAGCCAGCAGGCCACCAAGCCGTTGCTGGTGGACAGCGAACTCGGCCAACCGCTTGCCGATACGCGCAGCAGCGGCGAGACCTTGCAGGATCGCCTGCGCGAACCGGCCCCCAAAGCCCCCGTGCAACACCGGGTCACCAACAGCGCACGCGGCCACGCCCCGGCGGTGGTCAAGGCACGCAATCCATTGGGTGACCAGCCGGTTCAGCTCAACTTCGTCGACGCCGATATCCAGGCGGTGGTGCGCGCGCTGTCCCGCGCCACCGGCCAGCAATTCCTGGTGGACCCGCGTGTGAAGGGCAACCTCACCCTGGTCAGCGAAGGCCAGGTGCCGGCGCATCAGGCCTACGACATGCTGCTGGCGGCGCTGCGCATGCAGGGCTTCAGCGTGGTTGACGTCGGCGGCGTGGCCCAGGTGGTGCCCGAAGCCGATGCCAAATTGCTCGGTGGGCCGATCTACAGCGCCGGCAGCAGCGGCATGCAGACGCGCACCTTCCGCCTGCAATATGAGAACGCGGTGAACCTGATCCCGGTGCTGCGGCCCATCGTGTCGCCGAACAACCCGATCAACGCCTACCCCGGCAACAACAGCATCGTCATCACCGACTACGCGGAAAACCTGGCGCGGGTGGCGCAGATCATCAACGGCATCGACACGCCCAGCGCCATCGACACCGACGTGGTGATGGTGCAGAACGGCATCGCCGTGGACATCGCCGCCATGGTCTCCGAACTGCTGGAAACCCAAGGCGCCGACCAGACCCAGAAGATCAACGTGATCGGCGACCCGCGTTCCAACTCGATCATCATCCGCTCCGGCAGCCCGGAGCGCACCGAGCTGGCGCGCAACCTGATCTACAAGCTCGACAACGCCCAGAGCAACCCCAGCAATATGCACGTGGTGTACCTGCGCAACGCCCAGGCGGGCAAACTGGCCCAGTCACTGCGTGGGTTGCTGACCGGTGAAAGCGATTCCGGCGTCAATGACGACGCGCGTGGCAAGCTCAGCGCCATGGGCGGCAATGGCAAGAACACCCAAGGCGCGAGCAACGCGCAAAACAGCAGCGGTACCCCTACCGGCAGTGGTGTGCAATCCGGTTATGGGCAGTCCACGGGTTCAACGGCTAACACCAACGGTACGGCTAATGATCAAGACACCGCGTTCAGCGCCGGCGGCGTGACCATCCAGGCCGACGCCACCACCAACACCTTGCTGATTTCTGCGCCGGATCCGCTGTACCGCAACCTGCGTGAAGTGATCGACATGCTCGACCAGCGCCGCGCCCAGGTGGTGATCGAAAGCCTGATCGTAGAAGTCGGCGAAGACGATGCCACTGAGTTCGGCGTGCAGTGGCAAGCCGGGAACCTCGGTGGCAAGGGCGGGTTTGGTGGCGTGAACCTCGGCGGCAGTGGCGTGAACAGCACGCCGACCAGCAAGACCAGTATCGATGTCTTGCCCAAGGGCCTGAACGTGGGGTTGGTCAATGGCACCGTGGATATTCCCGGTATCGGCAAGGTGCTCGACCTCAAGGTGTTGGCGCGTGCGTTGAAGAGCAAGGGTGGCACCAACATTCTGTCCACGCCCAACCTGCTGACCCTGGACAACGAAGCAGCGAGTATTTTTGTGGGGCAGACGATTCCGTTTGTCACCGGCAGCTATGTGACTGGCGGCGGGGGCACCAGCAACAACCCGTTCCAGACGGTACAGCGTGAGGAGGTGGGGCTGAAGCTGAATGTGCGGCCGCAGATTTCCGAAGGCGGTACGGTGAAGCTGGATATCTATCAGGAGGTCAGTACGGTTGATGCGCGGGCTTCGGTGGAGGCCGGGACGGTGACCAACAAGCGGGCGATCGATACCAGTATTTTGCTGGATGACGGGCAGATCATGGTGCTCGGTGGGTTGCTGCAGGATGGGTATAGCCAGAGTAATGATGCGGTGCCGTGGTTGTCGGATATTCCGGGGTTGGGGGCGTTGTTCAGGAATGAAAAGCGCAGTGTGAACAAGACCAATCTGATGGTGTTTTTGCGGCCTTACATTATCCGGGACAGTGGGGCGGGGCGCAGTATTACGTTGAATCGGTATGAGTTTATGCGGCGGGCGCAAGGGGGGTTGCAGCCGGAGCATAGTTGGGCGATGCCGGATGTGCAGGCGCCGCAGTTGCCTTCGGTGGAGAAGGCGATTCCCGGGGGGCAGCAGCAGGGGCCTCGGGCGGTGATTCGGGCGGTGCCTAAGTGAGCGTACATATCCGTTGCTGCGGTAACGGCCACTTAGGGTTCCGCTCTTACAGCGGGTCACTTTTGGCAAACGCCCCAAAAGTAACCAAAAGGTCTTCGCCCCACCACTCGGCACCTCGCCTAGGCTCGGTGTGCCCTCACTCCGGCTTGAATCCGTGGGCCGCCGCAATGGGCCATCCATGGCCCAGTGCGGCTAACCCGGCGTCCTGCCGGGTTACCCACGGATTCAAGCCTGCGTTCGGCCAGCGTGGTTTTACGGGGCGCCGAAGATCAAAAGCCAAAGCAAAAGCA